>NZ_FMCH01000659.1 GCF_900091855.1 Streptomyces sp. DvalAA-14
CACCAGGGGTTGGCTGTAGATTTCATTCATCGACACGCATGGTGGTTGATGGATTCACCCCCGCACAACCCGACGCACCACTCCTGACGAGACGAGTCGTCATGATCACCGCCCTGATCCGCTCCGCCCTCCCCGCGATGTCCGGCTCGCTGCGCAAGGTCGGCGAACTGGTGCTCGCCGACCCCGCCGCCGCCACCCACGGCTCCGCCGCCGAGCTGGGCCGGCGCACCGGCACCTCGCAGGCCACTGTCACCCGCTTCTGCCGCGCGCTGGGCCTGGACTCCTACCAGCAGCTGCTGATCGAGCTGGCCCAGGAACAGGGCCGCGCCGAGGCCGCCGAGGCGCCGAGCGCCGCGCTGGGCCCGCGGATCGGCCCGCAGGACGATCTGGAGCATGTCATCGGCGTAGTCGCGGAAGCCGATCTGCGGGCCTTGCGGCACACCGCCGACCAGCTCGACCGGGAAGCACTGGAGCGGGCCGCACACGCCCTCGCCGGGGCCCGCCGGATCGATGTCTACGGCGTCGGCGGCTCCGGGATCGTCGCCCACGAGACCCAGGCCCGGCTCTTCGGCATCGGCTGCGCCGCCCACGCCTGGACCGAGGTGCACGCCGCGGAGACCTCCGCGGCCCTGCTGACGCCCTCCGACGCGGTGGTCGCGGTGTCCCACACCGGCAGCACCCGGGAAGTCCTGGAGCCGCTGCGGCTGGCCGCCGACCGGGGCGCCACCACGGTGGCCGTCACCGGTGATCCGCGCTCACCGATCGCCCAGGCCGCCGACATACGCCTGACGTCCTTCTCCGGCGAGACCAGCTTCCGGCGGGGCAACTTCGGCACCCGCCACTCGGTGCTGCTGATCGTCGACTGCCTGTACGCGAGAGTCGCCCAGCTCACCTACGAGCGGGCGACCGCTTCCCTCGCCCTGACGGCGCACATCGGCGACGGCCACGCCGTCCGCCCGCGCCGCCGCGGCTGACCGGTCGAACCCGCCGGGCCGACAGAGGCGGCCGGATCGGACCGGACCGGTCAGATCTCCCCGCGCAGCTTGGCCAGCGCCTCGGCCAGGATCGCCTCGCCGTCGGCCGCCGAGCGGCGCTCCCGCACGTAGGCGAGGTGCGTCTTGTACGGCTCGGTGCGCGGCGGCGCCGGCGGGTTCTCCTCGTCCTGCCCGGCCGGGAATCCGCAGCGGGGGCAGTCCCAGGTCTCCGGGATCTGCGCGTCGCTGGCGAAGCTCGGCTGGGTCTCGTGCCCGTTGGAGCACCAGAAGGAGATGCGCAGCCGCGGCGCGGACTCGCCGCGCTCGGCCTCTCCCATCGGCCCCGCACCGACCCGACTGCCACGGATCGCGTTGCCACTTGCCACGGTCGTAACTCCCTGCGTGATGGTGCTGCGAGGTCGCCCTGCATTCGGAGACCGATTCACCCGCGCCTGGCGGGAAAGGGCACGGTATCCCAAGACGCGGTTCCATGATAAGTCGCGTCCGCGACGGTGCGTCAGTTATCCCTGGATGGGCCGGAATCGAACACCGGGCGCGGCCCGTTCACCTCGCCCGCGGCCCCGCGCACCCGGTGAACGTACCGCGCCGGCGGCTCACTTCTGGAACTTCATCACCAGGCCGAGCGTGACGATGCACGCGAACCACAGCAGGGCGATCACCACGGTGATGCGGTCGAGGTTGCGCTCGGCCACCGAGGAACCGCCGACCGAGGACTGCATGCCGCCGCCGAACATGTCCGACAGGCCGCCGCCCTTCCCCTTGTGCATCAGCACGAGCAGCAGAAGCAGCAGGCTGAAGATGATGAGGGCGATGGAGAACCCGATGACCACGGCTGGACCAACTCTCTCGACTACATGACGGCACTGGTTGACTACGGCACGGGGCCGGAGGGTGCGGGGCCGGGACGGTGCGAGCGCACCGGCACGGCCCCGCCAGGGTACTTCACAGTTCCCCGGAGTTCACCGGTCCCGGCGGCTCACTGATCCCGGAAGCGGACGATCCTGACGAACTCCTCGGCGTCCAGTGCCGCGCCGCCCACCAGGGCACCGTCCACATCGGGCTGGGCCATGATGGCGGCCACATTGCCCGCCTTGACCGAGCCGCCGTACTGGATCCGCAGCCCGTCCGCCAGCGCCTGGTCGTAGAGCTCGGCGATACGGCCGCGGATCGCCGAGCAGACCTCCTGGGCGTCCGCCGGGGTGGCGACCTCGCCGGTGCCGATGGCCCAGACCGGCTCGTAGGCCACGACCAGGGTGGCGGCCTGCTCGGCGGGGATGTCCTTCAGGGCGCCGTCGAGCTGCGCGAGGGTGTGCGGGACCTGGCGGCCGGCCTTGCGGATGTCCAGGCCCTCGCCGACGCACAGGATCGGGGTGAGGTCGTGCCGGAAGGCGGCCTTGATCTTGGCGTTGACCACCGGCTCGTCCTCGCCGTGGTACTGGCGGCGCTCGGAGTGCCCAACGACCACGAAGGTGCACTTCAGCTTGGCGAGCATGCCGCCGGAGATCTCGCCGGTGTAGGCGCCGGCGTCGTGCTGGGACAGGTCCTGGGCGCCGTACTTGATCCTCAGCTTGTCGCCGTCCACCAGGGTCTGCACCGAGCGCAGGTCGGTGTAGGGCGGCAGGACGGCGACCTCGACCGCGTCGTAGTCCTTGTCGGTGAGGGCGAAGGCGAGCTTCTGGACCTGGGCGATGGCCTCCAGGTGGTTGAGGTTCATCTTCCAGTTGCCCGCCATCAGCGGGGTGCGGGCGGCCTTCCCGGCCGGCTGCTCGATCTGATCGGTCATGGTGGTTCAGCCCTCCAGGGCGGCGAGGCCGGGCAGCGTCTTGCCTTCGAGGTACTCCAGGCTCGCGCCGCCTCCGGTGGAAATATGGCCGAAAGCGTTCTCGTCGAAGCCGAGGATACGGACGGCCGCGGCCGAGTCGCCGCCGCCGACCACGCTGAAGGCCGAGCTGTCGACCAGTGCCTGGGCGACCGCGCGGGTCCCGTCGGCGAAGTCGGGGTGCTCGAAGACGCCCATCGGGCCGTTCCAGAAGATGGTCGCCGCGTCGGCCAGCTTGGCGGCGAACAGCTTGCGGGACTCCGGGCCGATGTCCAGGCCCAGCACGTCGGCCGGGATGGCGTCCACCGGCGCGGTGACCGGGGAGGCGGGGGCCTTCGTCTTCAGGTCGGGGAACTCGGTGGCGCCGATGATGTCCACCGGCAGCACGAACTCCACGCCCTTGGCCTCGGCCCGCTGCAGGTACTCGGTGACGACCGGGATCTGGTCCTCCTGCAGCAGGCTCTTGCCGACCTCGTAGCCCTGCGCCTTGAGGAAGGTGAAGACCATGCCGCCGCCGACCAGGATCCGGTCGGCCTTCTCCAGCAGGTGGTCGATGACGCCGAGCTTGTCGGAGACCTTGGAGCCGCCGAGCACCACCGCGTAGGGGCGGGCCACGTCCTCGGTGAGCTTCTTGAGCACGCCGACCTCGGTGGCGATCAGGCCGCCGGCCGCGTGCGGCAGCCGGCCCGGGAGGTCGTAGACGGAGGCGTGCTTGCGGTGCACCGCGCCGAAGCCGTCGCCCACGTAGCTGTCGGCGAGCTCGGCGAGCCGGTCGGCGAACGCGCCGCGCTCGGCATCGTCCTTGCTGGTCTCGCCGGCGTTGAAGCGCAGATTCTCCAGCAGCGCGATCTGGCCGTCGGCCAGGTCCCGCACGGTGGCGCGGGCGCTGTCGCCCACGGTGTCGGCGGCGAACGCCACCTGCCGGTCGCCGCCCAGCAGCTCACCGAGCCGCGCGGCCACCGGGGCCAGGGAGAACTTCGGGTCGGGCTCGCCCTTGGGGCGGCCCAGGTGCGAGGCGACGATCACCTTGGCGCCGGCGTCGGCCAGCTTGGTGATGGTCGGGACGGCGGCGCGGATCCGGCCGTCGTCGGTGATGCGCTCGCCGTCGAGCGGGACATTGAGGTCGGCGCGGACGAACACGCGCTTGCCCGCGACGTGCCCCTCGGCGATCAGGTCGTCGATCGTCTTCATCAGTGGGGTCTCCTGTGAGTACGGGTCTGCACCGCGATGCGGCGAGCGGCCGGACCGGCCCCGGAGCCGGCCGGCGGTCATGCGAACAGGGCCCGGACAGCGCGTCGCCGCGCTGGTCCGGACCCTGTCTCTCACATCGCTGTGCGGTGGCTGATGCGGTGGTTACGCGGTCAGAGCTGGCTGCCGACGAAGACCGTGAGGTCCACCAGACGGTTGGAGTAGCCCCACTCGTTGTCGTACCAGCCGATGACCTTGACGGTCTTGCCGCCCTGGACCATGGTCAGCAGCGAGTCGAAGGTGCAGGACACCGGCGAGTTGACGATGTCCGAGGAGACGATCGGGTCCTCGGTGTACTCCAGCAGACCCTTGAGCTGGCCCTGCGAGGCCTTCAGGAACGCCTCGTTGACCTCGTCCTTGGTCACCTCGCGCTCCAGGTCGACCACCAGGTCGGTGACCGAGCCGGTCGGGACCGGGACGCGCATGGCCATGCCGTCGAGCTTGCCGGCCAGCTCCGGGATGACCAGCGCGGTGGCCTTGGCGGCACCCGTGGTGGTCGGGATGATGTTCTCCGCGGCGGCGCGGGCGCGGCGCAGGTCCTTGTGCGGGAAGTCCAGGATGCGCTGGTCGTTGGTGTACGCGTGCACCGTCGTCATCAGGCCCTTGACGATACCGAAGTTCTCCAGCAGCACCTTCGCCATCGGCGCCACACAGTTCGTGGTGCAGGAGGCGTTGGAGATGATGTGGTGGCTGGCGGGGTCGTACTTGTCCTGGTTGACGCCCATCACGATGGTGATGTCCTCGTCGGAGGCGGGCGCCGAGATGATGACCTTCTTGGCACCGCCGGCGATGTGCTTGCCCGCGTCCTTGGCCTTGGTGAAGATGCCGGTGGACTCGATGACCACGTCGACGCCCAGCTCGCCCCACTTGATGGCGGCGGGGTCGCGCTCGGCGAGTACCTTGATGGTCTTGCCGTCGACGGTGATGGTGTCGGCGGTGCTGACCACCTCGGCCTTGAGGCGGCCCAGGATGGTGTCGTACTTCAGCAGGTGCGCTGTGGTCGCGGTGTCACCCAGGTCGTTGACAGCCACGATCTCGATGTCCGCGCCCTGCTCCAGGGCGGCGCGGAAGAAGTTACGCCCGATGCGGCCAAAGCCGTTGATGCCTACCCGGATCGTCACGAACCGATCTCCTCGCTCAGTCGCCGGAGTCCCTCTCCGGCTGCGAAATATGGGATGTCCCCGACCACTCATGACCTTACCCCGCCCCGGTGTTCCCGTTGACACCGGGCGGCTCGCGCCGAGCGGCCCCGACGGCGCCCGTCCGGGCCCCACCGGGCACCCCTCGGGAACACGGACAACCACCCCCGGCCGGTGGCCCGGACACGGCAGCAACAGCCCCACCCGACCGGCGACAACCTGCGGGCCGACCCGGGCCGAGCGCGCAGTTCCCCGCGCCCCCAAGAGGGCGCACCCCGCGCGGTCGGCGCAGCCGCCGGGCAC
>NZ_FMCH01000323.1 GCF_900091855.1 Streptomyces sp. DvalAA-14
ACGTCCCGGCCGCCGGCGCCGTCTGCCCTCGGCACCCCGCCGCCGTCCGACCGCCCGCACCCCCCGATCCCCGTCCCGGCGCCGGACGGCAACGGCAACGGCACCCGCAACCGCGCCCGCCGCCGCTGGATCGCGGTCGGCGCGGGTGCCGCGGTCCTGGCGCTCGGCGTCGGCCTGATGGCCGTCTTCGCCTCCCTCCCCGGCCAGGACGACGGCCGCCACCACCACGACGCCGGTCGGCACACCACCGCGCCGCCCGTGCGGAACGCCGCCCTCCAGCTGCACGGCGGCAAGGAAGGCAGCGGCTTCAACGGCGGCCTCGGCGCCGTGGTCCGGCCCTCCAGCACCAAGGGCGGCACGCTGCGCCTCGTCGCCGACTTCCCACCGGCCGGCATGCTCGATCCCGCCGCCAGTTACGACACCACCTCCTGGGATCTACAGCGTCTCTACCTGCGCAAACTCGTGGACTACGCGCCCGCCCCCGGCCCCGGCGGGCGCAGGCTCGTCGCCGACCTCGCGACCGACACCGGCGAGGTCAGCCCGAACGGGCTGACCTGGACCTTCCATCTGAAGCCGCGGCTGACCTTCGACAACGGCACCCCGATCACGTCCCAGGACATCAAGTACGGGATCGAGCGCACCTTCGACCGCGCCGCCTTCAGCGGCCCCTCCTACTTCGTGGACCTGCTCGACCAGGGCCAGCACTACCCGGGCCCGTACAAGGACAGCGACCCGGACAGGCTCGGCCTGCGCTCGGTGGCGACACCCGACGACGCGACCGTCGTCTTCACCCTCGCCAAGCCGTTCGCCGACTTCCGCTATGTGCTGGCGCTGTCCATGGGCGCCCCGATCCCGCAGGCGGCGGACACCGGCGACGGCAAGGACTTCCGGGACCATCCGGTCGGCAGCGGCCCCTACAAGGTCGCCGCCTACGATCCGGGCACATCGCTGGAGCTGGTGCGCAACCCGTTCTGGAAGCAGTCCACCGACACCATCCACTCGGCGCTGCCCGACCGCATCGACCTGACGTTCCTGGCCGACCAGGCCGCCGTGGACAACGCGGTGCTGAGCGGCACCGCCGACCTGGACATCGACGCCAGCGGGGCCGGCGACGCCACCGTGACCAAGATCCTGGCCGACGACCGGCTCAAGGCCGACACCGATCTGGTCTACAGCGGCGCCACCCGTTTCCTGAGCCTGCAGACCTCGGTCGCGCCCTTCGACAACGAACAGTGCCGCCAGGCCGTGCAGTACGCCGTCGACCGCGCCGCGGTGCGCACCGCCTTCGGCGGTCCGAACAGCGGCGATGTGGCCACCACGATGCTGCCGCCGACCACGGACGGCCACGACCCCGACGCGACCCCGTACGGCACCGCAGCCGGCCTCGCCGATCCCGACGCCGCCACCACCAGCCTGGCCGGCTGCGGCGCGCCGGACGGCTTCGGTGTCACGCTGGCCGGCATCAACAGCGCCAAGACCGAGGCCGCGATGCAGGCGATCCGCAGCGCCCTCGCGGACGTCGGCATCAAGGTCAAGGTCACAGCGGTGGACGCCACCGCCTTCTACGACACCCTGCAGTCCCCGGCACGGCTCAAGAGCAAGAACTGGGGCATGGTGCTGACCAGTTGGTCCGCCGACTGGCCCACCGGCGGCGGCTTCCTGCGGGCCCTGATCCAGCCCGGCAGCCCCACCGACTACGCCGGACTCGACGACCCCGGCGTCAACACCGCGGTCGACCGGGCCGGCGCCCAGACCGATCCGGCCCGGGCCACCGCCGCCTGGAAGGCCATCGACCGGCAGGTGATGACCGCGTCCACGATGGTGCCGCTGCTCTACGAGCGGCACCTGACCTACCACTCGCCCCGGCTCACCAATGTCTACGAGCACCAGGTGCTCGGCGGCGTCGACCTCACCGCCCTGGGCGTCGAGCCGTAGCAGCGGCCAGGGCGGCGACGAAGCCGTCGGTGGTACGGCGGTCGCGGACCGCGATCCGCAGCCAGTCCGGGCCGAGGCCCGGGAAGGTGTCGGCGCGGCGCACCGCGTAGCCCAGCTCACGCAGCCGCAGCCGGACCCCGGCCGCGCCCGGCAGCCGGAGCAGCACGAAGGGCGCCGCCGGAGCGTCGCCCGCCACCGCCACCTCCACTCCCGCCCCCGCCGGATCCGCCAACTCCCGCAGCCGGCCGAGGAGATACCGGCGGTCCGCATCGACCGTCCCGGCCGCCCGCTCCGCCTCGGCCAGCGCCGCGGGCTCCATGCAGGCCCGCGCCGCGGCCAGCGCCGGCGTCGACACCGCCCACAGCGGCTGCGCCCGCGCCAGCAGGGTGATCACCTCCGGCTCGCCCAGCACGTATCCGATCCGCAGGCCGGCCAGCCCCCAGGTCTTGGTCAGGCTGCGCAGCACCAGCAGGCCCGGTACCGCCCGCCGCCCGGCCAGGGACTCCCGCTCGCCGGGCACCGCGTCCATGAACGCCTCGTCCACCACCAGGGTGCGGCCGGGGCGGGCCAACTGCCGTAGCAGCGCCGCCGGATGCAGCACCGAGGTCGGGTTGGTCGGATTGCCGACGACCACCAGATCGGCCGCCGCCGGCACCGCCGCGGGGTCCAGCCGGAAGCCGTCCGCTTCGGTCAGCAGCACCCGCTCGACCGGGTGCCCGGCGGCGCGCAGTGCCGCCTCCGGCTCGGTGAACTGCGGGTGCACCACCACGGCGTGACGCGGCGTCAGCGATCGCGCGAGCAGGACGAACGCCTCCGCGGCGCCCGAGGTCAGCAGCACCTCCGGATCCGGCCGGCCGTGCCGGGCGGCCACCGCGTGCCGGGCCGCCCGGCCGTCCGGATAGGCGGCAAGTCCGGTCAGCGACGCGGCGATCCGCTCGGCCAGCCACCGCGGCGGCGTCCCGGTACGGACGTTGACGGCGAGGTCGACCAGACCGGCCCCGACCTCGGCGTCCCCGTGGTGCCGCAGGTCGAAGTCGCCGGGCGCGGCCGGGTCAGCGGGTGTGCGCATGCGGGTGGCCATGGGTGTGGGCCGGGTCGTCCGGATGGTGGTGCGGCTGCTGCGGGGCGCCGACCCGGTCCTCGAAGCCGGGCATCTTGATCCGGTAGACGCACGAGTCGCAGTTCATCCGCAGATCACCCCCGAGCGTCTCCCGATAGCGCTCCATCACCAGGTCGGCCAGCTCCGGTTCGGGCCCGATCACGCCGGCGCAGCGCACCTGCGGCCCCTCGTGCGCGCCCGCCCACGCGGCGGCCTGGTCCCGCACCCGGTCCGGCAGCACCCCGGGGAACAGGAAGTACGGCAGGACCACCACCCGGCGTGCGCCCAGCAGCCGGCAGCGGTCGAGGCCGGCCGGCACGGACGGCTCGGCCAGCGAGACGAAGGCGGTCTCCACGCCCGCGTAGCCGCGGCCCTCCCACAGCAGCCGCGCCACCTTGAACACCTCGGCGTTGGCGTCCGGATCGGTGGACCCGCGGCCCACCAGCAGCACCGTGGTCTGCGCCCGGTCCGCCCCGTCCAGCGCCTCGTCCACCCGCCGCTCCAGCACGGTGAGCAGGTTCGGGTGCGGGCCCAGCGGGCGCCCGTAGGCGTACGACGTGCCCTGGTGCCGCTGCTCCTCGCGGGCCAGCGCGGCCGGGATGTCGCCCTTGGCGTGTCCGGCGGACACCAGCACCAGCGGCACCGCGGCGAACTCCCGCACGCCCGCGGCCACCATGTCCCGTACCGAGTCCGCCAGCGGCGGCGGCGACAGCTCGATGAAGCCGCCGCCCACCGGCAGTTCGGGGTGCGCCGCGCCGAGTTGGGCGACGAAGGCGCGGAAGGCGTCGGCGCCGGCCTCGTCACGGGTGCCGTGGCCGACGATCAGGAGGGCGGGGGGATTCACTGGGCGTTCTCCTCGAGGTGCGTAGCGGCTTCGGGTGCCGCGTCCGGCGCGGGCTCCGCCAGCGGGTACGGGACGTAGAGCAGGGCGTTGAGCGCTGCCGCGGCGACCGCGGAGCCGCCCTTCTCCGACAGGTTGCTGACCGCGGGCAGTCCGGACGCCCGCAAGTGCGCCTTGCTCTCGGCCGCGCCCACAAAGCCGACCGGCAGCCCGATCACCAGTGCCGGGGCCGCGTCCAGCGCCAGCAACTCCTCCAGAGCGGTGGGCGCGTTGCCGATCACCCACACCGCGCCGGGCCCGACCTCGGCGTACGCCAGCCGGATCGCGTGCGCGCTGCGGGTCAGCCCGGCACCGGCCTGCGCGCCCGCGAGCCGGCAGAGCGCCGGGCGGGCGGTGATGCCCGCGGCCACCATCTCGACATCCGCGACGATCGGGGCCCCCGCGTGCAGCGCGGTGTGCGCCTGCCGCAACTGCTCCTCGTCCGCGACCAGATCGGCGGCGTACTCCAGGTCGGCGCTGGCGTGGATCACCCGCTCCAGCACCGCGCGGCGCAGCGGCGGCAGCGCGGAGGTGTCCAGGCGGGAGCGCAGGATGCGGTACGACTCCTGCTCGATGGGGTGGATCGTACGGCGCACGCGGCGGCTCCAGGGGGTGGTCGGGATCACGACTGCCAGCGGTAGCCGCGCGGGGTGACCATCCGGCCGGCGATCTCCCGGCTGGCGGTATTGCCGACGGTCACGACGGTGACCATGTCGACGGTCGTCACGTCCAGGGCGGCCAGGGTGGTGACCTCGGCGCGCTCGTCCGGCCGGGACGCGGCGTGTACGACGCCGACCGGGGTGGCCGGGGCGCGGTGCCCGGCCAGGATCGACAGCGCCTTGGGGAGCTGCCAGTCGCGGCCCCGGCTGCGCGGGTTGTAGAACGTCACCACCAGGTCGGACTCGGCGGCGGCCCGCACCCGGCGCTCGATCACGTCCCACGGGGTGTGCAGGTCGGACAGGCTGATCGACACATGGTCGTGGCCGAGCGGGGCGCCCAGCAGCGCGGCGGCGGCCAGCGCGGCGGTCACGCCGGGGACACCCACCACGTCGATGTCGTCGCCGGCCTCGGCCAGCGCCGGCGAGGCCATGGCGTAGACCCCCGCGTCCCCGCTGCCGATCAGGGCGACCGCGTGCCCCGCGCGGGCCTGCGCGACGGCGCTGCGGGCCCGCTCCTCCTCGGCGCCCAGCCCCGACTCCAGTACCCGGGTGCCGGGCGCGAGCAGGTCGCGGACCTGGTCCACGTACTGGTCCAGCCCCACGACCACCGAGGCCCGCCGCAGCTCCGCCACCGCCCGCGGCGTCATCAGGTCCCGCGCCCCGGGGCCGAGGCCCACCAGGGCCAGCCGCCCGCGCGGCCGGCGGCGCGCGACGGCCACCGTGGCCATCGCCGACTTCCGCTTCTGCACGACGAGTTCACCGCCGGGCGCCCCCAGCAGCGCGGCCGCCTCCGCCACGGACGGCGTCCCCACCGCGGCGAGCGGCGCGGCCGACGGATTCGGTACGGCGACCTGCGCCAGGTCCGCCGCCGCATACGTCAGCAACGGCACCCCCAGCCTCTCGGCGGCCCCGACGATCCCCGCCTCACCGGCCTTCGCGGCAACCGTCGCCAACGCGACCACACTCCGGGCCGCGAGCCCCGCCGCCGCCAGACTCCCTTCCACCAGCCCGACAACCTCCGCCACCCCCACCCCCCGACTCGCCCCGACCCCGACCACCAACGAGGGCGGCCGCACCACCACGGTGCGCGCACCGCCGCCCACCATCCGATCGGTCACCCACACCAGGTACCCCGGCGAAGGCGGGGACGGGCTCGTCCCTCTGGTCCGCCGCGGCGGTGGGGAGCGGGGTGGCGGGTGTCGGCGGTGCCGTGCCGGCGGGTGCGGTGGGGGAGGCCGGTTCTGCCGGGACCCCCGCGGGGGCGGGAGGCTCCGGGGTGAGGGGGAGCGGGGGCAGGGGCCAGACCGCGTCGGTGCGGAGGGTGACGGGTTCGCCGTCCAGCAGGGCGCGGGTCACCGCGGGGAGGGCGCCCTCGGCGGGGTAGGGGAGGAGATCCAGAGCCGGGAGGCCGGCCGCGTCGGTGGCCGTGGTGATGACGGGGGCGGTGCCGAGGAGAGGGGTCAGGGCCGCCGCCAAGGCATTCGCGGCGGAGGCGTGGCCGCCGAGGAGGGCGATCGCGTGGCGGTGGGCCTCGTCGACGGTGACCACCGCCGGGTCGGCCTGCTTGGTGGTCAGCAGCGGGGCGAGCAGCCGGACGGCCGCGCCGGTCGCCAGGAAGAGGACCAGCTGGTCGCACTCCGCGAAGGCGGCCGGCAGCACCTCGCGGACCGGGCCGTCGTACCGCCGGGTCCGGTCCGGCCAGGCGGCCGCCAGCCGCTCGCAGCCGCGTCGCCCTGCCGCCGTCGCCGAGATGAGCCCGATCATGCGTGCGCCCCTTCCACCACCGCGGGGCGGCTGCCCCACAGAACGAACACCGGATTGCCGGCCGCCAGCCGGACGACCTCGCCGGGCAGCGGCGCCAGCCGGGAGGACTGGAGCAGCACCCCGTCCGGTACCAGGCCGGCCGACCGCAGCGCGGCCCGCACCTCGGCCACCCGGTCCACCGCCGCCAACGTCACCACGACGCAGCGCCGCGCGCGCCGCCCGCACTCCGCCACGATCGCGGCCAGCTCTTGCCCGCCGCCGCCGACGAACACCGCGTCGGGATCGGGCAGTTCACCGAGCACCTCCGGCGCGGCGCCGCAGATCACGGCGACGTCCACCCCGTGCGCGGCGGCGTTGGCCCGCACCCGGGCCGCGTCCCGCGGATCACGCTCGACCGCGACCACCGCCGCGCCGAACCGCGCGCACTCCACGCCCACCGAGCCGGAGCCGGCCCCGATGTCCCAGACCAGCTCGCCCGTGCGCGGCCCGAGCCGGGCCAGGGCGAGGGCGCGGACCTCGGCTTTGGTGACCATCGAGTCGCGGTGCGCGAACGCGTCCTCGGGCAGCGCCCAGCCGGCCGGCGCGGGCGGCGGGCCGGCCAGCGTACGGGGCCGCGCGGCCACCAGCTCCCGCTGCGGGCCGAGGCACAGCACCACGGACACCGCGTCGGGCCAGTCGCGTCCGGCGGCGGCCCGGGGGGAGAGCCGCTGCACGGTCTCCGACTCCGTGCCGAGCCCGGCGGCGACCACCAACTCCCGGGTGACGCCGGCCCGGTCCAGCGCCGCCGCCAGTTCCCCGGGCCCGGCGCCCGGCCCGGTCAGGACCGCGACTTTGCGGTGCGCCCGGCAGACGTTCACCGCGGTGCGCAGGTCGCGTCCGTGGGCGCTCACCACCACGGCGTCGTCCCAGCTCAGGCCCAGCCGGGCGAAGGCGACCGCGACCGACGGCGACGAGGGCCGTACCTCCAGCGCGGCCGGCCCGAACCGCTCGCCCAGCGCGCGGACGATGCCGAAGAACCCGGGGTCGCCGGACGCCAGCACCACGACCGGTCCGCGGCCTTCCGTGAGGTGCGCCTCGATCGCGTCGAGGGCGGGCGCCAGCGGCCCGAGCACCAGCCGCCGGACTCCGGCGGGCCATGCGGCGGACTCCAGATGGCGTGCCGCGCCCACCACCAGACCCGCGTCCGGCACCGCGTCGCCGTCCGGCAGCGACGGCGCGGGTCCGCCGGTACCCGCGCCGACAACCGTGATCACCCGTTCAGCCACGGGACTCGCGCAACTCACGCCGAGCGGCCGGGTCGGCCCGCCGGAAGCCGTGGAAGTGCCCCGGGTGGTAGAGATGCGAGCGGGTCCCGGACGCCGACAGCGCCGGCCCCACCAGGAAGAGCGTGTGCTTCCACAACTTGTGCGCCTTGACGGTCTCTTCGAGCGTCGCGATCGTGCAGCGCAGCAGCAACTCCTCCGGCCAGGTCACCTGGTGGGCGACCAGCACCGGGGTGTCGGTGGGGTAGCCGCCCTCCAGCAGCTCCGCGGCGAGCTGCCCGGACCGCGCCGCGGACAGGAACACCGCCATCGTCGTGCCGTGCCGGGCGAACTCTCGCACCTCCTCGCCGGGCGGCATCGGCGTCTTGCCGCCGCCCAGCCGGGTCAGGATCACCGACTGCGCCACCTCCGGGATCGTCAACTCCCGCCCGGCCAGTGCCGCGACCGCCGAGAACGACGACACACCCGGCACGATTTCCACCTCGATGCCGAGCGCGCCGCACCGGTCGACCTGCTCCTGGGTGCCGCCCCACAGCGCCGGGTCGCCGGAGTGGATCCGCGCCACCTTCAAGTCCTCGCGGTGCGCGCGGCCGTAGACCGCCACCACGTCCTCCAGCGACATCGTCGCCGAGTCGAGGATCTCCGCGCCCTGCCGGGCGTGCCGCAGCACCTCGGCCTGCACCAGGCTGGCCGCCCAGATCACCACATCGGCCTCGGCGATGGCCCGGGCCGCCCGGAAGGTCAGCAGATCCGCCGCTCCCGGGCCCGCGCCCACGATCGTCACCTTGCCGCTCACAGCTTTCCTCCCCGGCCGCCGTCGCGCCGGGCGGGCGCGATCAGTGTGGACAGATACGGCAGTGGTCCGTCGGGCAGTTCGGCCGCCGACCGGATCGACTCCTCGGGCAGCCCCAGCGAACTGCCCCAGACCGCGCCCTCGGTCCGCCCGGTCGCCCGCAGCGCCGCGGCGACCTCCGCGGCCAGCCGGCCGAACTTGTAGGCCACGACCGTGCCGGGACCCTCCAGGGCGTCCTTGAGCACCGCGGCCCCCGCCGTCACCGGCACCAGCGTCAACGGCTCGGTGCCTTCGGCCAGTACGGCCCCGCTGCGCGCCGCCAGATCCTGCATCGCGGTGATGCCCGGCACCGTCTCGACCGTCAGCGGCTCACCGTCGCCGAGCAGTCCGGACACCGTGCCGGCCAGATAGGTGAACGTCGAGTACACATTGGGGTCGCCGATGGTGGCGAACGCCACCGTGCCGTGCGCGCGCAGCAGTTCGGCGACCCGGGCGCCCGCGGCGTCCCAGGCGGCCTCCCGGCGGGCCCGGTCGGTACGTTCGTTCAGCGCGAACACCACCCGCACGACGGCGGATTCGGGCACGTAGTGCCGTACGGTCGCCTCGGCGCGGCCGAGTTCGCCGCTGTCCATGACCGGGACGACCACGGCCCCCGCGGCCCGCAGGACGCGCACGCCCTTCACGGTCACCAGTTCGGGGTCGCCGGGTCCGACCCCGACGCCGGTCAGTCGCATGGCCATGGGGCACACCTCTCGACGAAACGCCGGGCCAGGGACGGCTCGGCTGCCCAGTGCACATGCAGGTAGGAGGCATGCACGTTGTTCTCCGCGAAGCCCTCGGTGCGGCGTTCGGGATGCGTGAAGCCCCAGGCCGGGTGGCGGCCGCCGGCCGGCTCCAGCCGGGTGCGGTGGAACTCGTGGCCGCGCAGCCGGGTGCCGGCCGCCGCCAGGACGCTGTCGCCGAGCGCGACCGCTTCCCGGTAGCCCAGGGTGAGGCGGTCGGTCATGGTGGCGGTGGCGTCCAGCACACCGCACATGGGGACGCCGTCCAGGTCCCGCGCCAGGTAGAGCAGGCCCGCGCATTCGGCCGCGATCGGACCGGGGAAGGCGGCGATCTCCTTGCGGAGGCGGGTGTTGGCGGACAGGGCGTCGGCGTGGAGTTCGGGGAAGCCGCCGCCGAGCACGACCCCGGCGGCGCCCGCCGGGAGGGTTTCGGCGGCGAGCGGGTCGAACGGCGCCACGTCCGCGCCGGCGGCGGCCAGGAGTTCGGACTGCTCGCGGTAGCCGAAGGTGAAGGCCGGGCCCGTCGCCATGGCGACCACCGGGCGCGCACCGTGCGGGACCTCCGGCCGCGACACCTGGGGGTCCCACGGCTGCTCGGACAGCGGCGGCGCGCTGCGGGCCAGCGCCAGCAGGGACTCCAGGTCGCAGGACGCCCGGACGCGCTCGGCCGCGGCGCGGACCCAGTCGCCCGCCTGGACGGCCCGCTCGGCCGCGGGCACCAGGCCCAGGTGCCGGGACGGGACGTGCAGGTCGGGCGCGCGGTGGAGGGCGCCGAGGACGGGCACGCCGGCTTCGTCGAGGGCGGCCCGGAGGACCTCCTCGTGACGGGGTGAGCCGACCTTGTTGAGGATGACACCGCCGAGCCGCACCGCCGGGTCCCAGGAGGCGAAACCGTGCACCAGGGCGGCGACCGAGCGGGCCTGCGAGGAGGCGTCCACCACCAGGACCACCGGCGCGCGCAGGAGTTTGGCGACCTGCGCGGTGGAGGCGAGCTCGCCGTGTCCGGAGGCGCCGTCGAACAGGCCCATCACGCCTTCCACCACTGCGAGTCCGCAGCCCGCCGCGCCGTGCAGGAACAGCGGGGCGATCTGGTGCGTCCCGCACAGGTAGGGGTCGAGATTGCGGCCGGGACGGCCGGTGGCGAGGGCGTGGTAGCCCGGGTCGATGTAGTCGGGGCCGACCTTGTGCGGGGAGACGGCGAGGCCGCGTCCGGCGAAGGCCGCCATCAGGCCGGTGGCGACCGTGGTCTTGCCGCTGCCCGAGGAGGGCGCGGCGATCACCAGACGCGGGACGGAGGTCACCACTCGATCCCCTTCTGGCCCTTCTGGCCCGCGTCCATGGGGTGTTTGACCTTGGTCATCTCGGTGACGAGATCGGCCGCCTCCACCAGCGCGGCCGGCGCGTTGCGGCCGGTGATCACCACGTGCTGGCTGCCGGGCCGGTCCCGCAGCACCGCCACCACCTCGGCGGTGTCCACCCATCCCCAGTGCATCGGATACGCGAACTCGTCGAGCACGTACAGCTGGTACGTCTCGGCCGCCAGATCCCGCTTGACCTGCGCCCACCCCTCCCGGGCGGCCTCCTCGCTGCTCACCTCCTGCTCGACGGTCCGCTGCACCCACGACCAGCCCTCGCCCATCTTGTGCCAGGCGACCGTGCCGCCCTCGCCGGAGGCGCCCAGCACGCGCAGGGCCCGCTCCTCACCGACCTTCCACTTGGCCGACTTCACGAACTGGAACACCCCGATCGGCCAGCCCTGGTTCCAGGCCCGCAGCGCGAGACCGAACGCGGCCGTCGACTTGCCCTTGCCCACGCCGGTGTGCACGATCGTCAGCGGCCGATTGCGCCGCTGACGGGTCGTCAGACCGTCCGCCGGCACCACACTCGGCTGTCCCTGCGGCATCAGGCGGCCCTCCGTACGTCCTTGACGAGCGCGGACACGGTGTCCGCCCGCAGCTCCCGCAGCGTCACCGCGACGCCGCCCAACTCCTCCGCGAGCGAGGCCGCCAGGCCGAGCCGGACCGGGCCCGACTCGCAGTCCACCACCACCGCGGCGGTACCCGCGGCGGCCAGCAGCCGGGCGGCCCGGGCGGCGAGTGCCACCGGTTCGGGGCCGCCGGTCGCCCGGCCGTCGGTCACCACGACCAGCAGCGGCCGGCGCGAGGCGTCCCGCAACCGCTCGATCCGCAGCACCTCGTGCGCCTTCAGCAGCCCGGCGGCCAGCGGTGTGCGGCCACCGGTCGGCAGCTTCGCCAGCCGCGCGGCGCCGGTGTCCACCGAGGAGGTCGGCGGCAGCGCCAACTCGGCGGTGGCGCCCCGGAAGGTGATCAACCCGACTTTGTCGCGCCGCTGGTACGCGTCCAGCAGCAGCGACAGCACCGCGCCCTTGACCGCGCCCATCCGCTGCCGCGCCGCCATCGAGCCGGACGCGTCCACCACGAACAGCACCAGATTGCCCTCGCGGCCCTCGCGTACGGCCTGCCGCAGATCGTCGCGGCGCACCACCAGCCCGGGTCCGCTGCGGCCGCGGGCCCGCTGGTG
>NZ_FMCH01000372.1 GCF_900091855.1 Streptomyces sp. DvalAA-14
GAACATGCCGGCCGGGAAGGACTGGGTGGCCCCGGGCGAAGGGGCCTGCTCCCAGGGGGAGGTGTACGAACCGAGCGGGAACTCCGCCGAGTCGCCCTCCGGCTCGTCCCTGATGACCGGGATCGACCACTGGGTGATGGCGTCGGCCGGGCCTTCGGACCCGCCCGCACCGCCGGGCCCCGCCGGGCCGTGGGCGCTCAGCGGATCCTCCCCCGGCAGCGGCTCGGGCGGCAGCTGCGCGGCGAAGGAGACGTGCATGGTCTGGTCGGGGTCGTAGTCCCCGCCCCCCGGCACGGGCTGCCACGACCCGGAGTTGCCGGGCGCGCCCGGCCCGTGCGGCTGGTCGGTCATGCCAGGGCCCTCCCGAGCGCTCGGCGGGACAGTGCGGCCACGGTACGCCGCAGCTGGACGGCGGCGGGCGGCAGTTCGACCCCCGGTTGGTCGGGGATGCAGGCGGCGGCCACGTACTCCCCGAAGGCGGTGCACGCCTCGGGTGCCAGGCTCCGCTCGCCGTCCCAGTCGATCAGCCCGGCCACCCAGTGCTCGGCCTCCAGCGGGCGCAGCGGCACCGGGGCGACCGCGCCGACCGCGCAGCGCACTTGGCGCCGGGCCGGGTCCACCACCAGCGCCACGGACGCGATCGCGCGGCCGGGGCCGGTGCGGCCGGTGGCTTTGAGGAAGGTCTGCGGGGCGTGCAGCAGCGGGATGCGGACGAAGGCCAGCAGCTCGCCGGGGCGCAGCGGGTCCATGCCGGTGAGCAGGTGGCTGACCGGCAGTTCGCGGTCGCCCTCGGGGCCGGCCAGGATCACGCCGGCCTCCAGCGCGGCCAGCACCGGCAGCGCGTCGCCGGTGGGGGCGGCCGAGACGATGTTGCCGCCCAGGGTGCCGGCGTTGCGGATCTGCGGCGGGCCGGCCGAGCGGGCGGCGGCGGCCAGCGCGGGGATCAGCGCGGCGAAGTCGGGGCGGCCCATGCGCGCGTGGGTCAGACCGGCGCCGAGCAGCGCGGCCCCGTCGGCGTACTGCCAGCCGCGGATCTCGCTGATCCGGCCGAGGCCCACCAGCGCGGCGGGGCGCAGCTGCCCGGAGTTGACGGACGCCATCAGGTCGGTGCCGCCGGCCACGGGCACGGCGCTGGGCATGGCGGCGAGCGCCTCCACCGCCTCGTCGAGCGAGGACGGCAGCGTGACGTTCTCCGCCGCCTGCTGTGCATACGTGCTCACGCAGCTGCCCCTTCCCGGCCTTCCTCCGTCACGCGGTAGCCGTACCGTACGTGCTGACAGCCCGGACGTGGCAACTCTGGCACATCTTCCGCGGTGGCCGACGCGAGGGTCCACGAAGTACCGATCCGCCCGCCCCGGGGCGAAGATACGGCTGCGCCGGGATTCTCCGCTGTGCCGGAATTGCCATCGTTCGAGGCTGTTGCCACGCTACGCGGACACGGTGTCAGCCCGTCGGGCGGCCTGTGGAAAACTTCCGGGCCGGATCACACGATCGGCGGCGGCCCGGCCTTGGGACGGCCGACGACACCGGGGCGGCGCTGCCAGGGCAGGGGCCCGTCGGCCGGCCGGTACTCCACGCCCAGGGCGTCGAGGCGGGCGTAGTGGGCGGTCATCCGGCGCTCGAAGTCCGGCCAGTCGCGGGCGGCCGGCTCGGGCAGTTCCGACCAGGCGACCTCGGCGAAGGCGGCGAGCCGGGGAAAGGCCATGTAGTCCAGCACGCGGACGGAGTCCATCACCTCGGTCCAGATGTTGGCCTGGGTGCCGATCACCCGCGCGGCCTCCTGCTCGGTCAGCTCCGGCGGGACCGGCTCGAAGCGGTAGACGTCCTCCAGGCCGCGGGCGTGCGCGATCGGCACCGGCTCGTCGGCGGACTCCGACTGCCGCCAGTCCAGGTACACATGGCTCTGCGGGCACATCACCACGTCGTGGCCGGCCCTGGCGGCGGCGATCCCGCCCGCGTAGCCCCGCCACGAGGACACGGCGGCTCCCTCCCCGAGGCCGAATGCCGTCGTACCGCCGCCGGTCGCCGCCTCTTCCTGCCGGGCCTCGGCCCGGTTCCCGCCCTCCAGGATCTCGTCCCAGCCGATGAGCCGCCGGCCGCGCTCGGCGAGCCAGCCGTCGAAGTGCCGGATCAGCCAGCTCTGGAGCTCGTCCTCGTCGGCCAGACCGAGTTCCTTGATCCGCGCCTGGGCGGTGGCCGACTCGCGCCACTGCTCCTTGGGGCACTCGTCGCCGCCGATGTGGACGAAGGTGCCGGGGAACAGGTCGAGCACTTCGGTGAGCACGTTCTCGTAGAAGCGCAGGGTGTTGTCGGTGGGTGCCAGTACGTTGGCATTGACGCCCCAACTGGGGAGGACGGGGAGGGTGGTGGTGTCGATGACGTCGGTGTTGCCCAGTTCCGGGTACGCGGCGATGGCCGCCTGCGAGTGGCCGGGGATGTCGATCTCGGGGACGACGGTGATGTGCCGCTCGGCGGCGTAGGCCACGATCTCCCGGATGTCGTCCTGGGTGTAGTAGCCGCCGTGCGGGCGCTCGTCCCACAGCGGGGACTCCCGCAGGCCCACCTTGGTGCGCTCCCGCCAGGCGCCGACCTCGGTGAGCCGCGGGTAGCGCTCGATCCGCACCCGCCAGCCCTGGTCGTCGGTGAGGTGCAGGTGCAGGACGTTGAGCTTGTGCGCGGCCATCAGGTCCAGGTAGCGCAGCACGACGTCCTTGGGCATGAAGTGCCGCGCCACGTCGAGCATGAAGCCGCGCCAGCCGAAGCGCGGGGCGTCCTGGAGGTGGCAGGCAGGCACCTGCCAGGCGCGGTCGGGGCCGCCCACCGGTGCGCGCCGGAAGGCGTCCGGGCCGAGCAGCTGGCGCAGGGTCTGCGCGCCCCAGAAGACGCCGGCCGGGCCCGCGCCGGTGATCCGTACCCCGGAGACCGGGTCGACCGTGAGCCGGTAGCCCTCGGCGCTGCCCGACGCCCGCTCGTCCAGCGCGAGCCGCACGACCCCGCCGACGGGCCGCTCGCCGGGCGCCGCGGGGGCCAGGGGCAGTCCGGTGGCCGCGCCCAGGGTCGCCCGCAGCCAGCGCGCCGTGGCCTCGGTGCCGGGTTCGGCGACCAGGACGGTCCCGGGAGTGAGCGCGAAGCTCCCGTCGGCGGAATACGTCTGTTTGTGACTGGGGGTGGGGATGAGGTCCATGGAGAACAATCCTGCCCGCCGAACGCCGATTGGCATAGACCAATCGTCGAACAACGACGTCCCGGCGCGCCGGATCCGAGGCCGCCCGGCGCGCCGCACCCGAGGTCGCCGCGCGCACCGGCCCCCGGGCCGAACGCCACGGACCGCCGCCGGAGCGACTGCCGCCGGAGTCACGGACTCCCGCTAGAGCTCCGCCTGCAGCGCCTGCCGCCGACGCGCCTGGAGCCGCCAGGTCAGCACCATCACCGCGCACCAGCTCAGCACCGTCCACGCCAGGTGGGCCACGGCGAGCGCCGACCACTGCCAGCCGGGGACCTGCCCGCGGGCCGCCAGCGCGACCGTGCCGGCCGCCAGCGCACCCCCCACCGCCAGCTGGACGGCCACGATCCGGCCGTAGCGCACCATGCGCCGGGCCAGCCAGTCGCCGTACCACCAGCGTGCCCCGTACAGGATCAGCAGCACCGCGCCGCATCCCGCCACCGCGGCCGTCCCAACGGCCCACGGCGGCCAGTCGTGGTCGCCCCGCGCCCGGTCGGCCACCATCCCGGTGCTGAGCAGCACCGGGATGGGCAGCACCGCGCCCACATGGGCCGCGCCGATCCGCCACAGCCAGTCGTCGCCGGCCAGTTCGGCCCGGGTGGTGGCCCGGATGCCGCGCAGCCGGGCCCGGGGGCCGACGCCCGAGCGCCGGGTGCCGGCCTTCACCAGCACCGCGATCAGGACGAAGGTCGCGGCCAGCACGACCGCGGCGGGGATCAGCTGCCAGCTGTCACCGGTCTCTATCCGGTAGAGCTGCACCGCCCAGAACAGCGCGAGGCCGATGCCGCCGAGCAGCGCCCCGCCCCGCGGCGCGACGAGCTGTCCGGCCTCCACGCCCAGGGTCAGCGCCCGCTCGACGGCCGACTCGTGCTCGGTGCGGTGCCGGCGGGGCAGCCGGCCGGACAGGCCGCGGGTCGCGGACAGCGAACGGGCCAGCGCCACCTGGGCCTCGGCCTCGTAGGGCGCGACCGCCACCGCCCGGCGGGCCGCGGCCACCGCGTCGGGGACCCGGCCCAGGCGCCGGTAGACGTCGGACAGCAGCACCGACGGCTCCCAGCCGTCCGGCTCGACCCCGCCGGCCCGCAGCGCCACCGTCAGCGCGGCGTGCGGCTCGTCCAGCGACAGCAGGACCACGCCGGCCAGCACGAAGACATCCGCCGCCTCGGCGGGTCCGGCCAGGGCCAACGCCCAGTCGACCGCCTCACGGGCCGCGGCCGGCCGCTGCTCCTGGGTCAGCACCCAGGCGCGCAGCAGATAGCCCGCGCTGCCGTTGCGCTCCACAAAGGCATCGCTGACCAGGGTGTGCGCCTCGGCGAACCGGCCCTGGCCGACGAGGACGTGCACCCGCTCACCACTGCTGGCGTCGTCGTCGGGCGGCCCGCCGGGCAGATCCTCGTCGTCGGGCGGGTCCGCCGCGCCGAACACGCCGCCGTCAGCCGTTGCTGCCCTTCCCCGACTTGTCCTTGGCGCCGTCGCCGTCGCCGAACGACATGCCCTCGTAGATCTCCTTGCACATCGGGCAGACCGGATACTTCTTCGGGTCCCGCCCGGGGACCCAGACCTTGCCGCACAGCGCGACGACGGGCGTGCCTTCCAGCGCGCTCGCCATGATCTTGTCCTTCTGGACATAGTGCGCGTAGCGCTCGTGGTCGCCGTCACCGTGGGAGAGCTGCGGAGTCGGCTCGACCAGAGTGCCGGTGCCCGTCCCGCGCTCGGGCTCAAGAGTGCTCATAACCGTCAAGCCTAATTGAGACTCGGATCGTCCGGATACGTGGCCACCATCGCCAGCTTTCCCCGCTGCCGGCGCAGTACCGCACGCCACATCCGCTCCGGGTCCGGCGCGGACAGGTCACCGGGTTCGGACTCCACCAGATACCAGGCGCCGGCCGCCAGCTCCCTGTCCAGCTGGCCCGGTCCCCAGCCGGCGTATCCGGCGAAGATCCGCAGGGATCCCAGTTCGGCGGCCAGCAGCTCCGGGGGCGCCTCCAGATCCACCAGGCCGATGGCGCCGTGCACCCGCCGCCAGCCCAGCGGTCCCGCCTCGCCGTCCGCGCCGGGGCCGCCCGGCACGACGGCCAGGCCGAGCGCGGAGTCCAGGGACACCGGACCGCCCTCGAAGACCACCCCGGGCGCGACGGCCAGCGGCGCCCAGGGCTGCAGGACATCACCGACATCCACCGCGGTGGGGCGGTTCAGCACGACGCCCAGCGACCCCTTCCGGTGGTGGTCGAGCAGGAACACCACGGCCCGCTCGAAGTTGGGGTCCGCCAGCCTCGGGGTGGCGACCAGCAGCCGGCCGGTGAGCGCGGACACCTCGGTCATGGTGCACATGATCCCGCATCCGGGCGGCGCGCGTAGGCTCAACGCCGGGCGTGGGCCCGTCAAACACGGGCAGGCGCTCCAGCGCATTACCATCTCTTCTTGATTCCCGTGCGGCGACCTCCGCCCCGGGCGTCCCCGCTGCCCCCATGCCTCCCCCAAGGCCCGTTCCCAACTGTTCGACCAGTTCCGAGCCGTTCAGAACCGTTCCGAACGATCCTTCCGACGATCGCGAGATCCATGACCGACATCGCCGACGTACTGCTTGTCCATGGCGGAACCCCTCTTGAAGGCGAGATCCGGCTCAGAGGCGCGAAGAACCTCGTGCCGAAGGCTATGGTCGCCGCGCTGCTCGGCAGCGGCCCCAGCAGGCTGCGCAACGTCCCGGAGATCCGCGACGTACGGGTGGTGCGCGGCCTGCTCCAGCTGCACGGCGTGACGGTCGAGAACGGTGACGAGCCCGGCGAGCTGGTGCTGGACCCCACCAAGGTGGAGAGCGCCAATGTCGCCGACATCGACGCCCACGCCGGCTCGTCCCGCATCCCGATCCTGTTCTGCGGCCCGCTGCTGCACCGGCTCGGCCACGCCTTCATCCCGGGCCTGGGCGGCTGCGACATCGGCGGCCGGCCGATCGACTTCCATTTCGACGTGCTGCGGCAGTTCGGCGCGACCATCGACAAGCGGGCCGACGGCCAGTATCTGGAGGCCCCGCAGCGGCTGCGCGGCTGCAAGATCCGGCTGCCGTACCCGTCGGTGGGCTCCACCGAGCAGGTGCTGCTGACCGCGGTGCTGGCCGAAGGCGTCACCGAGCTGGCCAACGCGGCGGTCGAGCCGGAGATCGAGGACCTGATCTGCGTCCTGCAGAAAATGGGCGCGATGATCTCCATGGACACCGACCGCACCATCCGGATCACCGGGGTGGACCGGCTGGACGGCTACACCCACCGGGCCATCCCGGACCGCCTGGAGGCCGCCTCCTGGGCCAGCGCGGCGCTGGCGACCGAGGGTGACATCTACGTGCGCGGCGCCCAGCAGCGGTCGATGATGACCTTCCTCAACACCTTCCGCCGGGTCGGCGGCGCGTTCGAGATCGACGACGAGGGCATCCGCTTCTGGCACCCCGGCGGCCCGCTGAACGCCATCGCGCTGGAGACCGACGTCCACCCGGGCTTCCAGACCGACTGGCAGCAGCCGCTGGTGGTGGCGCTCACCCAGGCGTCCGGCCTGTCGATCGTGCACGAGACGGTCTACGAGTCCCGGCTCGGATTCACCTCGGCGCTCAACCAGATGGGCGCGCACATCCAGCTCTACCGGGAGTGCCTGGGCGGCAGCGCCTGCCGCTTCGGGCAGCGCAACTTCCTGCACTCGGCGGTGGTCTCCGGGCCGACCAAGCTGCAGGGCGCCGACCTGGTCATCCCCGACCTGCGCGGCGGCTTCTCGTACCTGATCGCGGCGCTGGCCGCGCAGGGCACCTCGCGGGTGCACGGGATCAGCCTGATCAACCGCGGCTACGAGAACTTCCTGGCCAAGCTGCAGAGCCTGGGGGCGCACATCGAGCTGCCCCAGTCGGCGGCGACGGCCGCGACCTCGGCGGCCTGACCGCAGCCGGCCGTACGCTGCCGCTCGCCCGCTGCCGGCCCTGCGCCGCCGGCCGTACGCAGACGCGCCGAAGGGCGGCTGTCCCGCACGGGACGGCCGCCCTTCGTGTGTGTCACGCGCCCTCGGCGACTTACTTGCCCTTGGCGGATTCCTTCAGCTTGGAACCCGCGGAGACCTTGACGCTGTAGCCGGCCGGAATGTTGATCGGCTCACCGGTCTGCGGGTTGCGGGCGGTACGGGCGGCACGGTGAGTGCGCTCGAAGGTCAGGAAGCCGGGGATGGTGACCTTCTCGTCACCCTTGGCGACGATCTCACCGACGGTCTCAGCGAACGCGGCCAGGACGGCGTCCGCGTCCTTGCGGGTCACCTCGGCGCGGTCGGCCAGCGCGGCCACCAGCTCACTGCGGTTCATATCTGTACTCCCGTGTTCTTTCTAGCCATGGGGGCGCGAGCTCGAAGCTGTTGCTGTGTGCCTCACTGCCCAGGTGTGCATCCTGCCCCCACATATGGGGGGAAAGCCAATCGCCTGCCCGCGCGAGTCG
>NZ_FMCH01000425.1 GCF_900091855.1 Streptomyces sp. DvalAA-14
GAGTTCCCATGGGCGACGACGGCGCGATGGACAAGATGAAGGGCAAGGCCAAGGAGATGAAGGGCAAGGCGACGGGCAACCGGAGCGAGCAGGCCGCGGGCAAGGGCGAGCACATGAAGGGCCAGGCCAAGGAGGCCATGGGCGACATGCGCGACGACATGCGCGACGAGGACGACAACTCCATGCAGTCGATCCGGCGCGACGACAACCGCGACGACGACCGGAAGTGACACCTCGCCCCACCTCGGGCCCCGGCCGGCCTCCGGCCGGGGCCCGTTCGCGTATCCGGCGGGTTCCGTCGCCAGGGGACACGGCGGTGCGTAGGGTGCTGACTGACGATCTGACGCCTCGCCGCCGGTAGCGGCCCCGGCCCCACGGGTGGTCACGACCGAAGGCACACCGCAGATGAGCGAGCCGGCAGGGCAGGCAGCCGACGCACTGGTGATCTTCGGGATCACCGGGGACCTCGCCCGCAAGATGACACTCCGCTCCCTCTACCTCCTGGAGGTGGCGGGCCGGCTGGACTGCCCGGTCCTCGGAGTGGCCCGCGAGAACTGGTCCCCGGACGATCTGCACCACGCGATCGAGGCCGCGGCCCGCGCCGACGGGGGCGAGGTGGACGCCGGCGCCCTGAGCCGGCTGAAGCAGCGGTTCTCGTACCTGCAGGGTGAATTCGACGCGCCGTCCACCTTCCAGCGGCTGGCCGAGCGGATGAAGGGTACCCGCAGGCCGCTGTTCTACCTGGAGATCCCGCCGTCGCTGTTCTCCGGCGTGGTCGGCGCGCTGGGCCGGGCCGGTCTGACGACGAACAGCCGGGTCCTGATCGAGAAGCCCTTCGGCCACGACCTCGCCTCGGCTCGGAGCCTCAACCAGGCGCTGCACCAGGTCCTGAACGAGGACCAGATCCTGCGCATCGACCACTTCCTGGGCAAGCAGCCGGTGCTGGACATCACCACCCTGCGCTTCGCCAACACTATCCTGGAACCGGTCTGGCACCGCGAACACATCGCCGCGGTGCAGATCACGCTGGCCGAGGACTTCGGGGTGGAGGACCGCGGCAGCTTCTACGACGGCGTCGGCGCGCTGCGGGACGTGGTGCAGAACCACCTGCTGCAAGTGCTCGCGCTGATCGCCATGGACCCGCCGGCCGACATGGGCGACGCCGCCCTGTGGGACGAACGGGCCAAGGTCTTCCGGGCCATCAGCGACGTCGACCCGGTCCGGACGGTGCGCGGCCAGTACGAGGGATACGACCAGGTGGCCGGCGTGCGGGCCGGCTCCGGCACCGAGACCTACGTGGCCCTGCGGCTGGAGGTGGACAACGAGCGCTGGGCGGGCGTGCCGTTCTTCATCCGGGCCGGCAAGGCCCTGGCCACCCGGTCCACCGAGATCAGGGTGATCTTCAAACAGCGGATCGCCGCCGCTGTCCCCGGCCCGACCCACCCGACACCGAACCAGGCGATCCTGCGGATCGATCCCGATCCCGGGCTGCGCCTGACCATGCTCTCCAAGGGCGCCGACGGCTCCGGGGCCCGCGAGGTCCACCTCGATCTCCCCTTCACCAGCGAACTCGGCAAACCGCCCACCCCCTACGAACGCCTGCTGCACGACGCGCTCGCGGGCGACCGCTCGCTGTTCACCCGCGAGGACGCCGTGGAGGAGACGTGGCGGATCCTGCAGCCGCTGCTGGACCGGCCGCCGGCCGTGGTCCAGTACGCCTCCGGGTCCTGGGGACCCTCGCAGGCGGACGATCTGCTCCGCGGCCATCTGCCCTGGATGCGGCCCTGGGCGCCGGAGGCGGGCCCCGGCGAGGGATGACCCGGCGCCGGCCGGCGGGGTCGGGTCGGCGGGCCGGGTCAGTGGCTGAGCACGTTCACCGCCACGATGCACAGGCCGAGCAGCACGTCCACCGCGCCGACCCGGCAGGCACCCGGCCAGGCCTGCCCCGCCACCCGGGCCGCCAGCAGCCCCCAGCCGAACAGCGCCGCGGTGTTGATGACCAGGGCGACATCGATCCCGCTCTCCTCGTCCCACCACCCGGCGTGCGCGCCGAGCAGGGTGGCCAGGGTCGGCACGACGGCGGCGACCAGCGGCCACTCGGTCAGCACCGACCGGACCGTCCGGGCGGTCACCTGCTTCTCGCCGGGCATCCGGTGGGCGATGGCGTGCGCGTAGCCGTGCGCGGCGGCCGAGGAGACCGCGCCCACCAGGATCCACAGCGCGTCGTACCCCGGGTCGGCCGGTCCGCTGTCGTGGTCGAGGGCCGCGGCCAGCGCGCTGGCCAGCACCGTCCCGTACACGCCGCCGAACAGCAGACGCTGCAGGGGCTCGCCGCGCCGCTGGGCGAGCATGGGCCGGGGGCTGCCGGACACCGCGCCGTCTTCGTCCACTCGCCCGCTTCCTCTCCGCGCCGTCACGCAGCGTGCGCCGCGGTGACAGGACATCTATAGCCCGCACGGGCCGGCGGCACCCGGGAGCCCGGCCCGCGGCACCCGGACGGCGACCGCCGGCGGCGGCGGGCGCCGGGGAATGCGAGGTGCGGGGGATGTGTTACAGCAGGCGAACCGAGAACGAAAACCGTTCCACCGGAACATCGGGTGGGACCCCCAGGAAGGGGGGCAGGACATGGCCCGTAGTGAACTGCGTCCGATCGTCAAGCTGCGCTCCTCGGCAGGGACGGGTTACGCCTACGTCACCCGCAAGAACCGCCGCAACGATCCCGACCGGCTGCAGCTGACCAAGTACGACCCGGTCGCGCGCCGGCACGTGCTCTTCCGCGAAGAGCGCTGACCGCACACCGCAGCACGGCACTCCGCAGCACCGAACACCGCACAAACGCACACCGCACTCAGCAGAGAGCGAGGGCACCCGTGAAGAACGTCATCCACCCCGACTACCATCCCGTCGTGTTCCGCGACAAGGCCGCCGGAATGAGCTTCCTCAGCCGTTCGACCGCCGCCGGCAACGGCACGGTCGTGTGGGAGGACGGGTCGACGTACCCGGTCGTGGACGTGGAGATCTCCTCGGCGAGCCACCCCTTCTACACCGGTAACGCCCGTGTCATGGACACCGCTGGCCGGGTCGAGCGGTTCAACCGCCGCTACGGCGGCGACAGCTCCTGACCGCGGTCACCGAACGCGCCCGCCCCCGGCCTGCTGGCCGGGGGCGGGCGCTTTCTCGTCGGCCACGGCGCCGCGGGCTCCGTCAGTGGCCGATGGCCGCCGGGGCGGGGGCGGCCGACGCCGTGACGTCGGCCGCGTTCACCAGCGCCACCCGGTGGTCGAGCTGGATCGTGTACATCTGTCCGGCCCCGACCACCAGCGCGTCGCCGGCGGCGAAGAAGTCGTCGGTGGCGACCGGCGGCCGGGTGGCGACATAGGCCTGGCCGGCCGGGATCGAGTAGGCGGTGAGCGGGGCCTGCGTCGAGGGGGTCCGCCCCGCGGGATACTCCGACGGCTGCGGATAGCCCTGGCCGTAGACGGCCACCGGCGACGCGCCGGCCCCGGTGACGATCCGCACCCCCTGGGCCGGCGTGGTGTTGCGGCCGTCCGGGTTGGCGAACCACACCTTCTGGCCGCTGAACCAGATCGCCGTCCAGTCGCCGCTGCTGCCGGCCACCACGAACTGCTGCCCGTCCGACACGGTGCTGCCCCAGTCGTGGATCGAGTCGGTGCCGGCCGCGGCCCCCGGGTGGATGGCCGGGTCGGCGAACAGCGGCGCGGTCGCGCTGGGGGCGGTGCGGACGTACAGGAAGTTGGCGGGCGCGGCCCGGTCGGTGCACGCCTTGGTGGCGCCGGTCGGGTCGTCGGCCGCGCAGACGTTGACGGTCTGCTGGTTGCCGGTGAAGCCGGTCGTGATGGTCACCGCGGAGCCGACCGGTGCCACGCCGTGCCCGCCGGTGTCCGTCGGGGCGCCGAGCAGGGCCATGAAGGAGGACCAGTCCCAGTACGGTCCGGGGTCCCAGTGCATGCCCACGACGTAACTGCTCTGCGGGCCGGGGACGTTGTCATGGCCGATGATGTGCTCGCGGTCGAGCGGGATGTCGTAGCGCGCGGCGAGGTACGCCACCAGGGCGGCCGTGTCCTGGTACTGCTCCTGGGTGTACCAGGTCGCGCCCTGGGCGGCGTATCCCTCGTGCTCGATCCCGATCGAGTGCATGTTGAACCAGTAGTTGCCGTCGTGGAAGGCGAGGTCCTTGTCGGCGACCATCTGGGTGATCGCGCCGTCCGAGGCGCGCATGACGTAGTGTGCCGAGTCCCCGTTCCCGGAGGTCTGGAAGGCGTTGACGGCCGACTGGTAGGAGGACTCGGTGTCGTGGATGACGATGTACTTGACGTCCATGCCGTCGGCCGGCCGGTTGGCCACCTGGTAGTTGGTCGTCGCCGCCGGGAGGAACCGGCAGTCCAGGCCGGACGGGCACTGCGCGGTGGTGTCCGCGGCCGGCTGCAGACCGAGCCGGGACAGCTGGCCGGTGGCGGGCCGGATCGACGGGTCGGCGGGCAGTTCGACGCGCTGCCCCTCGGAGGTGGTCAGCCGGGCCCCCGACGTCATCCGGGCGAAGACGTGGTCGGCGAACGAGGCGGCCGCCTTCTCGTCGCCGGAGCCGCTGTAGCGGGCCACCGCGCCGTACCAGTCGGCCGGGTCGGCCGAGGTGCCGCCGGTCACGTCCTGCTGGTAGGAGGCGAGCAGCGCCGCGCCGCCGCGGATGTTCTGCGCGGTGCTGTCGCGCAGTTGTCGGTCGGGGATCCCGGTGAGTTTCGCGGCGGCCCTCAGGGTGTGCAGCGCCGGATCGGCGGCCAGCGCCCCGAGATCGGCGCGGCCGGCCGCGCCGGCTCCGCCGCCGGACAGCATCCGCTCGGTGACGTCGGTGAGGTTCATCGGGCCGTAGCCGCCACCGGTGTTGTACGCGCCGGGGTGCGCGACCCATCCGGACTCCTGGTACGCCACCGCCAGCAGTACCGTCCCGGGTACGTGGAACTCCGCGGCCGCCGCGGCGAACTGCGCCTGTTCGGCGCCCGCTCCGGCGCCCGGCCCGGCGCTCGGCCCGGCGCTCGGCCCGGCGCTCGG
>NZ_FMCH01000040.1 GCF_900091855.1 Streptomyces sp. DvalAA-14
TACCTTCTCCACCGTCAAGGCCTCGGCGAGCTACACCTTCGACCCGGCCTCCAACAACACCGTCACCCTCACCTTCCCCGCGACCACCCAGCGCTACTTCCGGGTGAACGTCACGGCCAACACCGGATGGCCGGCCGGCCAGATCTCCGAGTTCCAGGTCTGGAACAGCTGACCCGACCCGATCCGAGCCGATCCACCACGACGGTGCCGCCGCGTACACCCGTACCCGGCGGCACCGCCGCGCCCGGCGTGCTCAGTCCCACCAGAAGTGCCAGATGTTCTTGCCGAGCAGGGCCTTCGCGGCGTAGGTGCTCAGACTCCCGTGCCGCCCCTGGGTGATGATGTCCGGGCAGAAGGCGAAATGCTCGGCGGCTATCGCCTCCGCCTGCGCCACGGTCTGCGGCGGCGCGGCCACCGTGGCGGTAAGCGTGTCGAGACCCAGGGCGACGACCCGCAGGCCGTAGCGGTCCTCCCAGGAGCGCAGCACGGCCGACAGCGCGCCCGTGTCGTCCTCGTAGTTGACCGGGCCGCCCCAGCCCATGGCGGCGGGTATGTCGGCGCTGCGCCGGGCATGGACCAGGGCGGCGCGGGGACGGTCCAGCCAGCCGCTGGCGACGAGTTCAGCGGTGACGCCGGCCGCTGTCGTGTCCGGATCGCCGTCGAAGGCCGGCGCCGGCGCCAGGCCCGGCCAGTCCTGCCCGTAGGGGGCGAGGACCTCCAGCAGTTCCTCCTCCGGGTCCTCCTCCTCGGACACATACCCGGCCCACGACTCCGCGAGGAACTCCTCCACGTCGTGGTCGCCCGGATACGACATCCGCCCCGGGTCGAGATACCAGTCGGCCAGCTTGCCGCCGTGCGTCGTGTCCTCCTGGATCAGCACCGGGAGCAGCCCGACCGACCGCCCCGCCAGCAACCCCGCCCACGCGCCGGGCTGCGCCGGCCCGTCCGCGCACCACAGCAGCGGTTCGGGCCAGGGCCCGTCGGCCGTGGTGTCCATCAAGCTGCCCGGCGGCAGGCTCAGGCCGAGTTCGGCACCGGTCGGATCGTCCGCCAGGCGGGGGAGGGGGTTCGGAAGCATCGCCATGACCGGGACTCTAGGGGCTGCCACTGACAATCCGGCCGCGGGGTCGCGGACCGCCGGCCGGCGCCCGGCCATGAGGCGTTCAGAGCCGCTCGGGCGTCCTGATGCCGAGCAGTCCCAGACCCCGCTGGAGGGTACGGGCGGTCAGCTCCACCAGGAACAGCCGGTTGTCCACCACGGCCGGCCCTTCCTCGGCGGTGAGCACCGGGCACTGCTCGTAGAAGGTGGTGTACAGCGAGGCGAGCTGGAAGAGATACGAGGCCAGCCGGTGCGGCTCGTACGACACGGCCACCTCGGCGAGGGCGTCGCCGAAGGCGTCCAGGTGCAGGCCCAGCGCCCGCTCGGCCGGGGCCAGCGCCAACTCCGGGTGCGCCACCGGCTGCTGGCCGGCCGCCGCCTTGCGGAGGATCGACCGGCTCCGGGCGTAGGCGTACTGGATGTACACGCTCGTGTCGCCGTTGAGCGAGACCATCCGGTCCAGGTCGAAGACGTAGTCCCGGCCCAGCGACGTGGACAGGTCGGCGTACTTCACCGCGCCGATGCCGACCTGCTCGCCGTTGGCGGTGATCTCCTCGTCGGTCAGGCCGATCTTCTCGCCCTTCTCCCGGACCACCGCCGTCGCCCGCGACACCGCCTCGTCCAGCAGGTCCTCCAGCCGCACGCTCTCGCCGTCCCGGGTCTTGAACGGCCGGCCGTCCTTGCCCAGCACGGTGCCGAACGGCACGTGCTTGACGACCACCTCTTCGGTGAGCCAGCCGGCCCGCCGGGCGGTCTCGAAGACCATCCGGAAGTGCAGCGCCTGCCGGGCGTCCACCACATAGAGCAGCGTGGTCGCGTGCAGGTTGCCGGTCCGGTCGCGCACCGCCGACAAGTCGGTGGCCGGATAGCCGAAGCCGCCGTCCGCCTTCTGCACGATCAGCGGGACCGGCTCGCCGTCCTTGCCCTTGATGTCGTCGAAGAACACGCACAGCGCGCCGTTGGACCGGACCGCGACCCCGGAGTCCTCCAGCAGCTTGCAGGTCTCCACCAGCATGTCGTTGTAGCCCGATTCGCCGACGATGTCCTCGTCGCGGATCTCGATGTCCAGCTTGTCATAGACCGAGTAGAAGTAGATCTTCGACTCGTCCACCAGCCGCTGCCACAGGGCCAGCGTCTCCTTGTCGCCCGCCTGCAGGTCCACCACCCGCCGCCGGGCCCGCTCCTTGAAGTCCTCGTCGGCGTCGAAGACCGTCCGGGACGCCTTGTAGAGCCGGTTGAGCCGGGACATCGACGCCTCGCCGTCCGCCGCGCCGCCCGTGCCGCCGGTGTCCGGCGCGTGGTCCAGCTCGTGCGGGTGCTCGACCAGGTACTGGACGAGCATGCCGAAGTTGGTGCCCCAGTCGCCGATGTGGTGCCGTGCCACGACGCTCTCGCCGGTGAACCGCAGGATCTTCGCCAGGGCGTCGCCGATCACCGAGGACCGCAGGTGGCCGACGTGCATCTCCTTGGCCACGTTCGGCTGGGCGTAGTCGATCACGGTGATGCCCGGGTCGGGCGCGGACGGCACGCCGAGCCGGTCGTCGTCCAGGCGCCGGGCGAGATTGGCGGTGATGGCCGCGTCCGCGACGGTGAGGTTGAGGAAACCGGGGCCGGACACCTCGACCGCGGCGATCAGCTCGTCGGTCGGCAGCGCGGCGAGCACCTGGGCCGCCAGCTCCTTCGGATTGGCCTTCGCCCGCTTGGCCAGGCCCAGCACTCCGTTGGCCTGGAAGTCGGCCCGGTCGCTGCGTCGCAGCAGTGGGTCGACGCCTTCGGCCGACGGCACGGCGGCCGTCAGGGCGGAGGTGACCCGCTGCTCGAGCGAGGCGGACAGGGAAGGGACCGAGGCCATGGGATGCCGTTCCGTGGGAGGGGATGCGTCGTACCAATTATTTCACGGGCTGTTTATCCGGCCCGCCACCGGTTTTCCGTCTGGGACAATGGGGCGCCGGGGCCCTGACGTGGTCGCCCCGCCGACCAGGAAGAAGGAAGCGCTGTGGCTGGCAGCACCGAGGCCGACTGGGTCTCCCGTTTCGCGGACGAAGTGATCGCCGAGTCGGAGCGCCGCGCACCCGGGAAAGCAGTCGTCGTCGCCTCCGGGCTGAGCCCCTCCGGGCCGATCCACCTGGGCAACCTGCGCGAGGTCATGACCCCGCACCTGGTCGCCGACGAGGTCCGGCGGCGCGGGCACGCGGTCCGGCACCTGATCTCCTGGGACGACTACGACCGCTACCGGAAGGTGCCGGCCGGCGTCCCCGGCGTGGACGAGTCCTGGGCGGAGCACATCGGCAAGCCGCTGACCTCGGTGCCCGCCCCGCAGGGGTCGTCGTACCCGAACTGGGCCGAGCACTTCAAGGCCCAGATGACCGGCGCGCTGGCCGAGCTGGGCGTGGAGTACGACGGGATCAGCCAGACCGAGCAGTACACCGCCGGCGCCTACCGCGAGGAGATCCTGCACGCCATGCGGCACCGCGCGGACATCGACGCGATCCTCGCCCGGTACCGCACGAAGAAGGCCCCCGGCCCGGCCAAGCAGGCGCAGAAGCCGGTGGACGCCGCCGAGCTGGAGGCCGAGGAGGGCTCGGGCGCGGCCGCCGAGGACGACGGCAGCGGCGGTACGACCGGCTACTACCCGTACAAGCCCTACTGCGCCGCGTGCGGCAAGGACCTGACCACCGTCACGGCGTACGACGACGAGACCACCGAGCTGACCTACACCTGTGCGTGCGGGCACGGCGAGACGGTGCGGCTGAGCGAATTCAACCGCGGCAAGCTGGTGTGGAAGGTCGACTGGCCGATGCGCTGGGCCCGCGAAGGAGTGGTCTTCGAGCCGTCCGGCGTCGACCACTCCTCGCCCGGGTCGTCGTTCCAGGTCGGCGGGCAGATCGTCGGGCCGATCTTCGGCGGCGAGCAGCCGATCGGGCCGATGTACGCCTTCGTCGGCATCTCCGGCATGGCCAAGATGTCGTCCTCGAAGGGCGGTGTCCCGACTCCCGGGGACGCGCTGAAGATCATGGAGCCGCAGCTGCTGCGCTGGCTGTACGCCCGCCGGCGGCCCAACCAGTCCTTCAAGATCGCCTTCGACCAGGAGATCCAGCGGCTCTACGACGAGTGGGACGCGCTGACCCGCAAGGTGGCGGAGGGCTCGGCGCTGCCCGGTGACCTCGCCGCCCACCAGCGGGCCGCCGGGACCGCGGCCGGCGAGCTGCCGCGCACCCCGCGCCCGCTGGCGTACCGCACCCTGGCCTCGGTCGCCGACATCACGGCCGGCGCCGAGGCGCAGACCCTGCGCATCCTGTCCGAGCTGGACCCGGAGCACCCGCTGACCGGCCTGGACGAGGTTCGGCCCCGGCTGGACCGGGCGGTCAACTGGATCACCACCCAGGTGCCGGCCGAACAGCGCACGGTGGTCCGGCCGTTGCCGGACGCCGCCCGGCTGGCCGCGCTGGACGACGACGCCCGGGGCGCGATCAAGCTGCTGCTGGACGGCCTGCACTCCCACTGGTCGCTGGACGGGCTGACCACCCTGGTCTACGCCGTCCCCAAGGTGCAGTCCGGACTGGCCCCCGACGCCAAGCCCACCCCGGAGCTCAAGGTAGCCCAGCGCACCTTCTTCGCCCTGCTCTACGAACTCCTGGTCGGCCGCGACACCGGCCCCCGGCTGCCGACGCTGCTGCTGGCGGTGGGACAGGACCGGGTGCGGGAGTTGCTGGGCGCGGGGGCGTAGGGCCGCCGGGCTTCGATACGGTCGTGGTGTCGCGGCGGGTACCTGTTGCGGGTCCCGGCGCGGCGGCCAAGCCCGTGCACGGCGACACATGCGACAGAAGAGGCCAGCGATGACAACTCCCAGTGACGGCGCGCAGCTGGACGGCTCGGACGGTGCGCAGGACCCCGGGCTGCTCCGGTCCCAGGAGGGCCTGGACGACGAGGAGACCGGCGGTTTCCTGGACGAGGGCTACTCGCCGGTGGAACGCCCGCTGGGGGTCGGCGAGTGGGGCATAACCGCCGGTGAGGCGGCCTCCCACGAGGATCTCGACCACCGGCTGGCCCGCGAGGTCGCCGAACTGGACCCCTCGGTCGGCCGCGACGGCCTCGGTGACGCCTCCGACACCGACGGCGAGCTCATCGACGACGAGGTGGGCGACCTGCGGGCCGGCCGGCTCGTCGCCCGCGACGGCGGGGACGCCGGGCTGGGCAGCGTGGAGGCGGAGTACTGGGCGCAGGACGTCGGCATCGACGGCGGCGCGGCGTCCGCGGAGGAGGCGGCGGTGCACATCGTCCCGGAAAGCGAGCTGGACGACTTCTGAGGTTCCCCCCCGCTCCGAGGAGCCCGCCCGCCGACGGGCCCCTCGGACGGCCGGGTCAGCCCTGCAGGAAGGCGAGCAGATCCTGGTTGAAGGCCTGCTCATACGCTCCGACCAGGCCGTGCGGCGCGCCCGGGTAGACCTTGAGGGTGCCGTTCGGCAGCAGCTCGATGGTCTTGCGGGCCGAATCCGCGATCGGCACGATCTGGTCGTCGTCGCCGTGGGCGACGAACACCGGGATGTCGATCTTCCCGAGGTCCTCGGTGAAGTCGGTCTCGGAGAACGCCGCGACGCAGTCGAGCGCGGCCTTCAGACCCACCTGCATGCCCTGCAGCCAGAACTCGTCGCGCTTTCCCTCGGAGACCTCCGCGCCGTCCCGGTTGAAGCCGTAGAAGGCGAGGCTGAGGTCCTTGTAGAACTGGGACCGATCGGCGGCCACGCCGGCCCGGATGCCGTCGAACGCCTCGATCGGCGTGCCCTCGGGGTTGGCGTCGGTCTTCAGCATCAGCGGCGGCACCGCCCCGAGCAGCACGGCCTTGGCGACCCGGGAAGTGCCGTGCCGGCCGAGGTAGCGGGCCACCTCGCCGCCACCGGTGGAGTGCCCCACCAGGATCGCGTCGTTCAGGTCGAGCTGCTCCATCAGCTCGGCGAGGTCGTCGGCGTACTGGTCCATGTGGTTGCCGTCCCACGTCTGGGTGGAACGGCCGTGGCCGCGACGGTCGTGGGCTATGGCCCGGAAGCCGTGCGAGGCGACGAGGTGCGCCTGGCCGTCCCAGGCGTCGGCGTTGAGCGGCCAGCCGTGGCTGAACACCACCGGCCGGCCGGTCCCCAGTCCTTGTAGAACTTCTGGGAGCCGTCCTTCAGCGTGATCACAGGCACGTGTTCTCCTTGTCGAGCGGTGGCCGAGCCGTTCCCCGCCGTGCTGTTCGGCAACCCGGGGACCGGCATCGGGAAGGCGGGCCGGAGTTGCGTTCCTCCGGCCCGCCCATTCTCACCTGCGCGGTTCTTCGCCCACCGCGGGGGCTACCAGTGGGTCAACCCCGATCCGTACTGGTAGAGCGGATTGCCGTAGGTCGGCGGCACCGTCTGGCCCGCGTCGATCTTCGCCCGGATGTCGGCGCGTTCGGCGTCCGTCGCGCCCAGGTCGTAGGGAAGGTCCCACGCCTCGTTCGCGTCGGCCAGGTTGTCGCCGCCGCCCGGCTTGAGGATCTGGTCCAGGCTGCGGGGGAGTTGCCAGGGCAGGGTGCCGTGCGGGGTGTAGTCCCCGAAGAGCAGGCTGGCCGTGGCCGGGCCGACTTCCTCGCCGCCGCGATAGGTCACCACGATCGCGTCGGCCAGATTCTGCCAGTCGGCGATCACGATGGGCCGTGGCAGGGTGAGGACGACGACCACCGGGATGCCCTGATTCTTGTAGCCCTGGATCAGGGCCACTTGGTCGGCCGGCAGATACGGCTGGGTGTCCGGCCAGGCGGTGGCGTGCGTGTACGAGGGCTCGCCGACGTAGACCACCGCCAACTTCGGTGTCGGGCCGGTGCCTTGGTAGACGTTCACCCCGGCCTGGGTGGCTCTCGCCTTGAGCGCGTCGAGCTGGTCCAGCGAACCGTAGTCCGGGTGGAAGTAACTGGACCAGATGCAGCAGGACGCGCCGTCGGTGGCCCGGTCGCCGGCCACCGCGATGCTGTCGCCCGCGTTGAGCTTGACCGGCAGCACCCCGTCGTTCTTCAGTAGGGTGTTGGACTCGCGCGAGGCCTGGTTGGCCAGCTGGGTGTAGCTGGGCTGGTGGAAGCGGTAGGGACCGTTCACCGGATCGCCGTAGGGGTGGTCGAAGACGCCCAGCTCGAACTTCAGCTTCAGGATGCGGGTCACCGCGTCGTTGATCCGGGCCAGCGGCACCCCGCTCTCGAAGCTCGCCATGGTGAAGCCGACCGCGCCCGGGTCGGCGCCGCCCATCACGTCCGAGCCCGCGTTGGCCGCGTTGATCCACGAGCCCGACGGCAGCCAGTCGGTGGTGATCAGGCCGGTGTAGCCGAGGTTCTGCCGCAGATAGGTGAGGATCTTGGCGCTGTCACCGGCGCCGGGACCGCCCGGGTCGAGGTACGAACTGCCGGCGTAGCCCGGCATGATGTTGACCGCGCCGGCCTCCATCGCCGCCTTGAACGGGATCATGTGGTACTTGATCGTCACCCCGTCGTAGACGATGCCCGCCTCGCCGCCGGCGCCCTCGCCCGGCCAGTGCTTGACGGTGGCCAGCACCGAGCCCGGGTTCAGCTCCGGACCGCCCTGCAAACCGGCCACCAGGGCCCGCAGTTGGGCCGCGGCCACATCGGCGTTCTCCCCGCCGCCTTCCTGGATGCGGGGGTAGAGCACCTTGGTGCCGACCTCCGCGAGCGGCGAGAGGGTGCCGCGCGCGCCGACCTCCAGTTCCTCCTGGCGCTGCATGTTGCCCAGCTTGTAGTCGAGCGGATAGTCCTTGCCCGCCGACAGGGTGCTCTGCAGCGGGTACGTCGTCTGATAGCCGGCCGTGGTGTCGCCCGCGGACACCGGCGGGATGCCGAGCCGGGTGGCGGCGGTGGACAGCAGGACGTTGTTCAGGTCGGCGGGCTGGGCCGGCCCGAAGTGCCAGCCGGACATCGGGTACTGCTGGACGTTGTAGAACATCTGGTACGCCTTCTCCTCCAGCGTCATCCGCCCGAGAAGATCGCTCACCCGCGTGTCGACCGACAGCCGCCAGTCCTCGTACGGCTCGATCGAACCGTCCTTGTTCAGGTCCCGGGCGCCGTTGATGATGTTGACGCCGTCGGCCACCTGCTCGACGTCGGGCAGGTAGACGCTGAACGTGCGGATGTTGGAGGTGGTCCTGGTGCCCGAACCGCTCACCGCGACCACGTACCACTTGTACGTCCACCGGTCGGTGATGTCCCAACTCGGCGTGTAGCTGGTGCCGGTGGGCTCGGCGACCTTGGTGTAGAGGTCGAGCAGATTGCCCGAGGCGGTGAAGTCGTAGTCGGTGCGGCTGATGTTGAGCCACACCTCGTAGTGCGCGGCGCCGGCCACGGCCGCCCAGCTGAGCGCCGGACGGCGGGTGTTGGTGACCATCGCCTTGTCGGCGGGGGCCGACAGCTGGAACTGGTTCAGCGTCGCCGGGGCCTTGGTGGGGCCGGAGAGCATCGGCGGGGTCGCGGTGCTGGTGTCCACCGTGCCGTACACCTGGAACTCCCACAGCGAGTAGCCGTATCCGCTGGACCGGGCGGTGCCGGTCAGCCGGACGTAGCGGCCCTTGCCCGTCACGGGCAGCTTCTCGATGCCGCCCTTGCCGGTGGTGGTGGAGTACAGCGGCGTCCACGCGGTGCCGTTGTCCGAGACATCGATGTGGTAGCCGGTGCCGTACGCCGACTCCCAGTTGAGCACGATCCCGCTGATGGTC
>NZ_FMCH01000165.1 GCF_900091855.1 Streptomyces sp. DvalAA-14
GCTGGTCAACGCCGAACCCGGCTCGCCGCGCTGAAGGGCGACCGGGTGACGCTGGTGATGGCGCTGACCGTGGACGGCGGCCTGGTCACCCGGGTGGACCTGGTGCTGGCTCCGGCCAAGCTCGCCGGCTGCCGCCCGCCGGACCCCGTGCGACCGCCCGACGCGCCCCGGCCGCCCGGACCCGCCCGACAGACCGGGCCGGACAGAGCTTTCCCCCGGCTGACGCCGGGCGGTGCCGGCCGGGGTCGAGGAGTCAGCCCCAGATTGCCTCGGCGATCGCCGTCCCGGTGAAAGCCGCGCCCAGACCGGCGGCCACGCTGCCCACCGCATTGGCGGCGGCGTAGAAACCGGAGCCCCGCTCCGCCAGCCGCAGCGTCTCGTAGGAGAAGGTGGAGTAGGTGGTCAGCGCGCCGCACAGGCCGGTGCCGAGCAGGAGCTGCAGATGGGCCGACGCGGCGCCCTCGGCGGCGGCGCCGGCGACCACGCCGAGGATCAGGCAGCCGGCGACATTGACCGCGAAGGTCCCCCAGGGGAACACGCTGTCGTGCCGGGACTGGATCACCCGGTCGGTGAGGTAGCGCAGCGGCGCGCCCACGACGGCGCCGGCGATGACGAGCAGCCAGTTCACCGTGTCTCCTGCCGGTCCGGGGTGCTTCCGCCGACCAGGCGCCGGGTCAGCGTCGCCGAGGCCGCCACCGCGAGCAGCGCGGCCAGCAGGGTGAGGCCCAGATAGGCCACTGCGATCCTGGGGTGCCCGCCGTCCGCCAGCCGCCGTACGTCGGTGGCATACGTCGAGAAGGTGGTGAACCCGCCGAGCACGCCGGTGCCGAAGAAGGGCCGCACCAGCGGGTGCGGGGTCCACTTCTCGGTGATCAGGACCATGAACGCGCCGATGATCGCGCAGCCGACCACGTTGACGATCATCGTGGTCCAAGGGAAGGCCCCACCGGCGGTGGGCCAGATGAGCGCCGCGCCGTACCGGGCGGACGACCCGATCACGCCGCCGATCGCCACCGCGCCGACGACCGGCGCCATCCCCCGGCGCGTCTCCGCCCGGTCGGCGGGGATCCGCAGATCGACGTCGGGGTCGACCGGCTCTCGGGCCGTGCGGGAGCCCGGCTCCGCCATAGAACGCCTCCTGATCAGCCGCGGGGGGCGATCAGAGGAGCACCACCGAGCGCAGCACGTCGCCGCGCGCCATGGTCGCGAAGGCCTCCTCCACGTCGCCGAGACCGATCGTCTCACTGACGAAGGCGTCGAGGTCCAACCGGCCCTGCAGGTGGAGGTCGATCAGCAGCGGGAAGTCGCGGGAGGGCAGGCAGTCGCCGTACCAGGAGGACTTCAGGGCGCCGCCGCGGCCGAAGACGTCCAGCAGCGGCAGCTCCAGCTTCATCTCCGGGGTCGGGACGCCCACCAGCACGACGGTGCCGGCCAGGTCCCGGGCGTAGAACGCCTGCCGGTACGTCTCGGGCCGGCCGACCGCCTCGATCACCACGTCCGCGCCGAAGCCGCCGGTGAGGTCGCGTATCGCCTGCACCGGGTCGGTGGTGCGGGAGTTGACGGTGTGGGTGGCGCCGAGCCGCTCGGCCTGCGCCAGCTTCCGGTCGTCCACGTCGACGGCCACCACGACCGCGGCGGCGGCCAGCCGCGCGCCCATCACCGCGGCGCCGCCGACACCGCCGACACCGATGACGGCCACCGAGTCGCCCGGCCCGACCGCGGCGGTGTTGAGGGCGGCGCCGAGCCCGGCCATCACGCCGCAGCCGAGCAGTCCGGCCACCTGCGGCGCCGCCGCCGGGTTCACCTTGGTGCACTGGCCGGCCGCGACCAGCGTCTTGTCGGCGAAGGCCCCGATGCCCAGGGCCGGCGACAGTTCGGTGCCGTCGGCCAGCGTCATCTTCTGCCGGGCGTTGTGGGTGTCGAAGCAGTACCAGGGCCTGCCCCGGCGGCAGGCCCGGCAACGCCCGCAGACCGCGCGCCAGTTGAGGATCACGAAGTCCCCGGGCGCCACGTCCTGGACGCCGTCCCCGACCTCCTCCACGATGCCGGCCGCCTCGTGGCCGAGCAGGAAGGGGAAGTCGTCGTTGATGCCGCCCTCCCGGTAGTGCAGATCGGTGTGGCAGACGCCGCACGCCTGGACCCGGACGACAGCCTCACCGGGGCCCGGGGCGGGCACGATCACCGTTTCGACGGACACCGGCTCGCCCTTGCCCCGCGCCACAACGCCCCGCACCTGCTGAGCCATTCGGGACCGCCCCTTTCCTCGACGCCGTCGACGCCTCCCCGGCTTCGATCAGCAAAGTGTGGCACCGCCGGGCGCCGCTGTCAGGAAGCGCGGGGGCGGGAAAGCAGGCCGCCCGGCCTCACCGCTGGATCGCCGTGACCTCCGTGAACTCCTCCAGCCCGGAGCGGCCCATCTCGCGCCCGTTGCCCGACTGCTTGTGGCCGCCGAAGGGGGCCAGCAGGTTCAGCTGCGCGCCGTTGATGTCGATCTGCCCGGTGTGGTCGTCGGTGAGGTGGCCGCCCTCAGCAGCGTGTCGACCGACTACTACGGCCGGATCGAGCAGCGGCGGGGTCCCCAGCCGTCCGAGCGGGTGCTGACGGCCATCGCGCGGGGCCTGTGCCTGTCGCCGGACGAACGCGATCACCTGTTCCGGCCGGCCGGATACGTCGCCCCGCCCCGGATCCGCACCGCGGACGGCGTCAACCCCGGAATGCCGCGGATCTTCGACCGGATGACCGACACCCCCGCCCAGGTCATGAACCACCTCGGCGAGACCCTCGCGCAGAACGAACTGTCCGTGCGGCTCCTCGGCGACCAGACCGGCCACCACGGGATGCGGCGCCATCTGGCCTACCGCTGGTTCACCGATCCCACCACCCGGCTGCTGCATCCCGTGGCCGAGCGCGCCGGGCACAGCAGGACGCTCACCGCCCAGCTGCGCGCCGCCTCCACCGGCGACCGCGCCGACCCACGGGCCGGCGCCCTGGTCGGCGCCCTGCTGGCGGCCGGCGAGGAGTTCACCGGGATCTGGCGCGAGCACCCCGTGGCGGGCCCCTGCTGCGAGCCCAAGCACATCGAGCACCCCGGGCTCGGCACCCTGGAGCTGCACGTCAGAGCCTGCTGACCCCGACCGCTCGCAGGCGCTGGTGGTGTTCACCGCCCAGCCGGGCGGCGTCAGCCAGGACAAGCTCCGGGAGCTGGTCCGGTCCGCCGCCCAGGCCCCTGGGCCGGGCGCCGGACAGGCCGCCGGGCAGCTGGTCCGAGCACCGGACCGGGCGCCCCGTGGCCGCCGGAGCACGCACAGTGGCGACGCCCAGCCGGTGACGTTCTTCGATCACCGGCTGATACTGGAGGTATGCGCCCGCCGCAGTCCGCACCGCGGCAGCGAAGGCACCCGCTCCCATCTGGAGGCAGCGATGAAGATGTTGATCAACGTTCCCGAGACTGTGGTGGCCGATGCGCTGCGAGGGATCGCCGCCGCGCATCCCGAGCTCGTGGTCGATGTGGAGCAGCGGGTGATCGTCCGGCGGGGAGCACCGTACGAGGGCAAGGTCGGGCTGGTGTCGGGCGGCGGGTCCGGGCACGAGCCGCTGCACGGCGGATTCGTCGGGCGCGGCATGCTGGACGCGGCCTGTCCCGGCGAGGTCTTCACCTCACCGGTGCCGGACCAGATGACGCGGGCGGCCGCCGCGGTGGACAGCGGCGCGGGCGTGCTGTTCATCGTGAAGAACTACACCGGCGACGTGCTCAACTTCGACATGGCCGCGGAACTGGCCGAGGAGGAGGGCGTCCAGGTCGAGAAGGTGCTGGTCAACGACGACGTGGCGGTGACCGACAGCACCTACACGGCCGGCCGACGCGGTACCGGCGCCACCTTGTTCGTGGAGAAGATCGCCGGCGCGGCCGCGGATGCGGGGGCGCCGCTGGACCAGGTGGCCGCGGTCGCCCGCCGGGTCGTCGAGTCGTCCCGCAGTCTCGGGGTGGCGCTGAGCGCGTGCAGCACCCCGTCGAAGGGCGGCCCCACCTTCGACCTGCCGGACGGTGAGCTGGAGTTCGGCGTCGGCATCCACGGGGAGCCGGGCCGTGAGCGCCGGGCGATGATGACCTCGGCCGAGATCGCCGATGCCTCGGTGGAGGCGGTGGTGGAGGATCTGCGCCCCGACGCGCCGCTGCTGGTGCTGGTCAACGGGATGGGCGCCACGCCGCTGCTGGAGCTGTACGGCTTCACCGCCGAGGTGCACCGCGCCCTGGCCGAACGGCACCTGCCCGTCGCCCGCACCCTGGTCGGCAACTACGTGACCTCGCTGGACATGGCGGGCAGCTCGGTGAGCATCTGCCAGGTCGACGAAGAGCTGCTGCGGCTGTGGGACGCGCCGGTCTCGACGCCGGCGCTGCGCTGGGGCTGCTGACGCGCTCCGGGGCCCGCTTCCCTTCGGTGACACATCTGCGGTGACACATCCTTCGGTGAAAGGCAGCCCATGAGTGCGCTTCCCGCGGACGAACCCGCGATAGACACGGCCTTCATGCGTCGGTGGCTGGATTCGGCCGCGACCGCCATCGACCGCGAATCCGCTCATCTGAGCGAACTCGACTCCGCCATCGGCGACGGCGACCACGGTACGAACATGCGCCGCGGCTTCCTCGCGGCTCGTACCGAGGTCGAGCAGCAGCCGCCGGACACGCCCGGCGGGGTGCTGGTGGCGCTCGGCCGCCTGCTGATCAGCAAGGTCGGCGGCGCCTCCGGCCCGCTGTACGGCACTTTGTTCCGCCGGGCCGGCAAGGAGCTGGGTGACGGCGCGACGGTGTCGGCCGCTCAGCTGCGTGACGGGCTGCGGGCCGGCGTGGACGCCGTGGCCAAGCTCGGCGGCGCCGTGCCCGGTGACAAGACGATGCTGGACGCGCTGCTCCCCGCCCTCGACGCGCTGTCCGGCGCGCTGGAAGCGGGCGAACCGGCGGCCGCG
>NZ_FMCH01000075.1 GCF_900091855.1 Streptomyces sp. DvalAA-14
TCCCGGACCGGCGGCCGCCGGGCCCTGGGCAGCCCTCAGCGGGCGGGGCGGCCGTCAGCGGGCGCTGCACCCGGCCAGGTGGTCGTTGACGAGGCCGCACGCCTGCATCAAGGCGTGGGCCGTGGTCGGACCGACGAAGCGGAAGCCGCGCTTTTTGAGGTCCTTGGCCAGCGCGGTCGACTCCGGGGTGGTGGCGGCCACCTGCGCGGTGGACACCGGGGCCGGGCGGGCGGCCGGGTCGGGGGCGTAGGACCAGATCAGGGCGTCGAGGCCGCCCTGGTAGGAGGCGCGGACCTGCTGGGCGGCAGTCGCGTTGGTGACCGCCGCCTCGATCTTGGCCCGGTTGCGGATGATGCCGGCGTCCGCCAGCAGCCGGGCCTTGTCCTTGTCGGTGAAGGCGGCCACCGCGTCGATCTCGAAGCCGTGGAAGGCCGCCCGGAAGTTCTCCCGGCGGCGCAGGATGGTGATCCAGGACAGCCCGGACTGGAAGGCCTCCAGGCAGACCCGCTCGAACAGGGCGTCGTCACCGTGCACCGGCCGGCCCCACTCCTCGTCGTGGTAGGCCACGTATTCGGGCACCGACAGCCCCCACGGGCAGCGGGCCAGGCCGTCCTCGCCGATCACCAGGCCGCCGGGCCCGCCGGCGGCTCCGCCGGGCTCACTCACCGCGGGCGCCGGCTTCGCCGTCCTGATCGCCCGGCTGGAAAGGCGGTGCGGCGGGCGCGGGCGGGGGCGGGACGGCCGCCTCGGCGCGCGCCGGGTCCCCGTCGTACCGGGGCTCGTCGTAGCGCGGCTCCTCGTAGCTCGGCTTCTCGTAGCTCGGCTTCTCGTACGGGGGCTCGTCCAGCAAGGTGCCGCCGTGCGCGTGCCCGACGGCCTGCACGCCCGCCAGGGAGGTCTCCAGCTCGGCGATCCGCGCGTCCCGCTCGGCCAGTTCCGCGCCGAGCCGGTCCAGCACCTCGTCCACGTCGAGCATCCGGTAGCCGCGCACCGCGACCGGCAGCCGCACGGTGTCGATGTCCGAGCGCAGCAGCGGCCGGTCCGGGGGCAGCCGGTCCTGGAGCCGGTCGGGGTCGGAGTCCTTCAGCGATCCGCTGTCGCCGAGCACGGCCATTGCCACCGCGGCGACCACCACGACGAGCGCGATGAGCATGAACCAGAACAAGTCGATCTCCCGGGCTCCGGCCTCCGGCGTTCCGGACGGCAGGTCCTACATGTCAGGCACGATCGTGCCACGATCGCATGAGTCTGAGATGAGGAGCGGCAGTGGCACTTCGGCTGGGCACCCGGGAATTCGGCGAACGGGAGCCGGTGATCATGGCGATCGTGAACCGGACCCCGGACTCGTTCTACGACCAGGGCGCCACCTTCACCGACGAACCGGCGCTGGAACGCGTCGCCGCGGCGGTCGCGGAGGGCGCCGCGATCATCGACATCGGCGGGGTGAAGGCCGGCCCGGGCGCGGAGGTCTCGGCGGCCGAGGAGATCCGCCGGACGGTGGCCTTCGTCGCCGAGGTGCGCCGCCGCCACCCCGACGTGGTGATCAGCGTGGACACCTGGCGGCACGAGGTCGGCGAGGCGGTCTGCGCGGCGGGCGCGGACCTGCTGAACGACGCCTGGGGCGGCGTGGACCCCCGGCTCGCCGAGGTCGCCGCCCGCCACGGCGCCGGCCTGGTCTGCACGCACGCCGGCGGCGCGCAGCCGCGGACCCGGCCGCACCGGGTCACCTACGACGACGTGATGGCGGACATCCTGCGGGTCACCTGCGGGCTGGCCGAGCGGGCCGTGGCGCTCGGCGTGCGGCGGGAGGCGGTGCTGATCGACCCGGGGCACGACTTCGGCAAGAACACCCGGCACTCGCTGGAGGCGACCCGGCGGCTGCCGGAGATGGCCGCCACCGGCTGGCCGGTGCTGGTCTCGCTGTCCAACAAGGACTTCGTGGGGGAGACCCTCGACCGCCCGGTCAAGGAACGCCTGATCGGCACGCTCGCCACCACGGCGGTCTCGGCGTGGCTGGGCGCGCGGGTCTACCGCGTGCACGAGGTCGCCGAGACCCGCCAGGTGCTGGACATGGTGGCCGCGCTGGCCGGCGACCGCGAGCCGGCGGTCGCCCGCCGCGGCCTGGCGTAGGACTCCGCCGGGCGGCGGCACCGCCCGCCCCGCCCCGGTCCCGGCGGCGCGGCCCGCTCAGACCCCGCTCTCCTTGGTGACCCGCGCCACCGCCTCGTCCACGTCGTCGGTGATGTGGAACAGCTCCAGGTCGGCCGGCGAGGCCTTGCCCTCGGCGACGAGGGTGGTGCGGATCCAGGAGGCGAGGCCGCCCCAGTAGTCGGTGCCGAACAGCACGATCGGGAACCGGGTGACCTTCTTGGTCTGCACGAGGGTCAGCGCCTCGAAGAGCTCGTCGAGGGTCCCGAAGCCGCCGGGCAGGACGACGAAGCCGCGGGCGTACTTGACGAACATCGTCTTGCGCACGAAGAAGTAGCGGAAGTTCACGCCGATGTCGACGTACGGGTTCAGTCCCTGTTCGAAGGGCAGCTCGATGCCCAGGCCGACCGAGACGCCGCCGGCCTCCAGCGCGCCCTTGTTGGCCGCCTCCATCGCGCCGGGGCCGCCGCCGGTGATCACCGCGAAGTCCGCCTGGGCGAGCGCGCGGCCGATGCGGACGCCGGCCTCGTAGCCCGGGGAGCCGACGGGGGTGCGGGCGGAGCCGAACACGCTGACGGCGGGGCCGAGTTCGGCCAGCGCGCCGAAGCCCTCGACGAATTCGGACTGGATGCGCATGACCCGCCAGGGGTCGCCGTGCACCCATTCGGTGGGTCCGTGGCTGTCCAGCAGCCGCTGGTCGGTGGTGCCGGTCTGGACCTGGCCGCGGCGGCGGACCACCGGTCCGGTGTGCCGCTCGGGCCAGCCCTTGCCGTAGGGCGCGCGCTCGGCCGCCGCGTTGGCCGCGGCGGCCTCTTCCTGGGCCTCGTCCAGGCTCTCGCCGGTGTCGCCGGCGTCGGATACGTCAGTCATACCGGAAGGGTACGCATGTCAGGGCGCCGCGGACGGCGCCAAGGGGACGGCGCGCGGCGCCTCGATGCGGGCGCTGAGCCAGGTGAAGGCAGTGGGGAACATCCGGCCCCAGGTCCGCCAGTTGTGCCCGCCGCTGGGCATCCGCAGCACGGTGACGGTGCCGGGCGGCCGGACCGCGGCGCTGAGCGAGTCGGCGAACTTCGGCGGGCTCTCCGGGTCCTGGAGGCTCGACTCGATCAGCAGTTGGACGTGCGGGCGGGTGGTGCGGGCCAGCCAGAGCGGCGAGCGGAAGCCGTCGGCGGGATTGTCGGGTGCCATCGCCGCCGCGGCGGCGAAGGTGTCGGGGTGGTCCAGGGCGAGCCGGGCGGCGCAGTAGCCGCCGGTGGAGATGCCCATCACCGCCCAGCCGCGCGGGGCGGGCAGCGTACGGAAGTTGTGGTTGATCGTCCGCACCACGTCGTCGGTGAGCCAGGTGGCGACCTTGCTCTTGCCGGGTACGTCGGCGCAGCCGGTGTTCACCCGGTCCGGGGTGATGGTCGGCAGCACCAGGATGGCGGGTTCGGCGCGGCCGGCGGTGATCTGGGCCTGCATGATCCGGCCGAGCCGCATCCCGCGCAGGAAGCTGTGCGGGGTGCCGGGTATGCCGTGCAGGACCTCGATGACCGGGAAGCGGGTGTGCGCGAACTCCTTCTTGCCGTACTGCGGCGGCAGCCAGACGATGACGTCGCCCTTGGTGCCGGAGTCCCAGCCGCGGACGGTGGCCTTGCGGAAGCCTTGCGAGTAGGAGGTGAAGGTGACGGTGTAGTCGGGCACGACCGGGGCCAGGGTGTGCCCGGGGGCGGGGGCGGGCCGGCCGCCCGCGTTGGCGTCGCCGAGCAGGTCGTCCCAGGAGGCGTAGAAGCCGTACTGGTTGTTCACCGTCACCATGACCACGAATATCGCGGTCAGCTGGCAGACGACGATCATGCCGACCCGCAGGGCGACGCGTATCGCGCGGGGGCCGCGGATCCTGGACCAGAGCAGTACCGCTCCGGCCACCGCTGCCACCGCGGCGGCGCAGAGCAGTACCGCGAGCCATGTGCTGGTCAGTCCCACCGCGTGCCTTCTTCCCCCACTGCCCGGTTCGTGCCGGGATCGGACGCGTCCGATCACACCATGCCGGGGTTGAGGACCCTTACGCACCCCAGTTCGGTTGCTCGCCGGCCGGCGGGGGGACGGTCAGCCGGTGAGCCAGCGGCGCAGTTTCTCCTCCGCTTCCAGGACGGCCGCGACCGCGACGTTCTCCTCCCGGGTGTGGGCGAGGGTCGGGTCGCCGGGGCCGTAGTTCACCGCGGGGATGCCGAGCGCGGAGAAGCGCGCCACGTCGGTCCACGCCTCCTTGGCGGCCGGCGGGGTGCCGATGGCCGCCACGAAGGCGGCGGCGGCCGGGTGGGTCAGCCCGGGCAGGGCGCCGGGCGCGCTGTCGGTGAGCACCACCTCGAAGCCGTCGAAGACGTCACGGACCCGCTCCAGTGCCTCCGCTTCGCTCTGGTCGGGCGCGAAGCGGTAGTTGACGGTCACCGCGCAGGTGTCCGGGATCACGTTGGTGGCGTGGCCGCCCTCGATCAGGACGGCGTTGAGGCCCTCGGGGTACACCAGGCCGTCGATCTCGGCCTTGCGCGGCACGTATGCCGCCAGCCGGGCCAGGATCGGCGCGGCCTTGTGGATGGCGTTGTCGCCCAGCCAGCTGCGGGCCGAGTGGGCCCGCCGTCCGGTGGTCCGCACCTGTACCCGCAAGGTGCCCTGGCAGCCGCCGTCCACCCGGCCGCCGGTCGGCTCCAGCAGGACGGCGAAGTCCCCGGCGAGCCATTCGGGGTGCTTTTCCACCAGCCGCCCCAGGCCGTTGAACTCGGCGGCGATCTCCTCGGCGTCGTAGAAGACGTAGGTCAGGTCGCGGTTGGGCTCGCGCACGGTGGCGGCCAATCGCAGCTGGACGGCGACCCCGGCTTTCATGTCCGAGGTGCCGCAGCCCCACAGCAGTCCGTCCCCGTCCAGCCGCGAGGGCAGGTTGCCGGCGACCGGCACGGTGTCCAAGTGCCCGGCCAGCAGCACCCGTTCGCCCCGTCCGGTGTCGGTCCTGGCGACCACCGCGTCACCGTCCCGGTCCACCCGAAGGTGCGGCAGCGCGCGCAGCGCCCCCTCCACCAGGTCCGCCAGCGCCTTCTCCTGCCGGCTCACCGACATGACGTCCACCAGGCGCGCGGTCAGTTCCGCGGCGTCCAGGCCCAAATCCAGTCCGCTGTCCATAACGCCGGAGCTTAAGCTTTCCGGCGGCCCGGGCCGGCACCCGCGACGGGTCGGCGGCACGCCCGGGGGCGGCGCGGTGCGGTGGTCCGACGGGGAGGTTCCGTTTCGGTAGTCTCGGCACATGCCCAGCGCAGCCAACTCGCCCCGGAAGGGCTCGAAGTCGCGCGGTTGCGGACTGACGTTCGTGACCGCGGTGGTGCTGCTGCTCGCGGCGGGGGTATATGTCGCTTATCACTTCGGGTATCAGCACGGACCGGCGCAGGCGGGCTGCACGGTCAAGGCCCCGGGTGACGAGATGACGCTCTCGGTGACGCAGGCGGGCAACGCGGCCACCATCGCCGCGGTCGCCGCCTCCCGCGGGCTGCCCGAACGGGCGCTCACCATAGCCCTGGCCACCTCGCTGCAGGAGTCCCGGCTGGAGAACCTGGACCACGGCGACCGCGACTCGCTGGGGCTGTTCCAGCAGCGACCGTCGCAGGGCTGGGGCACCGACCAGCAGATCCTGGACCCGGTCTACGCCTCCAACGTCTTCTTCGACAGCCTGGTGAAGATCAAGGGCTACACCCGGCTGCCGCTGACCGTGGCCGCCCAGCGGGTGCAGAAGAGCGGCTACCCGCAGGCCTACGCCAAGCAAGAGGCGGACGCGACGCTGCTGGCCACCGCGCTGTCCGGCCATGACGCGGGCGCGCTGAGCTGTACGACCGGCTCGGACACGCCGTACAGCGCGGGCGGCAGGCTGGGCAACGCGGCCACCGTGGCGGCCCGGCTCACCCGCGAGTTCGGCGCCGCGGTGAAGCCGAGCACCGACGACGGGCAGCCCCGGACCGTCAGCGTGCCGTCCGCCCCGGCCGGGGGCGCGGCGGAGGGCGACGGCGACCGGCGCGGCTGGGAGTTGGCGCAGTGGGCGGTGGCGCACGCGCACGACCTGAAGGTCCAGCAGGTGTCCTTCGGCGGGATGAACTGGCAGGCGGCGCAGTCCGGGAAGGGCTGGCAGAAGCTCAAGGCCCCCGGCGGCAAGGGGAGTCCGGTGGCGGCGGGCGCGGCGGCGGACCGGCGGGTGCTGATCACGGTGGCCCGCTGACGGCAGCGCGCGCCGCGGTGCGCGGGCTGCCGCGCCGAGGGCCCCGGCGGCCACCCGCCGTCAAGCCCGCCGTCAAGCCGGCGACATGCCCCGCCTGCCCCGATTGCGGCCGGTCCTCCGCCTGGCGGCTTGCCGCCGTGTCGGGTTCACGCCTGCGCCACCGGCCGGCCGTCCCGGGAGCGGTCAGGGGCCCCACCCGCCCCCACCGAACGCCCGGTTGGCAACACAATGCACCAGAAAACCCGCCGGTTTCACCACCGGACGATCACTGCGCCCCCACCGGCGTCACGCAAAGCGTCGGAAACATGACGCTCTGTGATCGTTGACATGTTCCCCGCATGACTCGCTAATTAGGCCCCGGTGAACGCACGCGCCTTCACCGTCGCCCGAGAACCGCGTACGGGTCGACCCCTGCCATCACGCATGGAGTCACACTTGCGCACGTCAGCGATACCGAGACCCACATCCCGGCGGACGATCTCCGCCCTCCTGGCGATCCTCAGTGCCACCGCACTCGCCGCGCTGGGGGTGCAGTCGCCGGCCCAGGCCGCGGCGCCCTCGACCACCGGCAAGGTCACCGCGTCCGACAAATCCGCACAGCCGACCTTCGAGCCCGCCTGCGGCACCGCCAAGCAGGGCCAGTTCACCTGCTTCGCGCTGCGCCGCACCGACGTCAAGCCGGTCAAGGGCGTCACCCCCGACGCGGTCACCCCCAACGGGTACGGCCCGGCGGACCTGCAGAGCGCGTACAGCCTGCCGGCGGACGGCGGCGCGGGCCAGACCGTGGCGATCGTCGACGCCTACGACGACCCGAACGCCGAAGCCGACCTGGGCGTCTACCGCGCGCAGTTCGGGCTGCCGGAGTGCACCACCGCCAACGGCTGCTTCACCAAGGTCAGCCAGCGCGGCGGCACCGACTACCCGACGGCGGACCCGGACTGGGCCGGCGAGATCTCCCTCGACCTGGACATGGTCTCGGCGGTCGCCCCGTACGCCCACATCCTGCTGGTCGAGGCCGACGACCCGGGCTTCGAGAACCTGGGCGGGTCGGTCGACGAGGCGGTGGCGCTCGGCGCGAAGTACGTCTCCAACTCCTACGGCACCGACTACCGCGGCGGCGGGGGCGAGGACCCCACCGAGACGACGGCCTTCGACCCGTACTACAACCACCCCGGTGTCGCGGTGGTCGCGTCCACCGGTGACTACGCCTACGGGGTGGCCTACCCGGCCGCCTCGCCGTACGTGACCTCGGTCGGCGGTACGTCGCTGGTCCGCGCCCCGGGCACCACCCGCGGCTGGACCGAGTCCGCCTGGAACGAGGCCGGCTCCGGCTGCTCGCTCTACGAGCCCAAGCCCGCCTTCCAGCACGACAGCGGCTGCGCCAACCGCGCCGTCGCCGACGTGTCCGCGGTCGCCGACCAGAACACCGCGGTGGCGGTCTACCAGAGCTTCGGCAACGGCGGCTGGACCGAGTACGGCGGCACCAGCGTGTCCTCGCCGATCATCGCCAGCGTGTACGCCGACGCCGGCACACCGGCGGCCGGCTCGTACCCCAACTCCTATCCGTACGGCGCGGGTTCGGGCATCAATGACGTGACGTCCGGCTCCAACGGCAGCTGCACGCCGGCCTACCTGTGCACCGGCACGGCGGGCTGGGACGGTCCGACGGGCCTGGGCACCCCCAGCGGGCTGTCGGCCTTCCGCAGCGGCCCGCACGGCACGCTGTCCGGCACCGTCACCGACACCTCGACCGGTTCGCCGGTCGCCGGCGCCACCGTCACGGTGGGCGGCAACGTGGCGCACACCGGCGCCAACGGCACGTACACGCTCTCGGTGCCGGCCGGTACGTACGACATCACGGTGGACGCCTTCGGCTACGCGAGCACGACCGACCAGGCGGTGGCCGTCGACGACGGCGCCGCGCTGACCGAGGACTTCGCGCTCTCCCCGGTGCCCAGCGAGACGGTCTCCGGCAAGGTCACAGACGGCTCCGGCCACGGCTGGCCGCTCTACGCCAAGATCACCGTGGACGGCGCCCCCAGCTCCGTGTGGACCGACCCGGCCACCGGCGGCTACGACCTGTCGCTGCCCACGGGCCACGACTACACCCTGCACATCACCGCGACCACCGCCGGCTACCAGGCAGTCACCAGGACCGTCACGGTCGGCGACACGGCGCAGTCGCTCAACATCGCCGTGCCGGCCGACCCGTGGGCCGCCACCCCGCCCGGCTACACCGAGGACCTGACCGGCAGCACCGAGCCCTTCGACGCCACCGACGCCCCGCCGGCCGGCTGGACCGTGGTCAACGCCGACGGCACCACCGGCGGCTGGGAGTTCGACGACCCGGGCAACCGCGGCAACAAGACCGGCGGCACCGGCGCGTTCGCCGTCGCGGACAGCGACCACTTCGGTGGCGGCGCCCAGCAGGACAGCCAACTGGTCAGCCCCGTCTACGACTTCACCGGCAAGAGCGCCCCCGAGGTCGCCTTCCAGACCGAGTACAAGTCCTACGGCAGCCAGACCGCCGAGGTCGAGGCCACCGCCGACGGCGGCGCCACCTGGACCAAGGTCTGGTCCAGCACGCAGGACCTCACCGGCCCGTCCAAGGTCGAGGTGCCGCTCACCGACTTCGCGGGCAAGCCCGCGGTGCAGCTGCGCTTCCACTTCATCAGCTCCTTCGGCTGGTGGTGGTCGGTCGACAACGTCTTCGTCGGCAACCGCTCGCTGACCGCCACCCCGGGCGGCCTGGTCGTCGGCACCGTGGCGGACGCCAACACCGGTGCGGGCGCGGTCGGCGCGACCGTCACCAACACCGACAAGCCAGCCGAAACCGCGACGACGATCGCCACCCCCGACGACCAGGGTCTCGGTGACGGCTTCTACTCGCTGTTCTCGACCACCTTCGGCAGCCACTCCTTCAGCGCGGCCAAGCCGCACTACACCAGCACGGCCAAGGCCGTGAAGGTCAGTGCCGACAGCGCGGTGCAGGCGAACTTCAAGATCAAGGCCGGGCAGCTGACGGTCACGCCGGCGTCGATCAGCGCGTCGGTGGCCTGGGGCAAGCAGTCTTCCCAGCAGCTGAAGGTGAAGAACACCGGCGGCGCCGCCGCCACCTTGAAGCTCGGCGAGCAGTCCGGCGGCTTCACCATCCAGGCCAAGGGCGCCCCGCTGAAGACGGTCAAGGGCGCCTTCTCCCCGCTGGCGAACAAGGCGAACGCGGGCGGCGCGAGCGGCAAGCCGGCCGCCGGGCTCTCCGACAGCGCCTGGCAGACCGCCCCCGACTTCCCGCAGAGCATCATGGACAACGCGGTGGGGGCGTACAACGGCAAGATCTACTCCGCCTTCGGCTTCACCGGCTCCGCCGACAGCAAGGACCTCTACGCGCTCGACCCGGTCGCCGGCAGCTGGACGAAGCTGGCGAGCGCGTCGGACACCCGGGAAGCGCCGGCCCACGGCTTCATCGACGGCAAGTTCTACGCCGCCGGCGGCTGGGGCGCGGACGGCTCCCCGGACACCAAGCTGGAGATCTACGACCCCGCCAGTGACAGCTGGACGACGGGGGCGTCCGCGCCCGCGGCGTACGCGGGCTCGGGCACCGCGGTCCTGGACGGCAAGCTCTACATGATCGGCGGCTGCACCGACGTCTGCGGCACCACGGACGCCAGCGCGTACGACGCCGCCACCGACAGCTGGTCGGCGATCGCCCCCTACCCGGAGACCATCGCCTGGGAGTCCTGCGGCGCCATCGGCGACAAGCTCTACTGCGCCGGCGGCCTGGACGCCTCCAGCAGCGACGTCGTCCACTCCTACGTCTACGACCCGCAGTCCGACAGCTGGTCCCCGGTGGCCGACATGCCCGGCTCGGCGTGGGCCTCGGCCTACACCGCCGCCAACGGGCAGCTGCTGATCTCCAGCGGTGTCAGCCAGAACGCCCTCACCAACAAGGGCTACGCCTTCGACCCGCAGTCCGGCACCTGGAGCACGCTGCCGAACGCCAACATCCCGACCTACCGCAGCGGCGCGGCTGTGGGCCTGTACAAGGTCGGCGGCGGCAACGCCCCCGGCTCCCCGGTCGCCTCGGTGGAGGTGCTGCCCGGCTACGACCAGGGCGGGACCGCCGACGTCACCTGGCTGGCGGAGAGCGTCCAGCAGCTGACCCTGCAGCCGGGCGCGAGCGCCACCGTCACCGTGACCGAGGACGCCTCGGTCCCCGAGATCACCCAGCCGGGTGACTACACCGCCCAGCTGGCGCTGGGCAGTGACACCCCCTACTCCCTGTCCGCCGTCCCGGTCACCTTGCACGTCGCGCCGCCCAAGACCTGGGGCAAGATCACCGGCACCGTGCTCGGCGCCACCACCGCCGGCGGCACCGCGCCGTTGGCGGGGGCCACCGTCCAGATCGACAGCTGGGCGTCCTCCTACACCCTGACCACCACCGCCGACGGCACCTACGCGCTGTGGCTGGACACCCGCAACAACCCGCTCACCGTGATCGTGGCCAAGGACGGCTACCAGCCGGCCGTGGCCACGGTGAAGCTCACCAAGGGGGGGACGGTCACCAGCAACTGGACGCTGAAGAAGAAGTAGTCCGCGCTCGCGGGCGAGGGCGGGCCGGCCGGGATCTCCCGGCCGGCCCGCCCGGGCATACGCGCGTACGCACGGTCACCCGCAGGGGTCCTCTGCGGGGGCGGACCGGCGGACGGGCCCGATCATCATCCCGCCGGGCGGCCTCCGGCTCCGACCAGCGCAGTGACGTTTCCGCCGACGCGGAGGGGCCGTCCGTTTCTGCCCGTTCTGCCGGATTCATATTGTGCGACGCATTGCGGACTCTTTACCCGGGACCCCCGCAACCTTCGGGGCCGACGAGCGGTAGTCAGCACGTCCGCCCGGCGGACACACCGACGGTTTCCCCTCCGTAAGGAGCACTGCGCACCATGTCCCTCCCCCTTCCTCGCCGGATCGTCCAGGCCGCCCTGCTGCTCGGCGCCGCCGCCGCTCCCCTGATCGGGGCGGGCGCCGCCCAGGCCGCGGTCCTGCCGCAGCAGCAGGACCTGGGCGGGCTGAGCCACCTGGACGGCGCCAGCCTCGGCAACTCCGTCGAGGGCGCCTCCCACCAGGCGAGCACGCTGACCGCCCAGTCCGGCACCCAGGCGATGAAGACGGCGCTGCCCGCGGCGGACCGGGTGGTCGGCACCACCGCCAAGACCGCGCTGCCCACCGCCCAGCAGACCGCGGGCAGCGCCGGCGACTCGGCCGGCCGGATCGTCGGCGCCGCGGCCGAGTCGGCCGGCGGCTCGCTGCCGGGCGCACTGCCGGCCGTGCCGAACACCGGCGCGCTGCCGCTGAACGACGTGCACACCGGCAGCCTGCCGCTGAGCGGTCTGCCGCTGGGCTGACGGCCGGCGCGCGGGGGCCCGGCGGACACACGGTCCGCCGGGCCCCTTTTCCCTTTTCCCGCGCCGTTTCCGCGTGTCTTTTCTCCGCGCTGTTTCCCGCGTTTTTCCCGCGTTTCTCCCGCGCTCGTCAGGCGAGGCGGTCGACCGCCGCCGCCACCCGCTCGTCGGTGGCCGTCAGGGCGACGCGGACGAAGCGTTCGCCCGCGGCGCCGTAGAACTCGCCGGGAGCCACCAGGATGCCGCGCTTGGCGAGGTCGCCGACCGTCTCCCAGCACTCCTCGTCGCGGGTCGTCCACAGGTACAAGCTGGCTTCGCTGTGCTCGATGCGGAAGCCCGCGCCTTCGAAGGCGGCCCGCAGGGCGGTGCGGCGGCGGGCGTAGCGCGCCTTCTGCTCGACCGCGTGCGCCCGGTCGTCCAGTGCGGCGACCATCGCGGCCTGGACCGGCTGCGGCACGATCATGCCGGCGTGCTTGCGCACCGCGAGCAGTTCGCGGACCACTGCCGCGTCGCCGGCCAGGAAAGCACCGCGGTAGCCGGCGAAGTTGGACCGCTTGGACAGCGAGTGCACCGCGATCAGGCCGTCGTGGCTGTCGCCGCAGACGTCCGGGTGCAGCACCGAGACCGGCTCGGTGCCCTCCCAGCCCAGCTCGATGTAGCACTCGTCGGACACCAGCAGGACGCCGTGCTGCCGGGCCCAGGCCACGATCCGCCGCAGCTCGCCCGCGCCCAGCACCCGCCCGGTGGGGTTGGAGGGGCTGTTCAGCCACAGCACCTTGACCCGCGCGGGGTCCAGTTCGGCCACCGGGTCGTCGTACGTCACCGGTTCGGCGCGGGCGATCAGCGCGCCGATCTCGTACGTCGGGTAGGCGAGCTGCGGACAGCCGACCTGGTCGCCCTCGCGCAGGTCCAGCAGCAGCGGCAGCCAGCCGACGAGCTCCTTGGAGCCGATCAGCGGCAGTACGGCCGCCGGGTCGGCGCCGCCCACCCCGTGCCGGTCGCGCAGATAGCGGGCGGCCGCCTCGCGCAGCGCGGCCGTGCCGTAGGTCAGCGGGTAGCCGGGGCTGTCGGACGCGGCGGCCAGCGCCTGCCGGATCACCTCGGGCACCGGGTCCACCGGGGTGCCCACCGACAGGTCGACCACGCCGTCCGGGTGGGCGGACGCCGCGGCCTTGTAGGGCTCCAGGCGGTCCCAGGGGAACACCGGGAGGCGGGCGGAGATGCTCACCTGTTCACTCTCGCTCTGCCAGAAAGTCGTACCGGACACTCGGGCCGGCGCCCGCACCGGGTCGGCGCGGGCCCCGGGCGGAAACGCCCCGGGCGGAAACGCCGCGGCCCCGTACAGCGCTGCCGGCCGTACGGGGCCCGCCGAAGACGTTCCGAGCGGTGTCAGCCGTTCTGCGGGGGCAGCGCGGCGATGAAGGGGTGGTCACGCTCGATGAGGCCCAGCTTGGAGGCACCGCCGGGCGAACCGAGCTCGTCGAAGAACTCGACGTTCGCCTTGTAGTAGTCCTTCCACTCCTCCGGAGTGTCGTCCTCGTAGAAGATCGCCTCAACCGGGCAGACCGGCTCACACGCGCCGCAGTCCACGCATTCGTCCGGGTGGATGTACAAGGACCGGGAGCCCTCGTAGATGCAGTCGACCGGGCACTCTTCGATGCACGCCTTGTCCTTGACGTCGACACAAGGCTGCGCGATGACGTAGGTCACGCTGTCGTTCCTCCTCGATAGGGCTCATCTCGCGCGGGAGCGCGGCGTCGTCGATGCCCGCACCTAGTATCTCCGTTCCGGGGCACGATCCGAACAGGAGGGGCGCGCATGCCAGGGGATTTCTCGTCCGGAGCACGGCTCGAAATCCGGATTACCCCCGCTGACGTGGGAAAACGGGTTTCGGTGCGGCAGCTGACGGAGATCACCGACGGTCATCCTATGTTCACCGACACCGTGGGTGTTCTCGCATCGTGGGATGCCGGAGTGGTGTCCGTCACGCGGCGGACCGGGGAGACGGTCCGGATCGCGCAGGCGGCACTGGTGGCCGGCAAGGTGGTGCCGCCGGCGCCCGCGCGGCGCCGCTCCGGCGTACCCGCCGTGAGCGCCGAGGAGTTGGCGGAGATCGCCGCCCGGGCCTGGCCGGCCGTCGAGACGGCCCGTCTCGGTGGCTGGACGCTGCGCGCCTCCGGCGGCTTCACCCGGCGCGCCAACTCGGTCCTCGTCGGCGGGGAGCCGGGCCTGCCGGTGGACGAGGCGCTGGCGCATGTCACGCGCTGGTACGGCGAGCGGGGGCTGACGCCGTATCTCCAGCTGGCGGACTCCTCCCCGCTGGTGCCCGCGCTGGATCGGCGCGGCTGGATACGGGAGGCGGACTCCCTGGTCAGGACCGCGCCGCTGGCCCCGCTCACCTCGCTGCCCGGCGGCGGCGAGGTCACCGTGTCCCGCGGCGCCGACGCCGGCTGGACGGCCGCCTACCATCGCACCGGGAATCTGGCCGAGGCGGCGCTGCAGGTGCTGTCGGGCGGGCCCTCGGTGTGGTTCGCCAGCGCGCCGGGCGCGATCGGCCGGGCCGTGGTGGACGGGCGATGGGCACATTTCGGAGCGGTGGAGGTGGAGGGGCCGATGCGGCGGCGAGGGCTGGCCACACAGGTGATGGGCGCGCTGGCCCGGCAGGCGTACACCGAGGGGGCCACCGCCGCGTACCTCCAGGTCGAGGCGGACAACGCCGCGGCGCGGGCGCTCTACGACCGGCTCGGCTTCGTCGACCACCACGGCTACCACTACCGGCGCCCGGCGGGCCCGACGGCATGACGCACCTCCCGGTACGTGAACGGTTCGCCGCGGCGGCCCGCGAGGAGCGGCCCGACCTCGCGGAACTGTGCCTGCTCATCGGCGCGGAGGCGGACCCCGCGCTGGACGGCCCGGCGGCCGACCTGGCCCAGGTCGAGCTGGACCGGCTGGCCGGGCTGCTCCCGTACGGGCTGTCCACACCGCTGGCGTGGGCCACCGCGCTGCACCGCCTGCTCGGGGCCGGCCAGGGCTTTCGCGGGTCGGCCGGCGACTACCAGAAGCTGTCCTCCTCGCTGCTCCAGGAGGTGCTGCGGCGCAAGCGCGGGCTGCCGATCCTGCTGTCGGTGGTGTGGATCGAGGTGGCCCGCCGGGCCGGCGCACCGGTCTACGGGGTCGCGCTGCCCGGGCACTTCATGGTGGGCTTCGGCGATCCGGCGGGATCCTACGTCCTGGTCGACCCGTTCGACGGCGGCCGGGTGCTGTCCGGCCGGGACGCGGACCTGCTGGTGGCCGGCAGCACCGGCGGCCCGCTGGCGTCGGGCGTGACACCGGCCGACCCGCTGGACGTCGTGCAGCGGATCCTCAACAACATCCGGGTGTGGGCCGCGCCCCGCCCCGAGCACCGACCGGTGCAGCTGTGGACCCTCGAACTGACGCTGCTGCTGCCCCGGCACCCGGCGAAGCTGCGGCTGGAGCGGGCTCAACTGCTGGTGAAGATGGGGGACTTCCTGGGCGGGGCGGCCGAGATGGAGGAGTACGCGAAAGTGATCGGCGCCTTCGACCGGGAGACGGCCACCGCCATCAGGGCGCAGGCGCGGGGGGCGCGAGCGATGCTCAACTGACGCGCCCGGGGCGGGCGTTCACAGCCAGCCCTTCTCGCGGGCGATGCCGACGGCTTCGGCGCGGTTGCGGGCGCCGGTCTTCTGGATGGCGGTGGACAGGTAGTTGCGGACGGTGCCCTCGGACAGCCGCAGCCGGCGGGCGATGTCGGCGTTCACCGAGCCGTCGGCGGCGGCCTTGAGCACCTCGCGCTCACGGCCGGTCAGCGGATCGGCGCCCTCGGCCAGGGCGGCGGCGGCCAGCGTCGGGTCGATCACCCGCTCCCCCCGCAGCACCCGCCGTACCGCGTCGGCGAGTTGGGCGGCCGGCGCGTCCTTGACCAGGAAGGCGTCCGCCCCGGACTCCATGGCCCGCCGCAGATACCCCGGCCGCCCGAAGGTGGTCACGATCACCACCTTCACCCCCGGCATCGCTTTCCGCAGTTCGGCCGCGGCCTCGATGCCCGTCATCCCGGGCATCTCGATGTCCAGCAGCGCCACCTCCGGCCGGTGCGCCCGCGCCGCCTCCAGCACCTCGTCGCCGCGTGCCACCTGCGCCACCACCTCGATGTCCGCCTCCAGTCCGAGCAGGGTGGCCAGCGCCTCCCGGACCATCGACTGGTCGTCGGCGAGCAGCACTCGCACGATCCGGGCGGCCGGCTCACCGGGGGCGTCAGTCATGGGCCCAGCGTAGACAGCCCGCAGGGCGCGGCGGCGCGGCCCGGTCCTGACAGTCCGTTCCGTGCCGACCGCGCCAACCGTGCCGACCGCGCCGACCGCGCCGACCGCGCCAACCGCGCCAACCGCGCCAACCGCGCTGGACGGTGGCGGACCGTCAGGCGGTCCGCCCCGGCACCGCCGCACGGGGGTCCCAACCGCTCCAGCCGGGAATGTCCTCGCGGGCCTGCCGCCAGTCCGCCGCAAGCGCCCCGGTCCCGGTGCGCGCCGCGACGACGCCCCCGGCGATCGCGCAGGTCGTGTCCCGGTCGCCCCCAGCCGCCCACGGTCTGCCACAGCGCTTCGGGCAGGTCGTCCAACTGCCCGGCGGCGGACCACAGGGCGAACGGCACGGTGTCCGGGGCCGAGATCAGCGTGCCGGACCCGAGCACGGAGGCGGCGTGCCGCACCGAGGTGCGGTCGGGGAAGCGCGCGGCCACCCGCAGCCGGGCCCGGACATCGCTGTCCGGCAGGTGGGCGGCGATCTCCCGCAGGAAGTCCGCGCGCGGCGGGGCGCCGTGGCCCGCACTGGCAGCCGCCAGGGCGGCGGCGACCGCCACGGCCACCGCCCCCGCGATGGCCTCCGGGTGGGCGTGGGTGACCGCCGCGGACAGCCGCGCCTGCTCGCCGGCCGCGGCCAGGTCCGCGCCGTACCAGGCGCCCAGCGGCGCGACCCGCATCGCGGCGCCGTTGCCCCACGAGCCCTGGCCGCCGAACTGAGCCGTGGTGACGGCCCGCCAGTCCTCGCCCTCGCCGATACGCCGCAGGACGCCGTGCATCGACGGCCCGTACTTGCGTCCCGGATCGCGGGTGTACTCCGCGGCGAACTCCGCGGCCAGCGCGGCCGGACGGATCTCTCCGTGCGTCACCAGGTGGGCGAACAGCACGAAAGCCATGGCGGAGTCGTCCGTCCACGGCCACGGCGCCGGGCGCGGCCGCCGCGCCGCCCACTGCTGCTCGGCCGGCTCGTCGGACCGGGTGAACCAGCTGTCGCCGAAGGCGTCGCCCATCACAAGCCCGTCCAGGCTGGCGTGGGCATGCGGGTGCTGCGCGCGGTCCATGACGAGATTCCTCCGGCCGATCGGGGTCACGGCATTCTCGTCGCGGGGCGGTCGCGCGGGCGAACGGTTTGGGTCAGCGGCGGGGCGCGGTCGGCCGGGCGGCCAAGAGGGGCCAGCCGTCCAGGTGTTCGGTGGCGTCGCCGGCGATACGGCAGCCGCGGGCGCGGGCTTCGGTGAGGAGGGCGCGGACGGTGGCGGGTTCGTGGAGGTCGGGGTCACGGGGGTGGGGGGCGGAGGTGGTCCTGGGTGCCTTCGAAGACGAGTTCGAGGCGTCCGAGCGCGCCCGGACGGCGGAGGGTGAGGACGTCGCGGCAGTCCGCGTACCGTCCCTCCTCGCCATGGTGCTCGTGCCGCACCGACCAGAGGAATCTCTCATCGCCGACGACCAGGGTCCGCGGCGTTCTGCTGCTGCGGGTCATCCGTCGATGCTAGGGCGGGTTCCGGGCGGGGTGAGGGTCCAATTCCGGCCAGGAACCGGCTTTTCGGCGCCAGTTCTCCCGGCGTTCCACCGGACGCGACCGGTTCGGGGCAAAGATCACCGTCCGGGCGGTCGGGGGCGTTCGCCCCGATTCGGCCGGTTCAGCCGGTTCAGCCGGTTCAGCCGGTGATCCGCATCAGCGCCAGCCGGTCCCCGGCCACGGTGAACGCGAAGTCCGACGGGCCGTTGAAGCCGTTGCCCCCGACCCGCGCGCTCACCGTGGTGGTGTCGCCCTCGGTCCGCGCGGCGGTGACCTCCAAGGTCACCTGCTTGCCGATGAACTCCCCGTCGCTCCAGTCCTGGATCGCCGCCCGGCCCCGGAAGACGCGCCCCCAGTCGTCCACCGCGCCGTCGTCGGCGAAGGAGCGCAGGAAGTCCTCGGTGTTCCCGGCGTTGGCCGCCGCCAGCGCGGCCGCCACGGCGGTGGGGAGGGTGCTGCCGGAGCTGGTCATCGCTGCCACCTGTCCGAGAGCCGACTGTCGTCACCGTTGTACCGCCCGTAGCGGGCTCCCCAGCGCCCGACACGGCTGGGGCTCGGTTCGATCCCGCCGCCGGCGCCGTCCGCGCGCCAGCGGGCGCCCCGCACGCTGGGTTCGGTGCCGGACGGCACCTCGGCCTGCCGCGGCCCCGGCACCTGGCCGCCCGCGCGCACCTCGCGCTGGACCACGATGTGCCGGCCGAGCAGCGCGGCGCCGAAGACCACGAAGCCGACCCCGATCAGCCAGGTCACCACCATCAAGACGGTGCCCACCGGGCCGTAGGTCACCGCGTTGGAGGTGATCATCGGCGAGAAGATGCGGGCGGAGAAGATCCGCAGGCCGCCCAGGCCCGCCATGGTGAGCACCGCGCCCGGCATCGCGGAGCGCAGGTCGACGCTGCCGGTGAGCAGGAAGCGCTGGCCCCAGGCGAAGAAGGCGATGCCGAACACGACGGTGAGGGCGATCCTGATCACGCTGCGGAACTCGCCGCTGCCCATCACGGTGGCGCTCTGCGCCTCGCAGAAGAGGTAGCCGGTCAGGACCGCGAGCCAGACCGCCCGCCGCCATTCGCTGTGCCAGGGGCTGGCCGGGAGATCCCATATCTTGCGGTAGCCGGTCTCCACGCACGCCACGAAGGAGAGCCCGAAGAAGGCCAGCGAGGCCAGGCTCCAGGCGCCGGTGGTGCTCAGCACCCGGCGCGGCGCGGTGAACAGGCCGCGCACGGCCGAGGCCGGGTGCGGGCCCAGCCCCATCCCGTCCACCACCCACTGGGCGAAGCCGGCGCCGTGCTGCCAGGGGGTCGCGGCGGCGACCACCACCAGCAGCGGCATCAGCGTCACGAAGCCGAGCGCCGCGAATCCCATCGAGCGGTGCATCAGTTCGATCTCGGCGCCTTGCTTCCACATGCGCCCGATAGCGGACCGGGCCCACGCCCCCCGCAGATCCGCCATGGCGTCACCCTCCAGCTGCTTCTCCGCTGTGGATACCCGGCGAAGTCCCTCGCACGCAAGTCCGGGCGGCGCGGATCCGGCTATATACCCTATGGCGACCACCGTCGCGCCGTCCGCGGCGGTCCGGCACCAGCGCGCCCCGGCCGCGCCCGCCGCGCCGCGCCCGCCCGACACGTCCCGGCCCGCCGGTTCACCCCGATCCGGCGGGCCGGGGCGCATACGCTCCTGGCATGAAAGACAGTGACTTCGTCCGCCGGATCATCGGCATCCTCACCGAGGCCAAGCAGATGCAGACCCTGCTGGAGGAGAACCCGGATCGCGAGGACATCTCCGGCGACAACGTCCGCACCCTGCTGAACGAGACGATGCCGACCATCGAGCTGCCGGCGGACGCCAGCCCGGCGGAGCTCGGCGAGGCGCTGAGTCTCCAGCTCAGCCCGGTCATCGAGCGCCTCACCGGTGCCTTCTCGCTGATCTTCCTGCAACTCGCCGACGTCCACGACGCGGGCCGCACCGACGTCACCGCCGCGGACGTCCTCCAGGACCTGGCGCTGCGGGCCGACGCGCTCTGGCCGGGCGACGACGGGATGTAGTCACCGGCGGGCCCGCCAGTCCCGCAGCCAGCTCTCGAAGTCGGCCGCGACCAGGCGCTCGTCGTGCACGCCGGCCGCCTCGTCGGAGGCCAGCCAGACGATGGGCGGACCCATCACCGCGGGCGCCAGGAAGGTGTGGTGCTCGGGCACGGCCTCCGGGGGCAGCATGCCGGTGACGGTCGCGCCGCCGGGCAGCAGCAGGTTGACGGTGACGCCGGTGCCCCGCAGGTCGGCGGCCATCACCCGGGACAGTGCCTCGCTGCCGGCCCGGGACGGCCCGTAGGGGACGAAGCCGGCCCGGCGCATGGTCGTGTCGCTCACCGAGATGGTGACGATGCGGCCGTGGCCGGCCGCCAGCATCCGCGGCGTGACCTCGCGCGCCACCAGGAAGTAGCCGGTCAGATTGGTCTCGACCACCTGACGGAAGCCGTCGGCGGGCACTTCCCAGAAGCCCTGCGGGTCCGTCATGAACCGCGGGTTGACCGTGCGCATGCCGATGCCCGCGTTGTTCACCAGCAGGTCGATGCCGCCGAGCCGCGACCATGCGATGTCGACCGCGGCGGCCACCGACGACTCGTCCCGCACGTCCAGTTCGAGGCCGATCGCCCCCGGCAGCCCGGCGGCCACCGCGGCCGCCCGCGGGCCTGACCGGCCGGTCAGCGCGACGGTCGCGCCGGTTTCGGCCAGGGCGGCGGCCATGGCGAGCCCCAGTCCGCTGGTCCCGCCGGTCACCAGTACCTTCATCGGATCCTCGCCGTCCGGCGGAGGGCCCGGCCGCACGCGCCGGCCCCGGACCTGGGCAGTTGTGAAGGGTTCATGACCGCGATGCTAGGAATGGGAGTGCACTCGAAGTCAAGCCCGCTCGCGCCACGGCTCGTACGGGCGAGCCGTCCGGGCTCGGCGCGCGGGCGGTCCGCCCCGGCTCAGCCCCGCTGCCACCAGCGCCGCTTGAGCGCCGGGGTGAGTGCGTGGACGGCCGGGCGGAGCAGGTCGAAGGTGACGACGACGCCGTCCTCGCCGGCCGGGCCGTCGTCGGCCGCGGGCAGCACCAGGCCGAGGCAGATCAGCTTGACCTGGTCGTCGAGCAGCGGGAGCGCGGCGAACAGCGGGGCGCCGTCGAAGCCGGCCGGCCGGGGCCCCGACCAGCGGACCGGGCCGTCCGGTGCCGGGCGGGAGACGGTGCCCGGCACGAGGGACTGGGGCCGGTCCGGGGTCTTCCGCTCCGGGACGGCCACCACCTCGTGGCCCAGCAGATAGGCGGGCAGCGGCTCCGGGCCGAGCAGCGCGATGTCCTCGGGCTGGGCGGCGAGACCGGAGGTGATCTCGTCCGTCGACCAGCTCCAGCCCTTGCGCTCCGCGTGGATGTGCAGGTCGGTGGTGGGCATGGCGGCGGCGCCGAGGTCGCCGAGCGGGGTCCACTTCTTGACGAAGCCGGGCAGCACGAGTTCGTCGGCGGGCAGCTCCGGCTCGGCCAGGCCGTCGCGGAGGGTGAACTGGCCGATCTCGTAGCGGGTGCGGCGCTCGGCGGTGACCAGGTACTGCCGGACCACCTCGCGGTCGCCCGCCGACTCGACCAGGTCGTTGTACCAGAAGGCGGTCCCGAAGCTGCGGTCCGCGCGCGCCGCCTGGAACGGCAGGGTGGCGCGGCCGGCCACGTTCAGCACGGCGGTGGCGATCATGCTCTCGGGAGCGGGAGTCTCAGGCACGTCCCGGACCCTACTACTCGCCCGGGGCCGGTCCGCCTCCGCCCGGGCCGGGGCCGGGCGCCGGGTCGCCGGCCGTCCCCGCCGCGGCCGGTATCCGGTCCAGCGGCACCGTCGCGGTCAGCCGGAAGCCCCCGTCGCCAGCCCGCGAGGTACGGACGGTGCCGCCGGCCAGGATCAGCCGCTCGGTCAGCCCGCTCAGGCCGTTGCCGGGCCGCTGGTCGGGGGCTGGGCCGCAGCCGTCGTCGGACACGGTCAGCCGCGCCGCGCCGTCCGCCGTCTCCAGGGCGACCACACAGGTCCGCGCCCCGCTGTGCCGTACGACGTTGGTCACCGCCTCCCGCAGCGCCCACGCCAGCGCCCCCTCGCCGGCCGGCGACAGTCCCGGCACCCGCTCGGCGGCGTGCAGCCGGGCCGCGATCCCGGCGGACGCCAGCGCGCCGCGGGCGGCGGCGAGTTCCTGGGCGACCGTGGGCCTGCGGTAGCCGCTGACCGCCTCGCGGACGTCGACCAGCGCCTGCCGGCTGACCTGTTCGATGTCGGCGACCTGCTGGGCGGCGTCGCCCGGGCGGTCCGGCAGCATCCGCCCGGCCAGCTCACTCTTGAGGGTGATCAAGGAGAGCGAGTGCCCGAGCAGGTCGTGCAGGTCGCGGGCCAGCCGCAGCCGCTCCTCGGTGGCCGCCAGGTGCGCGACCGTCGCACGGGCCTCCCGCAGTTCCTGCATGGTGCGGATCAGCTGCTTGATGCCGACCATCGCGAAGCCGCCGAGCAGCGAGGGGATGATCAGCGAGACGTACAGGTCCTGGTTGCTGTCCACCCAGGCGCCGACCGCGGCGAGCAGCGCCGTCACGGCCGGTACCGCCCAGCGCGACCGCGGGGGCGGCAGCACGGCCCCGCAGGCCACCGCCACGTAGACGAACAGGACCAGCCAGTCCTCGCCGAGGGTCGCCGACAGCAGCAGGGACAGCCCGGTCAGCGCGCCGAGCACGCCGTAGAGCCAGCGTTCGGGCTGCTGCGGGGTGTTGGTGCGCAGGAAGACCAGGCCGAGGTAGCAGAGCACGAAGGCGGTCAGGCCGATCGCGGCCGCCGCGGTGACGGCCGGTCGGTGGCCGCCGCCGGTCAGGTCGCTGACCGGTGCGCCCAGGTAGAGCAGCCAGATGCTGATCCACAGCAGCTTGACCACCGCCTGCCTGCGGTTCTCCGGGGCCCGGCCCATGGCGGTGTCGTCGGCCGCCTCGACGTCCTTGCGCCACTGGGGCCACGGCTCGTCCGGAGCGCCGCTCCCGCCCGGCCGGGCCGCCGGCAGCGCCGTCAGCCGCCCGATCACGCGCCGACCGAAACCCATCCTCACGCCTTCCGGGTGTCCTTGCGGTAGAGCCAGGCCGCGGACCCGGCGAACAGCAGCAGGTAGACCACCAGCACGGTGACGTCCTTGGCGTGCGGCGCGTCGCCCAGCTCGATGGACTGGCCGAGCGCGGCGTACGGGCGGGCCGGCAGATAGCCGGCGATCGTCTGCAGCCACTGCGGGAAGCTGAAGATCGGCACCCACAGGCCGCCGAGCAGCGCCAGCCCGAAGTAGAACAGCATCGAGATCGGCCGCGCCACATCCGCGGTGGCCAGGTACCCAATGGCGACCCCCAGCGCGGCGAAGACCAGGCTGCCCGCCCAGATGCTGAACGCGATGGCCACCCACTGCCAGGCGTCGAGCCGGATGCCCTTCACGGTCGCGCCGAGCACCAGCACCACCAGGATCGACGGCAGGCTCACGGTGGCCGCCGACGCGATCTTCGCGGTGACATAGCCCCGGCCCGGCAGCGCGGTCAGCCGCAACTGCCGCACCCAGCCCTTCTCCCGCTCACGGGCGATCCGTTCGGCGTTGCCCATCAGGACCGCGGTCATCGCGCCGAAGGCCGCCATCGCCACCATCAGGTAGGCCAGCGCCGACAGGCCGTCGCCGCCGACGGTGTCGGTCTTCTTGTAGCTCAGGCTGGTCCCGATGAAGAGCATCGCCGGATACAGCACCGAGAAGAACATGAACTTGCGGTTGCGCAGGGTGCGGCGGATCTCCAGCCGGATCAAGGTCTTCATCGGATCTCCGCCTCCCCGGCGGTGGCTGCGTCGGTGATGGCGAGGAAGGCCTGCTCCAGGCCGAGGCCGGCGACTTCCAAGTTGCGCGGATAGAGCCCGAGGCCGTAGACCGCGTGCATGGTCGCGTCGGCGTCGTCGGAGCGGATGCGGACCGTGGGGCCGGTCAGGTCCAGGCCGACCAGGTGCGGCAGCGCCCGCAAGGCGGCCTCGTCGACCGCGCCGTCGAGGTCGAAGGTGATCCGGCGGGCGCCGGCCCTGGCCTTGATCTCGGCCGCGGTGCCGTCGGCGATCAGCCGGCCGTGGTGCATGACCAGGACGCGGTCCGCGATCGCGTCCGCCTCCTCCAGGTAGTGGGTGGCGAACAGCACCGTCCGGCCCCGTTCGACCTGGCCGCGCATGGTGGCCCAGAACGCCTGCCGGGCGCTGACGTCCATCCCGGTGGTCGGCTCGTCCAGCACGATCAGATCGTTGGCCCCGGCGGTGGCCAGCGCGAACCGCACCCGCTGCTCCTGGCCGCCGGAGAGCTTGTTGACCTTGCGGTCCTCGATCGCGGTGATGTCGGACGCGGCCAGCACCTGGTCCACCGGGTACGCCCGCGGGTGCAGATCGCAGGCCAGTCCCACCAGTTCGCGTACGGTGACCTCTTCCATCAGGCCGCCGCTCTGCAGCATCGCGCCGACCCGGCCGGCCGAGATCGCCTGCCCGGGTGTCGTACCGAACACCCGCACGGTGCCGCTGTCCGGCTTCTTCAGGCCGAGCAGCAGGTCCAGCGCGGTGGACTTGCCGGCGCCGTTCGGCCCGAGCAGGGCCACCGTCTCGCCCGGGTACAGGGCCAGGCTCAGATCGGCGACCGCGCGTACGGCGCCGAAACTCTTGTTCACCTCGGTGAAGCCCAGCACGGGCTCGCCGTGCTGCGCTGCTCCCCCGCTCCTGCCGGTGTTCGCGGCTGCTGTTTCCGTCATGGCATCAGCTTCCCGCGGCCCCCGGGGGCGGTGTCAGTGCCGGAGGTCGTGTCTTCGGCATGACAGATGTCATACGGCTGCCGTGCGGCGGCCCCGCACGGCAGCCTGCGCAAGCCGCGGCTACCCGGCGACTCCCGGCAGGGTGACCGTCTTCTGGGCGGTGGTGTCGACGTCGAGGCCGGAGAGCAGGGCGGTGGCCACGTCCTTGGCGGTGACCGGGGTCCTGCTGCCGTCGGGCCGCTTGAGCAGCACACCGTCGAAGGTGCTGCCGTAGAGCGACTGGAGGGCGGTGAGGTCGACGTGCGGCTGGAGCCGGCCGGTGTCGTCGGGGACCATCGTGAGGACCTTGGGCAGCGCCACGGTGGGGCCCAGCAGGATGGAGTGCGCGGCGTCGGCGCGGACCAGCACCCGGTGGGAGACGGCGCGCTTGGCGAAGCCGTTGACCGCCGTGTTCAGCTCGGCCTGGGTCACCTTGGGCTGGACGGTGGTGACGGGCAGGTCGATCGTGGTGTTGGCACCGGTCTCGGCGCGGACGTGGTAGGCGGCGGCGATCTGGTTGGCGGCGGCGTCCACGTCGAAGGAACTGCCGGCCTTCCCGGGGACGGCGACGACCTTGTTCGGCTCGAAGCGGATCATGCCGTCGCTGGCGGTGCTGTTGTTGCCCGCGACGACCTTCAGCGCGGCCTTGAGCTTGTCCTCGTCGACCAATATCACCGGCTCGGCCTCGCGGGTGCCGCCGAACAGCGAGCGGATGACGGAGACCGGGTTGTAGTCGGAGTGCGCGACCGAGCGCACTGTGGCGTCGGCGTCGAAGGACAGGCCCGCCACGGACGGCTTGAGGGTCTGCTGCCGGCCGCCGATGGTGAGGTTCAGCGGGGCGGTCGTCCGGCCGCCCAGCGCCTGGTCGAGCGACTTGTCGGCCTGGTCGGTGCTCTCGTTGCCGATGTCGACGCCGAGCACGGTGGTGCCCGTTGGGGACGTCGG
>NZ_FMCH01000176.1 GCF_900091855.1 Streptomyces sp. DvalAA-14
ACGACGGCGGGCAGATCGGCGGCGTCGGCGAGCCGGGCGGCGAGATCGCCGGCCACCTGCTCGGCCGGGCGGACGGCCCGGTGGTCGCCCTCGCGGTCGCTTCCATGGTCGCCCTCGCCGTCGTGGCGGGCGCCGTAACGCGTGGGGTCGGCGGGCAGCCGGCCGGCCAGGCGCAGCCTCCAGCCGTCGCGGACCGGCGTGACGTCCTTCATTGCTGCTCCTCGGCTGCGGTCCGCGCGCCCGGCCGCGCGGACCGGTGCGGGGGAGGTGGTGCTCTGGTGGTGAAACGGTAAAGCACCACAACTGCAGATGGGAAGCCCGGTATTCCGCGAGCAGCAACACCTTTACTGAACCGTTCAGTTCCGTTCAGCTCGGTTCAGTCCGTTCATCGGGCCGTTCAGCCGGGTCGGCGCGCCGTGCCGCGGCGCAGGAGCGCCAGGCCGAGGCAGACCGCGGTCGCCGCCACGGCCAGTGCCGCCGGCAGCCGGGACCACGAGGTGCCGGCGACCGGGGCCTGGGCGAGCAGGAAGACGATCGCGCAGGCCGCGGCCGCGATCAGCGGTGGACCGAGCGGACGCGGACCCGGCGGCGCGGTGACGCCGGCCGTCCACGGGTCGGTGACCAGGAGGTAGGCGAGCAGCAGGGCGGTGACGCAGCCGGCCAGCCACACCGGCGGATCGGCCACGGCGGCGATGACGACCGATCCGCCGGCCAGCAGCGTGGACCGTCGGTGCAGGGCGATCGCCTGCCAGCGGAGCGACGCCCTGACCGGGCGCTCGTCCGCCATGGGGGCCGCCCACCAGGCGACGGCGGCCACCAGCACGACCAGCGCCTTGTCCAGGCCGGGCCCGCGGAAGGCGGCGGGCGGGTTGCAGGCGGCGACCGCCAGCGCCGTCCCCAGGCAGCGCGCGGTCAGCCGGTCCACGGCGGGGTTCATCGGCTTCCTCCCTGGATCCGGCTGCGCAGCAGCGGCGCGAGCGGCAGGTCGAGCGTCTCGCCCTGCCGGTGGGTGATGACCGCGATGCCCCGTTCGGTCAGCGCGAAGCGCATGGCGTCGCGGTCGGCGCGCCACAGCCGCAGGGCGAGTTCCGCGACCGGGTCGCCGGGGTCGATCCGGGGCGCGCCGGTGGCGATCTCGACCACGACCAGCGGGTTGGCCCGGCCGCGTACCTGGTGCAGCACATCGAGGATGCGCTGGTCGGTGAGCGGTGTGAAGACGTAGACCAGGGCGCCCTCGGGCAGGGCCGGCGGGGGCAGCCGGTTCAGACCGGGGCTGCGGAAGGAGCGGTCCTTGCGGACCTCCAGGACGCTTTCCACGATGCGGTAGAAGTAGCCGTCGCCGCTGCCGGGCTGCAGCCAGCGGGTGGCACCGCCCACCGAGACGACGCCGACCCGGTCGTGGGTGCGCAGATAGGCGCGCACCAGTCCGGCGGCGGCGCGGAAGGTCTCGTCCAGCGAGGACACCCCGGTCTCGGGGTCGGTCACGTCGGCGAGGACGTCGAGCAGGACGACGGTGTCGGCGGCGCGCTCGGCGGCGAACTGGTGCAGTTGGAGTGAGCCGCGCCGGGTGGTGGCGGGCCAGTGGATCCGCCGCTGCCGCTCGCCGCGCACATACGGGTGCACCCCGATGACCTCGACGCCCTCGCCGCGCTGCGTCGAGGTGTGTTCGCCCAGCCGCTGCGGCAGCCGGACCGGGATCGGCGTGACACCGGCCGTCGAGGGCACCGGGAAGACGGCGATCTCGCCGAGGTCGGCGCGGACACTGCGGCGCGCGATGCCCCCGGCGTCATACAGGTCGATGTCGACCGTACCGAGGCTCCAGCGGCCCCAGCGCCGCGCGGTCAGGCGCAGTTCGACCAGGGAGCGCCCCACCGCGAGGTGGTCGAGGCGCACTCCGGGACCCGGGGTGACGCCGGGATCGAGCCGCCCCTCCCCGCCGTCGTCGGCGACCGTGATCCGGGCGACGACCTGCTCCCCTTCGAAGCAGCGCCGGGTGTCGACCTCGACGGCCACTTCCATCCGGCGGGCGCGGGTCCGGTTCGGCAGCGCGAGGGCGAGCAGGGTCAGCGGCCCGGCGGCCAGCGCCAGCAGCCAGGGCCGCCCGGTGACGAGGGCGGCGGCGACCGCGACGGCGGCCACCGTGCCGTAGCGGAGGGTGCGTTCCCCGGCCCGCCAGCCGGGCGGGGGCGGCGGCGGGGGCTCGGCGGGCGCGTCGCTGTCGGACTG
>NZ_FMCH01000011.1 GCF_900091855.1 Streptomyces sp. DvalAA-14
CGCCGGCCCGGCGCGGCCCGGTCAACTCCACGCTGCAGTACGGCCCGGGCTGCACGGTCGCCGCCGTGCACGCGCTCACGGCGCTCCCCATCGACCACTTCGTGATGGCCGACTTCGCCGGGGTGGTGCGGATGTCCGACGCGGTGGGCGGCGTGCAGGTGTGCGTGGACCGCGATGTCTACGACCCCTACTCGCGGCTGAAGCTCGCCAAGGGGCGGCACGCGCTGAAGGGCGACGCGACGCTGGAATTCCTGCGGTCCCGGCACGCCTTCGGTGACGGCAGCGATCTCGGCCGCGCCGACGCGCAGCACCTGTTCCTGGCCTCCCTCGCCCACCGGATGCGCGCGGGCGGACGGCTGTCCGACCCGGCGGGCATGCTCTCGACGGCCGACGCGGCGACCAAGGCGCTGACGGTCGACCCGGGACTGGCCGCCGTCTCCAAGCTGTACGGACTCGCCGACGATGTACGCAAAGTGCCGTCCGCCCGCTTCGCCTTCACCACGATGCCGACCCGGCCGGACCCGCGGGACCGCAACCGGCTGGTGCCGGCGCCCGCCGCCCGGGGCCTGTTCGCGACCATCGGCGCGGACCGCCCGGTGAAGGTCAGCGCCTCCCCCGTTCCCCGGACCGCCGCCGCCTCGCCGCGCGCCTCCGCCGACGGGCGGCCGGGACCGCCCTCCGACGAGACCTTCGAGGAGCGGACGGGCGGGGTCGCGGTGTCCCCGGTCGAGCCGCCCACCCGGGGCCGTACCGCGGCCGGCGGCGCGTGTGCGAAGGTCTCCACCAGTGCCTCCGTGGTGGTCAGGGGCGTCGCGATGACCCCGACCGCCGCCTTCGCCGCCACCCCGCGCATCGCGGTTTCGGCACGCTGACCGGGCGATGACCGCGCGTGTCACAGCGGGCGGCGCGATCTCGTCCGAGGGGTGTGAAGCTGACGACGCGACGAATTCTGCTGCTGGTGACCGCCGCCCTCGCGATGTACGTGGGGGTGTGGGCCTTCTTCCTGCCGGCCTCCTGGTACCGGGCCTTCCCCGGCTTCGGCCGCCACTGGCTGCCGGTGCTCGGCCCGTACAACGAGCATCTGGCCCGGGACGTGGGCGCCCTCTACCTGGCGCTCGCGGTGGTGACGCTGAGTGCGGCCCGCCGGGCCGGCGACGGCCGACTGGCCGGCACGGCCGGGCTCGCCTGGCTGGTCTTCGGGGTGCCGCACCTGGTTTTCCACCTGCGGCACCTGGACATGTACGGGAGCGCGGACCAGGTGCTCAATGTCGTCGCCCTGGGCTGGTTCGTCGTGGTGGGCGCGGCGCTGCTGGTGCCGGTCGAACCGGCCGGCCGGCCGGCGGCGCCGAGGTGACCGCCGGGCGGGTGTCACACCGCGACCGGCTGTCCCGTCCTCCTCACGAGGACCGTGCGCGGTGCGGCCGGCGCGGCCGGCGAACGGAGAGGATCGCGGAGAGATGCGCATTGCTGTGGTGGGCGGTACCGGACTGGCGGGACGGCATGTGGTCGCGGAGCTGACCGCGCGCGGGCACCGAACCGTGGTCGTGGCCCGGTCCCGCGGCGCGGACCTGGTGACCGGTCAGGGGCTGGACGAGGCGCTGGCCTCGGTGGAGACGGTGGTCGACGTGGCCAATGTCGAGGCGACCGGCCGGAAGGCCGCCGAAGCGTTCTTCGCAACGGCCGGGCGGCATCTGCTGGCCGCCGAGCAGCGGGCCGGTGTGCGGCACCACGTGGCGCTGTCGGTCATCGGCGTCGACCGGGTGGGCCTGGGCTACTACCGCGGAAAGCTGCGCCAGGAGCAGCTGATCGAGGCCGGCCCGGTGCCGTGGACGGTGCTGCGCGCCGCGCAGTTCCACGACTTCGCCGATCAGGCGCTGGCCCTGGTACCCGGTCCGGTCGCGCTCGTCCCGCGGATGCGGTCCCAGCCGGTCGCGGTGGAGGAGGTGGCGGCCCTGCTGGCCGATCTGGCGGTCGGCCAGCCGCAGGGCAGGGTGCCGGAGATCGCCGGCCCGCGGGAGGAGTC
>NZ_FMCH01000232.1 GCF_900091855.1 Streptomyces sp. DvalAA-14
GCACCGGCTCGGCCTGAAGGCCGGCATCTACACCGACGCGGGCGACTACAACCCGGCCAACTGCGGGCTGGGCAGCCGCGGTCACGACCAGCAGGACGCCGACCTGTTCGCGAGCTGGAAGATCGACGCGATCAAGGTCGACTTCCTGTGCGGCATCGGCGAGCAGCTCGATCCGGGCCCGGCCTTCACCGAGTTCAGCGACGCGGTCGCCAACTCGGGCCGTCCGATGCAGCTCAACTTGTGCAACCCGCTCACCGACGACTGGGGCCTGCCGCACACCCCGGAGCAGGACGCGCACAACACCTTTGTCTACGGCCCGTCCATCGCCGACTCCTGGCGCACCGGCACCGACATCGCCTACGGCGCGCCCACCCCCGGTGAATTCCCCAACGTGCTGCGCAACATGGACGCCAACGCCTGGCACCCCGAGGCCCAGGGCCCGGGCCACTGGAACGACCCCGACTACCTCATCCCGACGCGCCGGCTCCCCGACGGCACCTACGAGCTGAACCAGGAGGAGTCCACCACCCAGCTGGTGATGTGGGCGGAGATGGCCTCGCCGCTGATCATCGGCTCCGATCCGCGCACCTTGCCGCAGCCGATGCTCGACACGCTGCGCAACCCGGAGATCCTCGCCGTCGACCAGGACCCGCTCGGAATCCAGGGCGTGCGGGTGGCCACCGACGCCACCGGCGACACCTACAGCAAGGTGCTGCAGGGCGCCGGGCGGCGGGCGGTGGTGCTGCTCAACCGCTCCGACCAGCCGGCCGAGCGGACCGTCACCTTCGCGCAGGCCGGACTGACCGGCCCCGTCGCGGTACGGGACCTGCGGGCGCGGGCCGGCCGGGGAACGTACACCGGCACCGGCACCTACACCGTCACCGTGCCCGCGCACGGCACCGCGATGCTGGGCCTGACCGGCACCGACACCGCGCCGGGCACGAAGCTCGGCGGCCCCGGCTCCACCGCCGACCCGGCGCTGGTCCGCGACGGCGACCGGCTGACCGCCTTCACCCGCGACGCCGACGGCTCGCTGCGGGCACGCACCGGGCGCGACGGCCAGTGGTCCGGAGCCGGTACCGACCTCGGCGGCCCGACCGGGGGCCGCTTCCTGGGCCAGCCCGCCGCCTACGCCTCGGCCGGCGGCCGGATCGACGTCTTCGTGCGCGGCACCGACAACCACGCCTACCTGCGCGGCTACGCGGCCGGCCGGTGGGGCGGCTGGCAGGACCTCGGCGGCTCCCTCGCCGACGCCCCCACCGCGGCCTACAACGGCCCCGGCGACTGGACGCTGCTGGCCACCGGCACCGACGGCACCGTCAGCAGCCGGACGGCATCGGGCGGATGGACCTCGATCGGCGCCCCGGCCGGACCGGCGCTCACCGGCCGCCCCTCGGCGGTCACCGACGCGGCCGGCCAGGTCCATGTCGCGGTGCGCGCCGCGGACGACGCGGTGTGGTCGCGGGTGCGGGACGCCTCGGGCACCTGGTCCGGCTGGGAGTCGCTCGGCGGCACCGTCAGCGCCGACCCGACCCTGGTCGCCACCGGCGGCACCGTCCAACTGCTGGCCCGCGCCTCGGACTACACGCTGTGGCAGCGGAGCTACAACGCGGCGGCGGGCAGCTGGGGCGGCTGGTTCCCGCAGACCGCCTTCGTGAGCGGCGCCTTCGACGGCGCGATGGGCGCCACCGCAGGCCCGGACGGCCAGGTTCTCGCGGTCTCGCGCGGGGTCGGCGGCGTGGTCCGGCAGAGCTCCTTCTGACCGCCTCCCGGGGTGCCCGCAGCCGGGCACCCCGGGCCACTGACGGACCGTTACTCAATAAATTACGAATTAATCTTGACGCGCTCGCCGCACCCCGCCAGTCTGTAACCGCCGACAAGGGAGTCACATGAACACCGCGATCACCTCACCGACGAGCCGCCGCCAATTCCTGGCCGGCGCGGGCGCCGTCGGCGCCGCCGCCCTGATGAGCGGCTGCGTCACCTCCAGTTCGTCCGGCGGCGGCAGCCAGTCCGGCGGCGGCACGCTGAGCCTGCAGTCCAACCTCTCCTCGCCGCAGGCCAAGTCGGCGATGGAGAAGCTGGTCGCCGCCTTCGACAAGCGCGGCGGGGCCAAGGCCGCCCTCAACACCGTGGCCTCGGAGACCTTCCGCACCCAGCTGCCGACGTACCTCACCTCCGCCAACCCGCCGGACCTGCTCACCTGGTACCCCGGCTCGGTCGCGGACACGTACGCCAAGAAGAACCTGCTGCTGGACATCAGCGACATCTGGACCAAGGGTGATCTCGCCGGGTACTCCGACGCGCAGAAGAAGCTGTGCACGGACTCCGCCGGGGCCAAGGTGTTCGTCCCCGCCAGCTACTACTGGTGGGGCGTGTTCTACAAGAAGTCCAACTTCGCCAAGTGGGGCGTGCAGGAGCCCAAGACCTGGGACGAGTTCCTCGCCCTGTGCGAGACGCTCAAGTCCAAGGGGGTCGCCCCGATCGGCCTGGGCGCCGGCAGCGGCACCGCCTGGGTGGCCTCGGCCTGGTTCGACTACCTCAACATCCGCATCAACGGCGCCCAGTACCACCGCGACCTGCTCGCCGGCCGCCACAGCTTCGACGACCCCCAGGTGCACAAGGTCTTCGACAAGTGGGCCGAGGTACTGCCCTACTTCGACCCCAACGGCACCGCGCTGGCCTTCCAGGACGCCACCACCGCGATGCTCAGCAACCACACCGGCATGATGCTGATCGGCACCTTCTTCGCCGACGCGGCGCCCAAGGACCAACTGGACGACATCGACTTCTTCCAGTTCCCCATCATCGACCCCGCGGTGCCGATCGCCGAAGAAGGCCCGACCGACGGCTACTTCGCCAGCGCCCACACCCGCCACGCGGCCGAGGTGAAGGACCTGATGAGCTGGCTGGCCACCGCCGAGGCGCAGGAGCTCTACATCAAGGGCTCGTCCGGCACGTCGCTGCCGACCAACCCCAAGGCCCAGGACTCCGGCACCCCGCTGGTCAAGAAGGGGCGCGCCCTGATCGAGAGCGCCGCCGACGTCACCCAGTTCTTCAACCGCGACTCCAGCGACGCCCTCCAGCCCACCGCCGACAACGCGCTGACCAAGTTCCTGGCCAAGCCCAAGGAGATCAACTCGATCCTCACCGCCTGGCAGCGCGACGCACAGAAGATCTGGAGCCAGTGAGATGGCGGTACTGACCGCCGCGGGCCGGCGAACAGGACGAGGCCGGGGCAGCGGCGGACGCAGGGGAGCCACCCGGGTCCCCCCGGTGGTGCTCGCCTTCGTGCTGGTGCCGCTGCTCGCCGAGGGCTTCTGGGTGTTCTGGCCCGCCCTGCAGGGCTTCTACCTGTCGCTGACCAAGTGGGACGGCATCTCCCCGCCGCAGTTCATCGGCCTTGCCAACTACCGGGAGATGCTGCACGACACCGTCTTCCACACCGCGCTGCTCGACACCGTGCTGTGGCTGGCGCTGTTCGGCGGTCTGTCCGCGATCCTCGGCCTCGGCGCGGCGCTGCTGCTCCAGCAGGAGCGCCGCGGCGTCGGCTTCTACCGCGCCGCGCTGTCTTGCCGGTGGTCTTCTCGCTCACCGCCACCGCGCTGGTCTGGCAGGCGATGTACCAGCCGGACGGCCTGATCAACAAGACCATGTCCGGCCTGGGCCTGGGCAGTTTGACCCACCCCTGGCTCGCCGACCAGGACACCGCCCTGTACGCGGTGATCGTCCCCGCCCTGTGGCGCCAGATCGGCTACGTCATGGTGCTCTACCTGGCCGGCCTCAAGGGCATCGACCCGATGCTCTACGAGGCCGCCAAGGTCGACGGCGCCGGCCGCTGGCAGCAGCTGCGGCACATCACCCTCCCGCAGCTGCGCCCGGTCAACGCGGTGGTGCTGTCGGTGATCATCATCGACAGCCTGCGCTCCTTCGACGTCGTCTGGGCGCTGACCCGCGGCGGCCCGTACCACTCCTCGGAACTGCTCAGCACCTACATGTACTCCACCGCCTTCCAGTCCCTGCGGCTGGGCTACGGCTCCGCGCTTGCCGTCGTCATCTTCCTGCTGGCCTTCGGCGTCATCGCGTCCTATCTCGTCCGGGCGTTCAAGGAGGCCGACTGATGAGCGTCACCCACCCCGCCGCCCCGACCGCCGAGCGCCCGGCCGGCGCCGACGCACCGGCCCCGGCCCGCACCCCCCGGGTGCGGCGGCGGCTGTGGGGCACCGTCGCCTTCCACACCGGCGCCGGACTGCTGTCCGCGCTGTGGCTGGTGCCGATCGCCGTCGTCCTGATCACCGCCACCCGCTCGTTCGACGACATCGCCGGGCACGGCCTCGGCAGCGCCCCGCACTCCTTCACCCTCAGCGGCTTCCGCCAGGCGTGGGTGGACGGCGGCCAGCAGCAGGCCCTGATCAACAGCCTGCTGGTGTCCGTGCCCACCGTGCTGCTGTCGCTGCTGCTCGCCTCGACGGCCGCCTTCGCGCTCAGCCGGTACGACATGCCCTTCCGCCGGGTACTGCTGCTGCTCATGCTCAGCGGCAATCTGCTGCCCCCGCAGATCCTGCTGATCCCGGTGTCCAAACTCAGCGAGCAACTGGGCATCTACGACTCGCTGTACGCGCTGATCGGCGTGCAGGTCGGCTTCGGCGTCGGCTTCTACGTCTTCGTGCTGCACGGCTTCATGCGGGCCATCCCGGCCGAGATCCAGCAGGCGGCCGTGATCGACGGCGCCGGGCCCTGGCAGATCTACAGCCGCATCATCCTGCCGCTCGCCCGACCCGCGCTGGCCGCGCTCACCGCGCTGGCCTTCACCTGGATCTTCAACGACCTGCTGTGGGCGATCACCGTGCTGCGCACGGACACCAAGATGCCCATCACCGCCTCGCTGCTCAACCTGCAGGGGCAGTACGTCTCGCAGTGGAACGTCATCGCGGCCGGCTCGGTGATCGCCGCCGCCCCCACCGTCCTGGTCTTCCTCCGCTTCCAGCGGCACTTCGTGGCCGGACTCAACCTCGGAGCCGTCAAGTGACCCCCGATCAGGCGCCGCTTCCGCCCGGCCCATGGCTGCTGCGCACCGAGCACACGGTGTACGCGGTCCGGCTGGCCGGCGACGGCCGCTGGGCCGAACTCGCCGCCTGGGGACCGTCCGGCGCCGAGACCGGGCCGCCGGCACTGGCAGGCTCGCACCGCACCCACTTCATCACCCCCGCCGACGCCGCCCCGGCCGAGTACATCCCCTACGGCCTGCGGCCGTTCACCGGCGCCGACCTCACCGTCCGCCGCCCCGGCGGCGAACGCGGCCTGTGGTGGGCGCTGACCGGCGCCGCCCACGACGAAGACAGCGCCCTGCGGCTGGAGTTCACCGACGAGCCGACCGGGCTGCGCACCACCTTGCACTACCGGACAGTGCCCGGCACGGACGTGCTGCTGCGCTGGACCGAACTCGCCAACACCGGCGCCGAACCGCTGCACCTGGAAAGCCTCGACTCCGCGGCCGTCAATGTGCCGGTCCAGGGCGGCGCCCGGCTGACGTACCTCGCCGGCCAGTGGTCGCAGGAGTTCCAGCGGCACCGACTCGACCTGCAACGCGGCCGGTTCGCGATCGGCTCCACCCAGGCCGTGCCCGGCCACGCCTACGCGCCCTGGCTCGCCGTGCAGGACGCCGCCGAACCCGACGGCCCGGCGGCGCCCACCTACGGCGTCGCCCTGGAGTGGTCCGGCAACTGGCACATCACCGCCGACGCCGAACCCGGCGGCGCGGTCCGGATCAGGGCCGGCCGCGTCCCGCACGAGGGCGCCGTCCTGCTGCGGCCCGGCGACACCCTGACCACCCCGCGGCTCGCCTGCGCCTTCAGCGCCGAAGGCCTCGACGGCCTGTCCCGGGTCTGGCACCGCTACGAGCGGCGGCTGGCCGGCCCGCGGCTGCACCGGACCCGTAAGGTCCTCTACAACTCCTGGGAAGCCACCGGCTTCGACGTCCGGGCCGAGCCGCAGCTCGAACTCGCCCAGATCGCCGCCGAGATGGGCGTCGAACTCTTCGTGGTGGACGACGGCTGGTTCACCGGCCGGTCCGACGAGAAGGGCGGCCTGGGCGACTGGCAGCCCGACCCGGCCGCCTTCCCGGCCGGCCTGGACGACTTCATCGCCCGGATTCGCGCCACCGGCATGGACTTCGGCCTGTGGGTGGAGCCCGAGGCGATCAGCCCCCGCTCCCGCCTGTACGCCGAACACCCCGACTGGGTCTACCGGATCGACGGCCGGCCCACCACCCTGGTCCGCGAGCAGCTGCTGCTGGACCTCGGCCGCGACGAAGTCCAGGACTTCGTCATCGCCACCTTGGACCGGCTGCTCACCGCGCACCACATCGGCTATCTCAAGTGGGACATGAACCGCCCGCCCACCGAGCGCGGCCGGCCCGGCGGCGGACCCGCGGCGGACCAGGACCTGGACGCCGACCACGTGGCCGGCTACCTGCGGGTGCTGGACCACCTGCGCGCACGGCACCCGCACGTCACCGTCGAGGGCTGCGCGGGCGGCGGCGGCCGGATCGAGCACGCCACCTTGGCCCGCACCGACGTGGTCTGGCCCAGCGACAACACCGCGCCGCTCGACCGGCTCGCCATCCAGTACGGCTACCTGCACGCCCACGCGCCGCACACCATGAGCAGCTGGGTCACCGACGCCCCCGGTATCTTCGACCCGCGGCCCCGCTCGCTCGCCTTCCGCTTCGTGCTCGCCGCGGCCGGCGTCCTCGGCATCGGCGCCGACCTGCGGCACTGGAGCGCCGAGCAGCGCGCCGAGGCGGCGAGCTGGGTGGCCCGCTACAAGCAGGTGCGCGATGTCATCCACCACGGCGAGGCCCGGCTGCTCGGCGCCCCCGCCGACCCCAGCTGCGGGGTGCAGTACGACGCGCCCGACGGCGACCGCACCGTCGTCGCCGCCTGGAGCACCGGGCGCCTGGACGGCGCTCCGCTGGTCCCCGGCCGCGCCGCCCGGCTGCGGCTGCGCGGACTCGACCCCGCCGCCCGCTACCGGGACACCGCCACCGGCACCGAGTACAGCGGCGCGCACCTGCTGCACTACGGCCTGCCGCTGGCCTGGACCGCCGGCCACGACGCCGACCTGATCGTGCTGGCCGTCCAATGAGCCGCGCACGCAGGGCAATTGACGACCCCGCCGACCCCGCCGACCCCACGTCACTACAGTCGCCCGAAGACCCGCACGCCGAGGAGCAGACCCGCCCCATGAATGTCACCGCCCCCCGATTCACCGGACAGGTGGCCGTCGTCACCGGCGCCGCCTCCGGGATCGGCGCCGCCACCGCGCGCCGGCTGGCGGCCGAAGGCGCGAGCGTGGTCCTCGCCGACATCGCCGCCGGCCCCGGCGAGGCCGTCGCCGCCGGCATCCGCGAGCAGGGCGGCGCGGCGGCCTTCGTCACCGCGGACGTGTCCTCGCCGCCGGACTGGGAGCGGATCGCCGACCGGGCCCGCGCCTACGGCGCCGTCGGCGTCCTGGTCAGCAACGCCTACACCGTCGAGGTCCTCCCCGCCCACGCGATGACCCTCGCCTCCTGGGAGCGGCAGCTCGCGGTCAACCTCACCGGCGCCTTCCTCGGCGTCAAGGCCCTGCTGCCCGACCTGCGCGAGCACGGCGGCGCGGTCGTGCTGACCTCCTCGGTGCACGCCCACAAGGGCATCCCCGGCCACCCCGCCTACGCCGCCTCCAAAGGCGCCCTGCTGTCGCTGTGCGGGCAACTCGCCGTCGAGTACGGGCCCGAGGTGCGGGTCAACGCGGTACTCCCCGGGCCGATCCTCACCGCCGCCTGGGACCGGGTCCCGCAGGAGGACCGGGACCGCAGCGTCGCCGAGACCGCGGCCCGCCGCTTCGGCAGACCCGAGGAGGCCGCCGCCGCGATCGCCTTCCTGGCCGCGCCCGAGGCGTCGTACATCACCGGATCGAGCCTGGTCGTGGACGGCGGCTGGAGCGTCGTGAAGGCGTCCGCCTGACCGCCGGGGCAGCCCGTCCGACCCGCCACCAGCACATGGAGAGAGGCAGAACGACATGACGCCATACGCGCGCCGCGGAGTGCACGGCCAGACCGTGGAGACCCTCGCGCGCCGGGTGCTCAGCGGCGAGATCCCCGAGGGAGCCACACTCGACCTCGTAGCGCTGCAGAGCGAGTTGGACGTCAGTCTGACCGCCCTGCGCGAATCGCTGAAGGTGCTGGCCGCCAAGGGCATGGTCGACGCCCGGCAGAAGCGCGGCACCTTCGTCCGGGCCCGCGCCGACTGGAATCTGCTCGACGCCGACGTCCTGCGCTGGCAGTTCGCCGGCGGCACCGCGGCCGGCGCCGACCTGGCCCTGCTGCGCAGCCTCGGCGAGGTCCGCGGCATCGTCGAGCCCGCCGCCGTCCGGCTGGCCGCGCAGCGCCGCACCGCCGGCGACCTCACCGCCCTGGAGGCGGCGCTGACCGCGATGGGCGAGCAGGACGGCGGCCCCGAGCACGCGGTGGCGGCCGACCTCGCCTTCCACCGGGCGCTGCTCGCCGCCACCCACAACGAACTGCTGGAACGGATGGAGATGGTCATCGAGTCCGGCCTGGCCCACCGCGACGAGATCGTGCACAGCTCACCGCACGGCGAGGACCCGGTGCCCAGCCACCGCGCCGTCCTCGACGCGGTGCGCGACCAGGACCCGGACGCCGCGGAAGCCGCCATGCGGGCCCTGCTGGAACAGGCGGTCCGCGACCTGGACCTGGTGCACGGCACCGACGCGCCCGCGGAGGGCGCCCAGTGAAGATCGCCAGGGTCGAGACCTTCCTCGTACCGCCCCGCTGGCTGTTCTGCCGGATCGAGACCGACGACGGACTGGTCGGCTGGGGCGAGCCCGTCGTCGAGGGCCGCGCCGAAGTGGTGCGCGCCGCCGTCGAGGTGCTCGCCGAATACCTCGTCGGCCGCGATCCGCTGCGCATCCAGGACCACTGGCAGGTGCTCACCAAGGGCGGCTTCTACCGCGGCGGCCCGGTGCTCTCCAGCGCGGTGGCCGGACTCGACCACGCCTTGTGGGACATCGCGGGCAAGGCGTACGGCGCGCCCGTGCACGCCCTGCTCGGCGGCGCGGTCCGCGACACCGTACGGGTCTACGCCTGGGTCGGCGGCGACGAACCGGCCCGGCTCACCGAGGAGATCGGCGCCCAGATCGACGCCGGCTTCACCGCGGTCAAGATGAACGCGGCCGGCCGCACCGACCCGCTCACCACCCCGGCGGGCACCGCGGCGGTGGTGGAACGGGTGGCCGCCGCACGGGAGGTGCTCGGCCCGCACCGCGATGTGGCCGTCGACTTCCACGGCCGTTTCAGCCCGGCCGGCGCCCGCCGGGTCCTGCACGCGATCGCCCCGCTGCACCCGCTGTTCGTGGAGGAGCCGCTGCTGCCCGAGCACGGCCACCTCACCGCGGCGCTGGCCGCGTCCACCCCCGTACCGCTCGCCACCGGTGAACGGCTCTACGGGCGGGCCGAGTTCCTGCCCGTGCTCAGCGCCGGCATCGCCGTCGCCCAGCCCGACCTGTCGCACGCCGGCGGCATCACCGAGGTCACCCGGATCGCCGCGCTCGCCGACACCTTCGGCGCCCAACTGGCCCCGCACTGCCCCCTGGGCCCCATATCGCTGGCCGCCAGCCTCCAAGTGGCCTTCTGCACACCGAACTTCCTCATCCAGGAGCAGAGCCTGGGCATCCACTACAACAAGGACGCCGACCTGCTGTCCTACCTCGTGGACACCGAGCCCTTCCGGTTCACCGGCGGCCACGCCCGCCGCACCGCGCTGCCCGGCCTCGGCGTCACCGTGGACGAGGCCGCCGTGCGCGCCGCCGACCGCACCGGGCACGCCTGGCGCAACCCCGTCTGGCGGCAGGCCGACGGATCCTTCGCGGAATGGTGAGCGCGAAGGGGGCGCGGGGCGCGCCGCCGGCGGTGCGCGTCGCCACCGACCCCCGCCGCGGCGGGCGGTGGACGTCGCTGCGGGCCGGTGACCGGGAGTGGCTGTGGCACCGCGACGAACCCCGCCGGGCCGGGGCCGCGCCGGGCGAGGCCTTCGCCGACGCGGGCGGCCTGGAGGAATGCCTGCCCACCGTGCGCGGCGTCCCGGACCACGGCGACGCCTGGACGCGCCCCTGGACGGTCGACGGCGACACCGCCTCCGTGCGGTGCGCCGACTTCGCCCTCACCCGCCGCATCCGGACCGCCCGGGGCCGCGCCGTCGCCGACTACCGGCTGACCGCCACCCCCGGCTACCGCTTCCTGTGGGCCGCGCACGCCCTGCTCGACGTCTCCCCGCAGGGCCGGCTGGCGATCGCCGACGGCGTGCCGGGCCGTTTCTACCCCGACGCGAGGTCAGGGTGGGAAGCCTTCGCCTGGCCGTCGATCCGCACCGGGACGCCGTCCGGGGGCCCCGCCGCGCACCGCGGACCGACCCGCCTCGACCGGCTGGGACCCGACGACGGAACCGCGTTCGGGGCCGTCGTGGACACCGCGTCCGCAACCGTCCACGACGGCCCCGACTCCCTGCGCTTCAGCCTGGACGCGCCGGGGCAGCCCGTCGCGACCGCCCTGTGGCGC
>NZ_FMCH01000026.1 GCF_900091855.1 Streptomyces sp. DvalAA-14
TGGGGCGGCTGCGGGTGCGCCGGGTACTGCTGCTGGGGCTGCGGCGGGTACTGCCCCTGCTGGGGGTACTGCCCTTGCGGGTAGCCCTGCTGCTGGGGGTACGGGGGCTGCTGACCGGGGGCATACGGATCCTGCCAGCCGCCGTCCTGCTGCTGGGGCTGCTGCGGCTGTTGAGGATGCTGCGGGTAGCCCTGCCCCTGTTCGTACACATCACCGAAGAGCGGGTCCTCGGGGTGCCACGGTTCGGAGCCGGAGCCCCGGCCATAGTCGGTCATCGATCCCCTTGGTGAGCGGTCGGCAAGAGCCTGCCGACCCTGCGAAACGGGCGGCACCCTGAGGGCGCCGCCGTGTCGCGCGGAACGTTACCGTATCGCGATCAGATGACTACTTCGACGCTCTCGCCCGGAGCTTTACCAGACACCCGTTCGGTCTCCAGGGCACTTTGCAAAATAATGACCGCTGCCGCCTGATCGATCACGGAGCGTCCCTTTTTCGCCTTGACGCCGGACGCACGCAGCCCGTGGGTGGCGGACACGGTGGTCATCCGCTCGTCCACCAGGCGCACCGGAACGGGTGCGATGACTTTCGCCACACTGTGCGCGAAGGCACGGACCTTGACCGCCGCCGGCCCCTCGGTGCCGTTGAGGGACCGGGGCAGGCCGACGACGACCTCGATCGGCTCGTACTCCGCCACGATCGCGGCGAGCCGGCGCAGCGCCGCCGGGACGTCCCGGCCGGGCACCGTCTCCACCGGAGTGGCGAGGATGCCGTCGGGATCGCAGGACGCGACCCCGATCCGGGCGTCCCCGACGTCCACGGCGATCCGGCGCCCGCGCCGCATCCCGGGCGCGGGCCCGGATCCGGGCCCGCTTTCCTGGCCGGCACCCGGCGGTCGGTCCGTCACGCCGGGGTCCGTCATGCCTTCTCGGCGACGAGCCGGCGCACGGCCTCGATCGCGTCCGGTACGGCCGACGGGTCCTGGCCGCCGCCCTGGGCCACGTCGTCCTTGCCGCCGCCCCCGCCGCCGAGGGTCTTGGCAGCGGTCCGCACCAGCTCGCCGGCCTTGATTCCGCGCTCGCGGGCCGCCTCGTTGGTGGCGATCACGGTGAGCGGACGGCCGTTCGCCACCGCGAACAGGGCGACCACGGCCGGGCGGCCCCCCGACACGCGCTGGCGGACGTCGAGCACCAGCCGGCGCAGGTCGTCGGCGCCGGTGCCGTCCGGCACCGCCGCGGTGACCAGGGCGAGGCCCTTGACGTCGGCGGCGGAGGCGGCCAGCCCGGCGGCCGCCTGCAGCACCTTCTCGCCGCGGAACTTCTCGATCTCCTTCTCGGCGTCCTTGAGCTTGGCGAGCATCGCGGAGATCTTGTCCGGCAGCTCGTCGGGGCGGCCCTTGACCAGCTCGGTGAGCTGCGCGACCACGGTGTGCTCCCGGGCCAGGAAGTTGTACGCGTCCACGCCGACCAGCGCCTCGACGCGGCGCACCCCGGAGCCGATCGAGGATTCGCCGAGCAGCTTGACCAGACCCAGCTGGGCGGTGTTGCCGACGTGGGTACCGCCGCACAGCTCCTTGGAGAAGTCGCCGATGGTCACCACCCGGACGTGCTCGCCGTACTTCTCGCCGAACTCGGCGATGGCGCCCTGCTTCTTGGCCTCGGCGATCGGCAGCACCTCGGCGGTGACGTCGAGTTCGCGGGCGAGTACCTCGTTGATCTTCTGCTCGACGTCGGTCAGGACGGTGCCGGGCACGGCGGTCGGTGACCCGAAGTCGAAGCGGAAGCGGCCCGGTGAGTTCTCCGAGCCGGCCTGCGCGGCGGTGGGGCCGAGCGCGTCGCGCAGCGCCTGGTGGGTCAGGTGGGTGGCGCTGTGCGCGCGGGCGATGGCCCGGCGGCGTACCAGGTCGATCTGGGCGTGCGCGGCCGCGCCCAGCGTGACCTCGCCGACCTGGACGATGCCCTTGTGCACGCTGACGCCCGGCACCGGCTGCTGCACGTCGCGCACCTCGACCACGGCGCCGGTGTCCAGCCGGATCCGGCCGGTGTCGGCCAGCTGGCCGCCGCCCTCGGCGTAGAACGGCGTGCGGTCCAGCACGACCTCGACCTCGTCGCCCTCGGTGGCGGCGGGCGAGGGCAGGCCGTCCACCAGCAGGCCGACGACCGTGGCCTCGTTGTTGTTCTCGGTGTAGCCGGTGAACACGGTGCCGCCGGAGCGGTCGGCGACCTCGCGGTAGGCGGACAGGTCGGCGTGGCCGGTCTTCTTGGCGCGGGCGTCGGCCTTGGCCCGGTCCCGCTGCTCCTTCATGAGCCGGCGGAAGGCGTCCTCGTCCACGGACAGGCCCTGCTCGGAGGCCATCTCCAAGGTGAGGTCGATCGGGAAGCCCCAGGTGTCGTGCAGCAGGAACGCCTGGGCGCCGGACAGCACGCTGCCGCCGCCGGCCTTGGTCTCGCTGACGGCGGTGTCGAGGATGTTCGTGCCGGCCCTGAGGGTCTTCAGGAAGGCGGCCTCCTCGGCCAGCGCCACCGTCTCGATCCGCTTGCGGTCGGTGAGCAGCTCCGGGTACTGCTCGCCCATGGTGGTGAGCACCACGTCGATGAGCGGGGCGGCGACCGGTTCGGTGGCGCCCAGCAGCCGCATGTTGCGGATGGCGCGGCGCATGATGCGGCGCAGTACGTAGCCGCGGCCCTCGTTGCCGGGCGTGACGCCGTCACCGATGAGCATCATCGAGGTGCGCATGTGGTCGGCGACGACCCGCAGCGCGACATCGGAGTCGTGGTCCCGGCCGTAGGGGACGCCGGTGAGCTCGGTGGCCTGGTCGATGACGACACGCAGGGTGTCGGTCTCGTACATGTTCTGCACGCCCTGCAGGATCATCGCGAGGCGTTCCAGGCCGAGGCCGGTGTCGATGTTCTGGGCGGGCAGGTCGCCGAGGATCGGGAAGTCGTCCTTGCCCTCGCCGGCGCCGCGCACGTACTGCATGAAGACCAGGTTCCAGATCTCCACGTACCGCTCGTCGTTGACCGCGGGGCCGCCCTCGACGCCGAACTCGGGGCCGCGGTCGTAGTTGATCTCCGAGCAGGGGCCGCAGGGCCCGGGCACGCCCATGGACCAGAAGTTGGGGCCCTTGCCCAGCCGCTGGATCCGCTCGGCCGGGACGCCGATGACATCGCGCCAGATGGTCTCGGCCTCGTCGTCCTCCTCGTAGACGGTGATCCAGAGCCGGTCGCCGTCCAGGCCGTAACCGCCCTTGTCCTGGGGCGAGGTGAGCAGCTCCCAGGCGTACTTGATGGCGCCTTCCTTGAAGTAGTCGCCGAAGGAGAAGTTGCCGCACATCTGGAAGAACGTGCCGTGCCGGGTGGTCTTGCCGACCTCTTCGATGTCCGGGGTGCGGACGCACTTCTGGACGCTGGTGGCACGCGCGAAGGGGGGCTTGGACCTCACCGAGGAAGTACGGCTTGAAGGGGACCAGTGCCGGCCGGGACCAGCAGCAGGGTCGGATCGTCGGCGATGAGGGACGCCGACGGCACGACGGTGTGCCCGCGCTCCTCGAAGAAGCGCAGCCAGCGGCGGCGGATTTCTGCCGACTCCATCAGTGTTCGTCCTTCCGGTTCTCAGGTCCGCGAGACGTCTCGTTCGCAGCGTCGTGCGTGATGCCCCGGCGCGGTGCCGGGAAGTCGGGGTCCTGCCCCGGCAGGACCCGGGCGCCCGTCCGGGCCGCGGGCAGGCCCGGGGTGTCGGTCTTGCCCCGCAGGCCGAGGGCGTCGTGGAGCTCGCCTTCGCGCTGCGTCATCCCGGCCTTCACGTCGTGCGCGAACAGCCGCAGCCGGGCGCCGGTCTCCAGCGCGCGGTCGGCGGCGGTGGCGGCCAGGCTGTCCGGGCTGAGCCGGCGCAGCGCGCGATTGACCTTGACGGTGGCCCAGACACCGGTAGTGGCGCCGGTGCAGAACCAGAACAGGCGGCGAAACATAGAACCTCAGCCCTCAGTCCTCGGTGCGGTTGCGGCGGCGGCCACGCCGGGCGGCGGGCACCACCTTGCCCTTGACGGTCCTGGCACGGGCGCGGCCGGCGTCGCCGGTCTGCAGACCGACCGCGCGCCGCACCCCGTAGCCGAAGGCGGCGACCTTCACCAGGGGACCGCCGAAGGCGGAGGCGACGGTGGAGGAGAGCGCGGAGGCGTTGGCGGTCACCTCGGCGACGTCCGAGGTGATGGTGTCGACCCGGTCGAGCTGGGTGTGGGCGGTGCGCAGCGCCTCGGATGCCTCGCCGAGCAGCGGCACGGCCTGCTCGGTGATCCCGGCCACCAGCTCGGTGGTGCGCTTGAGCGTCTGGGTGAGCCGGGCCAGTGCGACGGCGAGGAACGACACCAGGATCGCCCAGAAGACCGCCACGATCAGGCCGGCCACCTCTCCACCGGACACGCTGCCGCTCTCCTCGCTCTTGTCCTGTGTCCCACCGCGCCGATGGGACTCCCGACCTTATCGCGCCGGGCCTGCCCACCCGTAACGCACCGACGTGGCGGCGGCGCCGGCCGGCCCCCGCCGGCGGGGCCCGTCCTTAGCAGATCGGCGGCCGGCCCGGCACGCGGCTGTACGTTCCGCGTTCGGACCAGTACGCTCCGTGCACCATGGGTATGGCGGGCAACCTCCCGGCCGAGCTGACCGGTTTCGTCGGCCGCGCCGACGCACTGGCCGAGCTGGCGCGACTGCTGGCGGCCGGCCGGCTGGTCACGGTGACCGGCGCGGGCGGCGTCGGCAAGTCCCGGCTGGCGCTGCGGGCCGGCCGACGGCTCCAGGAGCGTTTCC
>NZ_FMCH01000461.1 GCF_900091855.1 Streptomyces sp. DvalAA-14
GCCCCCACCGCCCCCGCCGCCGCCCCCGCCTCCTCCGACAACCCCGCCCCCCAGCCCGACACCGACGCCGACGCCCACCCCCACGCCCACTCCCACTCCCACTCCGCCCCCTCCTCCGACGCCCGCACCGAGCCCCTCGCCCACCCCGCCCGCCGCGGCCGTACCGCCGCCGCCCAGCCCGCCGGCACCGAGTCCCACGCCCTCACCTCGTCCGACACCCACGCCGTCGGCGTCGCCATCACCGAAAGCGTCGCCGAGCATCACACCGCAGCCCCCGGCCAAGCCGGTGGCCGTGCAGTGGCCGGTACGCCCGCCCAAGCCGTCCGGACCGCCGGTCCGGCACCGGCAGGCGCTGACCATCACGATGCTGCTCACCACCGTGCCGGCCCTGCTCGCCGTGGCGGTGCTGCGGCCCGGATCCCGCACGTATCGCAGGAACAACTAGCTGAACCAGTCCACAGCAAGGGGGATTTCGCTATGTCGCAGTGGGTGGCACTGCTCATCGCCATGATCGCGGTCGGCGTCGTGGTGGTCAGTGTGGTCGTGCTCAGGCAGCGCAGGATCGCTGCGGACGACGACCCGTCGGAGACACCGGACGTCATCGAGTACATGGTCATGATGATCGGCGTGGTCTACGCGATCGTCATCGGCCTGGCCATCGCCGGGGTCTGGGAGGGCCGCGGCTCCGCTCAGGCCGACGTACAGGCCGAGGCGCAGGCGCTGCACGAGGTGAAGGCCCGGGTGCAGGTCTATCCGCCGCAAGTACGGGACAAGGTACGCGCGGACGTGGACACCTACGCCCTGTTCGTCACCGACCACGAATGGCGCTACATGAAGAACCACGGGCAACTGTCGCCGGAGGGCGACCAGTTGCTCAACCAGGTCCGCACCGACGTCACACAGTTCGACCCGAAGAGCGATCTGGCCGCGCAGGCCTACCAGCCGGTGGTGGACGAGGTGGCGGCCGCCGATCAGGCCCGGCAGGCGCGCGGGCAGAGCGCCGGGGCGACCATGCCGGGCATGGTCTGGTTCGGCCTGATCGCCGGCGCGCTGGTGACCGTCGGGCTCATCTTCACCCTGCAGATCCGGCGGTCGCCACGGGAGTTGCTGCTGGCCGGGTTGTTCAGCGCGCTCATCGCCTTCCTGCTCTTCCTCATCTGGGATCTGGACTCGCCCTTCGGCAGCGGACTGGCGGTGTCGGTCACGGTCATCCGGAGTCTGGTGCTCGGCTCCTGACGCGGCTCGGCTGCTGAGTCGTGCGTCGCCCGAGGAGGTGACAGCGAGGAGGTGACAGCGAGGAGGTGACAGCGAGGAGGTGACAGCGAGGAGGTGACAGCGAGGAGGTGACAGCGAGGAGGTGACAGCGAGGAGGTGACAGCGAGGAGGTGACAGCGAGGAGGTGACAGCAATGAAGAGCGGCTCCCCTGCCCGGCCTGGCAGGGGAGCCGCTCTTCACGGATCCATCAGCGGCGGCGGCTCGGCGCGCCGGCCACGGGGCGGCTCAGCGCCAGTTGGAGACGTTCACGTTCTCCAGCACACCCAGCGCGTCCGGCACCAGGACGGCGGCCGAGAAGTAGGTGCTCACCAGGTAGCTGATGACGGCCTTCTCGTCGATGCCCATGAAGCGGACGTTCAGCCCCGGCTCGTACTCGTCCGGGATACCGGTCTGGTTGAGACCGATGACGCCCTGGTTGTCCTCGCCGGTACGGATGGCGATGATCGAGCTGGTGCGGGCGGTGCTGATCGGGATCTTGTTGCAGCTCAGGATCGGGACGCCGCGCCAGGCCGGAACGGTGGAGCCCAGCACCTCCACCGGGTCCGGGTAGATGCCGCGCCGGGTGCATTCACGGCCGAAGGCGGCGATGGCCCGCGGGTGGGCCAGCAGGTAGCGGGTGCCCCGGCGGCGGCTGATCAGCTCGTCAAGGTCGTCCGGCAGCGGCGGGCCGGCGTGCGGCTGGATGCGCTGGTCGTAATCCGCGTTGTTGAGCAGCCCGAACTCGGGGTTGTTGATGAGTTCGTTCTCCTGGCGCTCCCGCAGCGCCTCGACGGTGAGCTTGAGTTGCTGCTCGGTCTGATTCATCGGTTCGTTGTAGAGATCGGCCACCCGGCTGTGGATGCGCAGCACGGTCTGGGCGACCTGGAGTTCGTATTCGCGGGGCTTGACCTCGTAGTCGACATACGTGGCCGGAAGCGCGGCCTCGCCGTGGTGGCCGGAGGCCAGCTCGATGTCGGCCTCGCCCCGCTTGTTGGCGCGCTGCCGGGGGATGGCCCGGAACGCCTCCAGGTGGCCGCGCAGCGATTCGGACTGGCCCAGCAGCGGCTCCAGATCCTGCCGGGACAGGGCGAGCACGGTGGTGGCCGCGCCGGCCTTGGCGGTGTACTCCCAGGTGCCCTCGCCGCTCAGCAGCGCCTGCTCGCCGAAGTGGTCGCCGTCGGCCAGGACTCCTAGGCGGGTCTGCTCGCCGTAGGAGCCCTCGCCGAGCTTTTCCACCTTGCCGTGGGCGATGAGGAACACGGTGTCGGCCGGCTGTCCGGCCTCGGCGAGCACGTCACCCGGTTCGTACTGCCGCTGGACGAACTTGTCCGCCAGGGCGCTCAGCCCGGCCTCGTCCTGGAAGGAACGCAGCGCCGCGATCTCACCGAGCTCGTGCGGGATCACCCGGACCTCGGACCCGGTCTTCACGAAGGTGACCCGGCCGTCGCCGACCGAATAGCTCAGCCGGCGGTTCACCCGGTAGGTACCCGCGTTGACCTGGACCCATGGCAGTACGCGCAGCAGCCAGCGGGACGAGATGCCCTGCATCTGCGGAGCGGACTTCGTGGTGGTCGCCAGATTGCGAGCGGCGGCCGTGTCGAGACTCGTGCGCGGCTGTCCGTTCTGCGGGGTGTCTTGAGCGGTGTCCTGGCCCGCATCAACCGACATGGGCTGTCCTTCCCGTAAGTGGGTGATTCGGGCCCATTCTTTCGATGACGCTGAGTGCTGCCTATTGCCGAAACGAGTGAGAATACTTTCCGAAATACGGGTAAGTGGCGGCTTCTCCGGCCGAAAATCGCCGACCGTTCGAACTTTGAGTCGAACCCGTGTGCGTCGAACGGCCATTGGCGGGCAGTGGAACGTCGACGGGCGCCACCGGCGCCCGTTCGTCACCACCCGATCCGCCGCCGTGCTCCGGCGGCCTCTGTCAGGGAGAGTCACATGCTGGCTGCCGTGGGCGCCGTCATCTTCTTCATCGCTTGGCTCCTGAATGTCACCAACACCCACACCGATGCGGCGTTCACGCCCTGGAGCCTGATGGTCGCGGGGCTGTTCTTCGTGGCCCTCCACCTGGCCGGGGTCGGCACCGGCTGGTCCTACGGCACCAGAACGCGGCGCCGCGGCTGACCCGGACGGGACTCCGGACCGGAACCCGGAGGAGGACCCCGCCGACAACCCGGTGAGAACCCGGTGAGGAAGCCGGCGGGGAACTCGGCGCGAAGCCGGCGAACTCGGTGAACCCGGCGGTGCCGGGAGCACTCAGAGAGCTTCGACGACCGAGCCGCGGTCGGGCGGTGTGCCCTGGCCGGGGATCGCCAGCGGGACAGTAGGGTAAGCGGCGGCCATCGCCAGCCGCCGCTCCCGCTTGAAGACGTACGCCGCGAAGGCGCCGGCGCCGACCAGCGCGGCGAGGGACATCGCGGTACCGAGCCAACTCGCGCCGAGCCACTCGCCGCCGATCCAGCCCAGGCCCACGCTGTAGGTCGCCCAGCACACCCCGGCCAGCGCGGACCAGGGCAGGAACTCCCCGGGGCGCCGCCGCGCCGCGCCCGCGCCGAGGCTGACCACGCTGCGGCCGGCCGGCGCGAAGCGGGCAAGGACCACCAGGGCGCCGCCGCCGCCGGTCAGCACCTGACCCAGCCGTTCGTGCGCCAGGGCCAACCGCCGCGAACTCGCCAGCCGTCGGTCGAACCAGTCACCGCCCCGCCAGGCCAGCCGGTACGCCAGCAGATCGCCGACGCAGGAGGCGGTGGCCGCGCAGCCCAGCAGCGCGAAGATGTCGAGTAGCCCGTCGCGGCCGCCCGTTGATCCGGCGGTGGCCGCGCTGACCACCAGCACACCGCTGGGGAGCACGGGCACAAAGACGTCCAGCAGCACGGAGATCGCCACGAGCAGGAAGATCCAGGGCCAGTCGAACAAGGAGCCCATGCCGTGCAGCACTGCGCCTCCTCGTCCTTCGCTGTTCCTGCTCGGATCGTTCCCGGGTACCGCGATGTGGTGCTGTTGTGCTTCCGCTGTGCTTCCGAAGTGTCTGTGGCGTGCCTGTGAAGTACTGCTGGATCGGTCCTGCGCGTCGGCCGCGAAAAGCCGAACGCCCCTGGTGGGACAGGTCGGATCGGGTCGGATCCGTACCGGTGCCGGTGCCGCTTCCACGGCGGCGGATCTTCATCCGCCGTCAGCCGTACAGCGTACGCCAGTAGTGACCTTCGGTTCCGTTGAGGGCGCGTGACGTACGAGACAATCACGGCATTATTACGGCGGGAATACTTTGACGCGGACCCCGCGGCGCCCGTTCCCGCACGTCCGGGGCTGTTGTCTGAAGGGTACGTCGCCGCGGGCCCGGAGCGAGGGTCTCCGGCCGGTCCGCTTTCGGCGTCCTCTAGACTGACGCCCAGCAGAAGGGGAGTAGCTCTTCGCCGGACCGTCGACATACTGCTCGGGCCGTTCACAGCGTCCGCGTTCGCGCGGACGCCGAGCGGACCGGGCCGGCGCCCGGAGGCGGCAGGCACCGGATCAGGTGCGGGCCGCCAGCGAGACCTTCGGCCGCAGTGTTCCGACGCTGCCGTGCCGAAGCGACCCCGCGCCCCGCGGTTCCTCTCGGTACGGCTGCCCCCGACCGATCGAGGATCGCCTTCCGTGTTGAGTCTCACCGTCATCGCCGTCGTCTTCGGCGTGATCTTCCTTTCCGAACTGCCCGACAAGACCGCCCTGGCCAGCCTGGTGCTCGGTACGCGCTACCGGGCCTCGTACGTCTTCAGCGGGGTCGCCGCGGCCTTCGTGGTCCATGTGGCGCTGGCCATAGCGGCAGGCAGCCTGCTGACCCTGCTGCCGCACCGGCTGGTGCAGGGCGTGGTGGGCGTGCTGTTCCTCGGCGGCGCGGCGATGCTGCTGTTCTCGCGCGGCGAGGACGAGGAGAAGGTGCGCGCGCCCGCCGACCAGAGCTTCCTGAAGGTGGCCGGGACCGGCTTCATGCTGATCCTGGTCGCGGAGTTCGGCGACCTGACGCAGATCATGACCGCGAATCTGGCCGCCCGCTACGACGACCCGGTCTCGGTCGGCCTCGGCGCGGTGCTGGGGCTGTGGGCGGTGGCGGCGCTGGGTGTCTTCGGCGGGCGGCTGCTGATGAAGCGGGTGCCGCTCGGGCTGATCACGAAGGTGGCGGCCGCCGTGATGGTGGTGCTGGCCGCGTTCAGCCTCTACGAGGCGGTCGCGGGCTGAGGCGGCCCGCAGGCCGTCAGGCTGCCGGGCCGGCCGTGGCAGACGCGTCCGCGGTGACGAGGAGGCCGCCCGCCGGGGCGGCTTCCACGCGGATCAGCTCCAGCGAGGCCACGTGGGCGTCGGGCCGGAGCGCGGCGGCGCGCGGGCCGACGCCCACGACGCGCATGCCGGCCGCGCGGGCGGCGGCGACACCGACCTCGGCGTCCTCGAAGACCAGGCAGTCCTCCGGAGCGAAGCCCAGCTCGGCGGCGGCCTTCAGGAAGCCCTCCGGGTCGGGCTTGCTCGCGCTGACCCGCTCGGCGGTGACGACGACGGGCGGCAGCGGCAGCGCGGCGGCGCCCATCCGGGCCCGGGCGAGGGCGTCGTTGGCGGAGGTCACCAGGGCGTGCGGCCGGCCTTCGAGGGCGGCGAGGAAGGCGGCGGCGCCGGGGACGGGTACGACGCCGTCGAGGTCGGCGGTCTCCTCGGCCAGCAGCAGGGCGTTCTCGGCGAAGTTCTCGGCCATCGGGCGGTCCGGAAGCAGGGCGGCCATGGTGGCGTGGCCCTGGCGGCCGTGCACGACCCGCAGGACGGCGGCCGGATCCAGCGCGTGCCGCTCGGCCCAGCGGCGCCAGCAGCGCTCCACCACGGCGTCGGAGTTCACCAGGGTGCCGTCCATGTCGAGCAGCAGGGCGCGGGCGGCGAACACGGACGGCATGCGGCTCCTTATGAAGCGGCCCGCGGCGCATCGCGTCGCGGGCCTGGCAACGTGGTCCCGCCCGCTGGTCAGGGAAGCGGGCGGAACCACTTTGTTTCTGTACGGTACAAAATAATGCGGCGATGCGCCAGCCCCTGTGGGGTCCGATCGCCCGGGCGAGGATCTGTTCGGCTGGGGTTCAGCGGTCGTGCGGGGCCACGTACTGCAGCAGGCCCCAGGTGAAGTGGGCGATCGTCCGGGTCGAGCTGCCCGGGACGGTCAGGGCCAGCACCGAGCGGGAGGGGGCGTCGGGCGGCAGCGGGGTCGCCGGGGGGAAGGCGTGGGCCGCGTCGTCCACCGTGCAGGACCAGGGCGTCAGGTCGTCGACGCCGCGCAGGGCGGGCGCGGGGGCGCCCGGGGCCCGGACCAGCCACTCGTTCCAGACCGCCCCGCCGCCCGGGGCGCACAGCACCTCGAAGCGCAGGTCGGGCCACAGCGGCAGGGGCCACTGCAGGGCCGTGCAGGTCAGTTCCCCGATCTGCTGCTCGCGCGTCGACTCCGGCGGGCCGAGCGCCGTACGGTACCGGCGCTCGCCGCCGGGGAACGTCCGCGAGTGCAGGCGCGCCTGCCAGCGACGGTGGGCGTCCCGCAACTCGCCGTGGCTCGCGCCCAGCGTCCGCAGCGCGTCGTCCACCAGATCCGGCTGGTGGTCCGCCATCCGGCGCAGCAGCACGAGCTGGAAGTGGGCGAGGCCGAACCGCTCAGCAGTGGACACCCGCCGATCCTAAACGCGCCCCCGCCGCCCTCCCGCCAGCCGGCCAAGCGCTTCCGGGGGGCCCGGGGCGCGGGTTGTTTGCGCCCGGTAGGGGTTGCCCTGCCGGGCGCGTGGTGGCCCGGGCCGGCGGGCCGGGGGTGCCTCCCCCCAACCCCGCCGTGGGTTGGGCGTCAAGGATCCCGCGCCCCGCGGGGTTGCCGGGTCGTCGTGGTGCGCGGGGGGTTCCCGGGGCGGGGGCAGGGCGGGGGAGGGGGGAACGGTGGGTATGCCCCGGAGGGGCTAGCGGTGGTGGTGGGGGGCGGCGGAGGTGCTGGTCAGGGACTGGGTGAGGGCGGCGCGGGTGTTCGGGCCGTAGGTGCCCAGGGGGGAGTCGCTGACGTGGTGCCAGAGCTGGAAGGTGGTGACGGCCATCTCGACGTCGCGGTCGAAGATGCCGTCGTAGCGGCCGTAGTAGACGTGGGCCGCGTGGAGGTCGCGCTGGAGGTCGGTCACCGCCTGGCCGGAGTCGCCGAGGCGGAGGGTGGCGGAGGTGTCGGACGGCTGGAGCGGCTCGCTGCGGGGGGTGTCCGGGGTCGAGGCCGGCGCCGTGGTGCTCGGCGCGGTCGGGGTCGTGTCCGTGGTCGGGGTGACCGGGGTGGCGCCCGCGGAGGCGGTGGGCTGCGGGGAGGCGCCGTCCGACGCGCCGGTCGGCGTGCTGACCGGCCTGCTCGCCGAAGGGGTCGCGCGAGGTGTCGCCGCCGTCGTCGTGGGCGTTCCGACGTGGCCCGCCGGCGGCGCCGCCGACTCACTGACCCGGGCCGCCACATGCGGCAGCTGCACATCCGGCATCGACGCGTTCAGATCGGGCAGTGCCCGGTCGGTGGCACCCTGCTCGTCCCCCATCACCTGCCCGCTGACCGCGACGGCCCCGGCCGCCAGCGCGGACGCCGCCACCGCTGCCGCCGCGACCACGATGCTGCGCCGGCGCCGCCGGTGCCGGCCCCGTACCACCACCGGTTCGAGGACCGGCGGCTCCTCGGGGGCGTACTCCACCCCCGAGTACATGGACGGGAAAAGCCCGAGGTCCGTCGTCGCGGGGCCCCCGCCGTCCTCCTCCGGCTCCACCGCCATCAGCGGCCGTACCGTCGTCTCGCCGGGCTCCCCGTCCGGCTCGGCGACGTAGGGCCTGATCCGCAACGGGTGGAAGCCCTCGGTGGCGGCCAGCGCGGCGGCTCGTTCCGCCGAGCGCTCGGCGGCCCGTATCTCGACCTCTTCCCCCGCAGGGGGAATCCGCGGCGTCCGCCGCGGCCTCCCGCATGGCGTCCCCCGCCGCCCCCTCGTCCGTACCGAGCGGCTGCCCCACTGGGTCCCCTCCCCGCCGTCGTTCGCCTGTTCGCACCAGCACCCCCAAGTCGGCCCCGAAGTCGTCCCCGAAGTCGGCCGCGGCCTCGTTCGCAAAGTCGTTCGTCAAGCCAGGGGCGATTATGCCGATACGCGGCTCGGTCGGACAGCCGCTCCCCCGAAGCGGACCGGCCGCCCGCTCAAGATCACAGCCCATAACGGCACAAACAGTGCGAATATGAAGGCTCTGGCCGTCGGGGGGACGACGGGAGGAGCCTTCATGGCCCAGGACACGGCCGCCGACGGTCCGGCGGCGGCGCCCCCGGGCGCGTACCAGGACAAGCGCGCCGTCCGCCTGGCCATCGTCGCGCTCGCCCTCGGCCTGCTGCTCGCGTCCCTCGACCAGACCATCGTGTCCACCGCTCTTCCCACCATCGTCAGCGAGCTCGGCGGTATCGACCATCTGTCCTGGGTGGTCACCGCCTACCTGCTGGCGTCCACCGCCGCCACCCCGCTGTGGGGCAAGCTCGGCGACATGTACGGCCGCAAGCGGCTGTACCAGACCGTCATCGTGCTCTTCCTGATCGGCTCCGCGCTGTGCGGGATCTCGCAGAACCTCAGCGAGTTGATCGCGTTCCGGGCGGTGCAGGGCCTGGGCGGCGGCGGACTGATCGTCCTGTCGCTGGCGATCGTCGGCGACATCGTGCCGCCCCGCGAACGAGGCCGCTACCAAGGGGTGTTCGGCGGGGTGTTCGGCGCCAGCAGTGTGCTCGGGCCGCTGCTCGGCGGGGTGTTCACCGAACAGCTCTCCTGGCGCTGGGTGTTCTACATCAACCTGCCGATCGGCGTCGTCACCCTCGTGGTGATCGCCACGGTGCTGCACATCCCGGTCCGCCGCACCACCCACCGGATCGATTACGCCGGGATGGCGGTGGTCGCCGCGGCGGCCACCTGCCTGGTGCTGGTCACCTCGCTCGGCGGCACCACCTGGGCCTGGGGCTCGGCGCAGATCATCGCCCTGGCGGTGATCGGCGTGCTCCTCGTCGCCGTCTTCGTGCTGATCGAGCGGCGGGCGCAGGAGCCGGTCCTGCCACCGCGGTTGTTCCGGGTCCGCACCTTCGTCCTGTGCTCCGCGATCTCCTTCATCGTCGGCTTCGCGATGTTCGGCACGTTGACCTTCCTGCCGACCTTCCTGCAGGTGGTGCACGGCTACTCGCCGACCCTGTCCGGCATCCACATGATCCCGATGGTGGTCGGCCTGCTGATCTCCTCCACCGTCTCCGGGCAGATCGTGAGCCGTACCGGCCACTACAAGGTCTTCCCGATCGCCGGCACCGGCATCACCGTCATCGGCCTGGTCCTGCTGCACCAGCTCGACGAGCACACCGCCACCTGGGTGATGAGCCTGTTCTTCCTGCTCTTCGGCCTGGGCCTCGGCCTGGTGATCCAGGTGCTGGTGCTCGCGGTGCAGAACGCGGTCGGCTACGAGGACCTCGGCTCGGCCACCTCCGGCACCACCTTCTTCCGCTCGATCGGCGCGTCCTTCGGCGTCTCCATCTTCGGCACCATCTTCGCCAGCCGGCTCACGGACAAACTCGGTCCCGCGCTGCGCGGGGTGCGGTTGCCGCCCGGCCTGACCCCCTCGGTGCTGCGGGCCGATCCCACGTCCATCGCCCGGCTGCCGGCCGCCGCCCGCCCGCCGGTGCTGCACGCGTACTCGACGTCGATCACCACCGTCTTCCTCTACGCGGCGCCGGTGGCGCTGGCCGGATTCATCCTGTCGCTGTTCCTCAAGGAGCAGGCGCTGCGTGCTTCGGTCACCGTGCCCGACGGGGGCGAGACGCTGGCCACCAATCCGGTCGAACGCTCCTCGCTGGACGAGATCGCCCGCTCCTTGTCGGTGCTCGGCAGCCGGGAGGCCCGGTCCGGGCTCTACCACCGCATCACCGAGATGGCCGGGATCGACATCCGCCCGGTGACCAGTTGGCTGCTGCTGCGGCTGGAGCACGTCGGCGAGATCGATCCCGCCGTGCTCGCCCGGGAAACTGTCGTGCCCTTCCCCGTCATCGCGGAAGCGGTGGTCGAGGCCGAGTCCGGCGGTTACGCCGCCCGTGCCCAGCACCCGGGCAATCCCCTGGTCCTCACCGACGCCGGCCACGCTCTCGTCGACCGGCTCACCGAGGCCCGCCGCGCCGTCCTGGCCGAGCTGCTCGGTGACTGGGACCCGGCCCGTCATGCCGAACTGGCCGCGCTCATCAAGAAGTTGAGCGACGAGCTGTGCGGCGGCGAGGCCGACCACCCCGAGCGCAGCGCCAACGGCCCACCGCGTGCGGAGAGCGGGACCTCGGCCTGAGCCGCCGCTGGACCCCCGCCCCGTATCCTCGCTGGTCGCCGCCGCTTTGAGTGGCATAACCGCTGATCACCCCGTGCGTCCCGGGCATTCGGGGTCACGGCGGGTGTTTGGGGCGCCCAGCAGCGGCAAGCCGACCGTCAAGAAAGAAGAGACGGGAGGCACGTCATGTCCGGAGCGGTAATCGCCGTCATCGTGGCGGTAGTTGTGGTGATCGCGATCGTCGCGGCGGTGGCCATGATGCGCGGTAACGGCACCAGCGGAGCAGGACTCAAGCGTCGGTTCGGCCCCGAGTACGAGCGCACGCTCGCTCAGCACGACGGCGACGAAAAGGCCACGCGCGAGGAACTCGCCGAGCGCGTCAAGCGCTACGGCGACATAGAGCGGCAGCCGGTCAGCGCCCAGCAGCGGGAGCAGTACGGGGCGCGCTGGGCCGAGATCCAGGCGCACTTCGTGGACGATCCCGGCCGGGCCCTGAACGAGGCCGACCGGCTGATCGCCGAGGTCGCCGCCGAGCGCGGCTACCCGGCGGCGAACTCGCCCGAGCACTTCGACGCGCTGTCCGTCCACCACCCGCACGAGGTCCAGGGATACCGGCAGGCCCACGCGCTGGCCGACCACGCCGGCGCCGGCGGCCGCAAGGTCACCGAGGACATGCGGCAGGCGATGGTCTCCGCGCGGGCCCTGTTCGACGACATGCTGCGGGACGCGGACAAGCCGTCGCGCACCACGGCCCCGGCCGACACGACCGTGCCGGCGACGGACCGGGACACCGACACGGACCAGGCCGCTCCGGCCGGGACCGCTCCGGCGGCCACCACGGGTCCGGTCGCGCCCACCACGGAGCCCGTCACCGGGTCGAGCACCGATCCCGCTGTCGACTCCACCACCGGCGCCACGACCGACGCGACCGACACGGCCATCGACCGGACCACCGATCCCACCACGGAACCGGTCGGCACCTCGGCCGCCGCACGGGACCGCGATGACGCCGACGCCCGGCTGGATGCCGAATCGGACGCCGACCCGGATGCCGTTGCGGGCACCGAGGGCAGTGACACGGGCGAAGAGCACCACCGTCCGCTGGCCGACCGGTTCGCCGGTCTGACCGGCGCCGGCCGGCGGGGTCGTACCACCGACGACCACAGCTGACCCGACCGCGACAGCCGCCCGGCTGCCCGCTCCCGTCGCCCGCTCAGCCGGCGACGGGGGCCGGGCCGCCCGGGGCGGGCCCTGGACGGCCACATGTACGTGACGAGCAGGTATCTGAGGAGACGAAGACCATGAACTTCAACCGCACCCGCGCCGAGGACCGGGCCGACTCGGACACGGCGGACGAGCAGTCCGCGCCGACGACGACCGACGGCAAGAAGACCACCACCGACGGCAAGCCGACCACCACCGAGCAGACCGCCTCGGCCGGCCGGAGCACCACCGGCCGCACCACCGGGCCGCAGCGCCCCGTCACCCCGCTCGGCGCACCCGGGAGTTCCACCGGCGCCACGAGCCGTGACGTCGCCGACGCCGACGCCGACGACCTGGACGACGACGCGGACACGGACACGGACGACAAGACCGGCATCCGCAGCAGCCGCACCGGCACCAGCACCAGTTCGGACACGGACACGGACGCCGACCTGGACGCGGACGCGGATGCGGACAGCGACGTCAAGGGCCTGCAGGGCACGTCGCCGGACAGCGCGACGGCCCGCACCACCGCGGACGTTTCGGGCACGGGCACCAGCACCGGCACAACCGCCGGCACCGGCAAGGACGCCGACAGCGACGCCAAGCGCCTCGACACCCCGGCCGGCACGACCGCCCGCGACCGCGACGCCGACACGAAGCGCGCCCGCACGGACACGGTCGTCCCGCCCAAGGCCACGACACCGTCGCCCGCGGCCGGCACCGCCAGTACCGCCGCTACCCGCACGAACAGCAGCGGCACCACCGCCACCGCCACATCGACTTCTGCCGCGACCCCGGCCGCGACTTCTGCCGCGACCTCCGGCACCGGCGCGACGCCGGGTGCGAGCCAGGACATCGACCAGCTCAACCGTCGTATGGAGCAGGCCGTCGGTGGCTTCGTCGATGACCCGAAGCGCGCCGTGCGCGAGGCCGACGCCGTACTGGACGAGGCGGTCCGCCGGCTGACCCGGATGGTCGAGGAGCGCCGCGACGCGCTGCGGGGCAGCTGGCACGCCGACGACAGCGGTGACAGCGACAAGACCACCGGTACCGAGACGGAGGAGCTGCGCGTGGCCCTCACCCGCTACCGGGACATGACCCGCGAGCTGCTGAACGTCAACTGACCCGGCCGCCGGGCGAAAGCCCCGCCCCACCAGGACCCGCAGGCCCCGTGCCCGCGGGTCCTGGCGTTTCCCCGCCCGGGAGGGACCCGGAGCCCGGACCGGCCCCGGGCTCAGTCACGTCGCCGTCTGCGCCCGCTCAGCAGGAAGCCGACGCCGACGCTGGCGACGAAGAAGACGGCGACGATCAGCCAGGTACTGGTGCTGGACGCGTCGTCCTTCTTGTGGTCCTTCGCCGGCGCCGAGGTCGCGGCATCAGCCTCGATCCTCGACCCGGACACGCCCGGAC
>NZ_FMCH01000019.1 GCF_900091855.1 Streptomyces sp. DvalAA-14
TGGTCGACGGCGTCGAACGGGCGCAGCCGCAGTGACTCCGGCAGCCGGTCCCGCAGGGCCGTCACCTCTTCGTACAGGCAGCGCAGTTCGGCCCGCCGCTGCTCGGCGCCGGGCAGCGTCCGGCGGGCGGCACGCTTCGCCCGGTCCGGCATCCGGTCGCGGACGCCCAGCGCCGCGCCCAGCAGCGCCTCGGTACGGCGCGCCGTCATCAGCGGTCCGTCGCCGAGGAAGGTGAAGCACACCGCGGCCTGTTCCAGGAGCCGGGCGCTGCCGCGTACCGTCGCGGTGATGCCGACCTTGTGCAGCCCCGGGCCGAAGTACGCCAGATAGACGGCGTACCGGCGCGGGTCGTCCACCCGGGTGTCCGCCGCCACCGACGAGGAGCGGTCCAGGGCCGCGCACGCCTCGCACTGGTCGCGCCGGGCCGCCGCGGGCAGTGCGGCCGCGTACGGGCACGCCGTCCACCGGCCGGCCCGCCACACCCCGCCGCACACCCGTATCGCCTCGGCGCCCACGGCGAAGGACAGCGTGCCGCCCACCCGCAAGGAACTGGTCCGCTCGCCCCGCCCCGGATGCCGCCACGCCCACACGGGAGCCCCGTCCCGCCACCGGATCCCGGTACAGCGCCACATGCCCTCCACCGTAGGCGCACCCTCCGACACTCCGGGGTCCGCCCGCCCGACGCCGCCCGCCGCTCGCCACCGACCCGGCCTCGCGGATCCAGGCGCCCCGGGAGCAGGCCGCCGCCCCCCGCCTACTCCCCGGGGAGCAGCCCGTTCGCCGCTGGCCGGAGGACGACTTCCGACGGCCGGCGGACCAGGCTCCAGTCAGTCGGAGAAACCGGCGGCCGACCGGTCGCACGGGTCGAGCGATTCGAGCGAGTCCAGCGAGTCGGCCGTGTCGATCGGGGTCGCCCGTGTCGATCGGGTCGGCCGTGTCCATCCGATGGCCCGGGTCGAAAGCCCGGAAGAGTCGAAAGAGGAGATGACCAGCGATGACCACCCTGGCGTGGCACGACGGCGGGCCCGGCCCGTGGATCTTGTTCCTTCCGCTGATCTGGGCGGCCGCCGTCGCCACCGTGATCACCGTGCTGCGCAGGACCGCGTGGCGCGGTCGCGGCGGCGAACCCTGGCGCCGCGCGACGGTCGGCGGCGAGCACACGCCGATCGCGGTGCTCGGCCGGCGGTTCGCGGCGGGGGAGATCGACGAGGACGAATACTGGCGGCGGCTGTCCGTGCTGGACGAGCACTTCGGCCGCGACCTGCGCGGCGGCAAGGGCGGGTCGGCATGAGCGGGGCGACGGTCCGCGGCTCGGCCACCGCGGCCCGGGTGGTCGAGGCGTCCAAGGTGTACGGCAGCGGCGACACCGCGGTCCGGGCCCTGGACGAGGTGACGGTGGGTTTCCCGGCCGGGCGCTTCACCGCGATCATGGGCCCGTCCGGCTCCGGCAAGTCGACCCTGATGCACTGCGCCGCCGGACTCGACACGCTCAGCTCCGGCGCGGCCTACATCGGCGACACCGAACTCGGCGCGCTGGGTGACCGCCGGCTGACGCTGCTGCGTCGCGAACGGGTCGGCTTCGTCTTCCAGTCCTTCAACCTGGTGCCCACCCTCACCGTCGCGGAGAACATCACCCTGCCGCTCGATCTGGCCGGCCGCCGCCCGGACGCCGAATGGGTGAACACGCTGGTGGCGGTCGTCGGTCTCGGCGACCGGCTGTCGCACCGGCCGAGTGAGCTCTCCGGGGGCCAGCAGCAGCGGGTCGCGGTGGCCCGCGCGCTGGCCGGACGGCCCGAGGTGGTCTTCGCCGACGAGCCGACCGGCAATCTCGACTCCCGCTCCGGCGGCGAGGTCCTGGAACTGCTCGGCCGGGCGGTGCGCGCCATGGGGCGCACGGTGGTGATGGTCACCCACGACCCGGTGGCCGCCGCCCACGCCGACGAGGTGGTCTTCCTCGCCGACGGGCGACTGGTGGACCGGCTGGAAGACCCCACCGCGGCCACGGTGCTCGACCGGCTGAAGGGCTTCGACGGCCGGCGGACCGGCACCGGGCAGGACACCGCCGTTCGGGGGAGTGCCTCCTCATGAGCCGCCTCCGCCCGACACCTGCCGGCCCGACACCTGCCGGCCCGACGCCCGCCGGCCCGGCGCCCGCCGAGCCCGACCCCTGGTCCCAGCAGCGGCGCAACGGCCCGGCCCGTACGTCGCTGCGCCTCGGCCTCGCCGCGATCCGCGCCCACCGACGCCGCTTCGCCGGCACCTTCGTCGCGGTCTTCCTCGGCGTCGCCTTCCTGGCCGGCACGATGGTCATGGGCGACACGCTGCGGGCCGGCTTCGGCAAGCTGTTCGCCGACGCCGACCGCGGCACCGACACCGTGGTGCGCGGCGCCGACCAGATCAAGGCCGGCACCGGCGCCGGCACCCGCAGGCCGGTGCCCACCGATCTGATCGCCGCCGTCCGGAAGGTGCCCGGAGTCGCCGCGGTCGCGCCCGACATCGAGGGCGCGGGCGAACTCGTCGCGCACAACGGCACCTCGCTGGACACCAAGGGCCCGACCGTGGCCGGCAACTGGATCGCCGACCGCGGGCTCAACCCGTACCGGCTGGTGGAGGGCCGCGCGCCGCGCGCCTCCGGCGAGGCGGTGATCAACCGCGACGCCGCCCGGAAGGCCGGACTGCGGATCGGCGACACCACTCTCCTGCGCACTCCCGATCCGGTGCCCATCACCATCGTGGGCGTGGCGACATTCGGTGGCGAGGACGGCGAGGGCCAGACCACCTTCACCGCGCTCACCAGCGGTGACGCCGAGCGCTATCTGATGCCGGGGCCCGGCGAGGCCACCACCCTCAAAATCCGGGCGGCCCCCGGTACCGACGCCCGGCAGCTCACCGAGCGGGTGGCGCGGGTACTGCCCACCCGCTACGAGGCGATCACCGGACAGCAGGCGAGCGACGAGACCGAGGACGCCACCGCGGGCACCTTCCTGACCGTCTTCACCACCTTGCTGGTGGTCTTCGCCGGTATCGCCCTGCTGGTGGCCACCTTCAGCATCCACAACACCTTCGCGATCGTCGTCGCCCAGCGCACCCGGGAGAACGCGCTACTCAGGGCGCTCGGCGCGAGCCGCCGCCAGGTGCTCGGCTCGACCCTCGCCGAGGCCGCCGCGGTGGCCTGCGCCGCCTCGCTGGCCGGGCTGCTCGGCGGGATCGGCGTCGCGGCCGGCCTCCAGGCGCTGTTCCCCGCCGTCGGCTTCCCCTTCCCCGGCGGCGGACTGGTGATCCATGCCACCGCGTTGGCCGTGCCGCTCGCCGTCGGCCTGCTGGTGTGCACCGGCTCGGCCGCCATGCCCGCGGTCCGGGCCGGGCGCACCGCGCCGGTCGCCGCGCTGCGGGAGACCGCGACCGACAGCTCCGGGGCATCCCGGTGGCGCGCGGCCACGGGGCTGGGGGCGGGAGCGGCGGGTATCGCGCTGACCGCGGTGGGTGTGGCCGGACCGAGCCTGCCGCTGACCGGGCTCGGCGCGGTGCTGACCGCGGCCGCCTTCGTCGTCCTCGGCCCGGTCGCGGCATCGGTGGCCGTTCGGCTGCTGGGCGCGCCGGTCGGCCGGCTGCGCGGTGCGACCGGGGTGCTCGCCCGGCGCAACGCGCTGCGCAGCCCCCGGCGGACCGCCGCCACCGCCACCGCGCTCATGATCGGTGTGGCGGTGGTCTCCTTGTTCACCGTCGTCGGCGCCTCGCTGAAGGAGACCACGAGCCGGACGGTGGACCGCTCCTTCGCCGGCGACGTGGCGATCAGCGCGCAGGTCTACGGCGCGGGCGGCGCCGGACTCAGCCCGCGCATCGCACCCGCGGTGGCGAGACTCCCGCAGGTCCGGGAGGCGGTGGGCCTCGGCCGCGGCATCGCCGAGGTCGACGGCCGCGGGCGGCAGTTGACCGTCACCGATCCGGTCGCGCTGTCCCGGCTCCTCGACCTCGGCGCCGTCCGCGGGTCGCTGGCGGACCTCGGCACCCATGCCATCGCGGTCGCGCGGAGCGAGGCGGACAAGCGCGGCTGGACCACCGGCAGCCGGGTCGGCCTGGTGTTCGCCGACGGGCAGCGCGTGCCGTTCACCGTCGGCGCGGTCTACGACCGGGCCGATCTGGCCGGCGACTACCTGATCACCCGCGCGGCCTGGGCGCCGCACCACATCCAGGACAAGGACACCCTGGTCGCCATCGGCTTCCGGCCCGGCGTGGGCACGGCCGCCGGGAAGGCCGCGGTGACCCGGGCGGTGGCGGCCTTCGGCGCACCCGCTGTGCAGACCAGGAGCGAGTACGCGAAGTCCGCCGGGGCCGGCATCGACACCTTCCTCACGCTGGTCTACGCACTCCTGGCGCTCGCCGTGCTGATCGCCCTGCTCGGCATCGCCAACACCCTCGCCCTCGCGGTGCACGAACGCACCCGGGAGCTCGGGCTGTTGCGCGCGGTCGGCCAGACCCGGGCCCAACTGCGGTCCATGGTCCGCTGGGAATCGGTGCTGGTCGCCGCCTTCGGTACGGCGGGCGGCCTCGGCCTCGGCACGTTCCTCGGCTGGGCGCTGGTCCGGGCCACCGACAGCGACGGCAGCGGCGCGTTCGCGATCGCGCCGACCCGGCTGGCGGTCGTGCTGCTGGTCGGTGTCGCGGCGGGCGTCCTGGCCGGATGGCGGCCCGCACGGCGGGCGGCCCGGCTGGACATCCTGCGGGCCGTCGCCGCCGACTGACACCCGCGTGCGGGCTCCGCCGGGCACGGTTCCCGTACCGCTGGACCGGCCGCCGTCTCCCCACGGAAGGCGGTGGCCGGTCCGACTCATTTCGGGTGTGGGCCCGGTGTCAAGCGACCGACGCCGCCACGGCGAGGCGGCCCGGAACGACGCGCTCCTGCGGCATGCTGGTCGCTTTGAGCGGGACCAGTGTCGGAGCCGCCATCGGGGTGCGGAGCACGAACCACACCACCTTGCCGGCGGCATCGGGCAGCAGGTCCGTGCCCCAGCCGTCGCTCATCGCCTCGACCATGGCCAGACCGCGGCCGGTGGTGGCGGTCGGCTCCATCGGCCGCAGATGGGGCAATCGCGGATCGTGGTCCGAGACGGCCACGGTGAGGCGGTCGAAGGCCAGAGTCAGCTTCACCGCGCACTTCTTGTCGGGCCTGGCGTGACGATGGACGTTGGCCAGCAGCTCGCTGATACCGGTCGACGCCGCGTCGACGAGCGGGTCGAGGCGCCAGTAGCGGAGCTGGGCGGAAACGATGCGCCGGATCTGCTGGATCCGGTACGGGTGCGCTTCCAATGCGAGCGCACACTCTCTGGCCGCTGGATCGGCCTGGTCGGCTTGCATGATCACGGCTGCGACTCCCTCCGCGGCGAGGAACCGGCCACCGCACATAGGGAGGCCAGGCCTGGCGCCGCTCCAATGGGAACATCTGAGCGAAATGCGTAGAGTTACTGCTGCAGTACTCCGTGATGCTCCTTCAGGGTCACCCCGCGCCCGGCGCGGCGCAACTTCCGGCGTGGCGGGACGGGGCCGGCGGCCGGCCCGGGGATCCGGTCAGGCGGGGCGGTCCGACGGCAGCCGGTGGCCTTGCCGCCCGCCCGGGCCCGGGGACCGGACCGCGAGGCTCCACGGCGGGCGGTGGCGCGTCGGGCGCGACGGTGGTACGGGCGCGACGGGGCCGGGCCGATGGCGCAACGGCCGAAGAGTGATCCGACCCGGCGACCCCGCGACAGGACTCCGATCGGCCCTGCCCTCCCGAGGCACGCCCGTCCGGGCTCCGCGCTCAACGGTCGCACTGCGGCACCCTCATGACGGCCCGTCGGCAAGCAAGGGGAGAGGCCGGTCCCGTTCGGCCGTCGTCCCGGGCCGCGCCCGGCCCTTCGCGCCCCGTCGCAGCCCGCGCCCAGCGTGTCCCCGAGATCACCGGAGGGGATTGCCCCGCCAAAACCCCGGCCATAGGCTCGGGTTGTCCGCTCGGCAGAGGGGGAAACGCCCAGGTGAGCACCGCATCCGTCAACGGCATCGACATCGCGTACGAGGACACCGTCGGCAGCGGCGCCACCGGCGCCACCGGAACGAACGGCCGGCCGGAGGTGCTGCTCGTCCACGGGCACCCGTTCGACCGGACGATGTGGGCCCCGCAGATCGCGGAGTTGGGTCGGCAGGGAGTGCGGGCGGTGGCGCCCGATCTGCGCGGCTACGGGGAGACGACGGTGGTGCCCGGAGTGACGCCGCTGGAGACGTTCGCCGGGGACCTGGTCGCGCTGCTGGATCAGCTGGGGATCGGGCGCGCGGTGGTGTGCGGGCTGTCGATGGGTGGGCAGATCGTGCTGGAGTTCTACCGACTTTTTCCCGAGCGGGTGGCGGCGCTGGTGCTCGCGGACACCTTCGCGCGCGGCGAGACCCCGGACGGCAAACGGGAGCGCCGGGAGCGGGCCGAGCGGCTGGTGGCCGAGGGCATGGCGGGCTACGCCCATGAGGTGCTGGACAAGATGATCACGCCGGCCAACGTCGCGGACCTGCCCGACGTGGCGGATCACGTCCTCGCGATGATGACGGGCGCGCCGCCGCAGGGTGCCGCCGCCGCGCTGCGCGGGCGGGCCGAGCGACCGGACTACAGCGGCATGCTGGCGGACATCGACGTCCCCACGCTGGTACTGGTCGGACGCGACGACGCCTTCACACCGGTCGGGGACGCGGAGTTCCTGCGCGACCGGATCCCGGGCGCGCGGCTGGCGGTGATCGAGGGGGCCGGGCACCTGCCGAATCTGGAGCGGCCGGCCGAGTTCAACGCCGAACTGGTCGCGCACCTGGCGGCGCTCCCGGCCGGGCCCGGCGGCACGGATATGACGAAAGTCTGACGTTTTCCGATCGCCCCTGGCCAGCGAGCCGCGCACGTGCTCGAATCAGCGCATGGAAGACCGCACGCCGCGCCCGGTGAAAACACCGGTTCCGCTCTCCGGCGCAGACGCCAAGGATTCCGCGGACCCCGAGGAGCAGAAGGGCGGCAGCCCGGTGGGCCGCCGCCTGGTCCTCGGCATGCTCGGTCTCGGCGCAGCGGGGGTGGCGGTCGGCGGCGGCGTCCAGGACAAGCTGGACACGATCCTGGCCTCCGTCACCACCAGGGACCCCACCGGCGTCACCTCGCTGCTGCCCGGCGGCGGCGGATTCCGCTTCTACTCGGTCTCCAACTCCATCCCGCACCGCGGCGAGGCCGACTACCGGCTGACCATCGGCGGCCTGGTGGACAAACCGGTCACCTACCGGCTGTCCGACCTGCGGGCCCTGCCCCAGGTGCGGATGGTCCGGGATGTGCAGTGCGTCACCGGCTGGCGGGTGCCGAAGACCGCCTTCTCCGGGGTGCGCCTGTCCACCCTGCTCGACGCGGCCGGGGTACAGGACAAGGGCGCCGCACTCCGCTTCACCTGCTTCGACGGCGTCTACAGTGAGAGCCTCACCCTCGACCAGGCCCGCCGCAGCGACATGCTGGTGGCCCTGACCATGAACGACAAGCCGGTCACCGACGCGCACGGCGGCCCGGTCCGGCTGTACGCCGCGCCCATGTACTTCTACAAGTCCGCGAAGTGGCTGTCCGGCATCACGGTCACCAAGGACGTCGAGCCCGGTTACTGGGAGCACTACGGATATGACGTGGACGGGTGGGTCGGGAAATCGAACGGCCGGCATGATGACCCGACTTCATGAGTCGATGGCCAGGGCCGAGGAGTCCCGGGGGGCCGGCTGGATCCGGCGCTTCACCCGCGCCGAGACCTGGGTGCACCGCTCGCTGGCCTGGCTGATGGGCATCTGTGTCTTCACCGCGGCCAGCCTGTACTTTCCGCCGCTCGCCGAGATCGTGGGCCGGCGCAGGCTGGTGGTGACGGTCCACGAGTGGTCGGGCCTCGCGCTGCCCGTGCCGCCGCTGCTCGGCCTGGCCTCGCGCGCCTTCCGGGCGGACGCCGGCCGGCTCGGCCGGTTCTTCCCGCACGACTGGCGCTGGCTGCGGGTCACGCTGCGCCGCCGCCGGCGGGAATCGAGCCTGGCGGGCAAGTTCAACGCCGGCCAGAAGCTCTACGCGGCATTCAGCGTGGGCGCGATCCTGCTCATGCTCGGCACCGGACTGATCATGTGGTTCACCCGGCTGACCCCGCTGGTGTGGCGGACCGGCGCCACGTTCGTGCACGACTGGCTCTTCCTGCTCGTGATCGCCGTCATCACCGGCCACGTCCGATTCGCGGCGAAGGACCCCGAGGCCCGCAGCGGGCTGCGCACCGGCTATGTCACGCACTGGTGGGCCCGGGCGGAGCACCCGCTGTGGCGCCCGGACCCGCCGGCGCCCCCGAAGTCGCCAGAGCCGCCGAAGTCGCCAGAGCCCCTGAAGTCGTCGGAACCGCCGCCCGCGCCGTAGTCGACGGGCCGTCGGCCTCGCACTTCGCAGCCGTTCCGTTACACCCAGGACACCACCCGGTCGTCATCGGGCCACCGGGGCTTCGCCGCCGGAACCTAGCGTCACAATATGACGACGCCTCAGACGACGACGCGGCCGGCGGGGGGCGGGCCCTCCCGGGAGCCCGCGGCGCAGGCGCCCCGTCCCGAACCCTATCGGCCGCCGCGTCGCCCGATGGGCCGTCCGGGTCCGCGCCGGCTGGGCATACGCGCGGCGGTCGCCCTCGTCCTGCTCGGAACGCTCTGCGCGCTGGCGGTCACCGGCTCGGTCGCGGTCCGGCGCGACACCGACGCGTTGCGCACCAGCGTCACCCAACGCGCCGCTGTGGCGGCTCAGTTGCGCTTCGCCCTGGCCGACCTCGACGCGCAGCGCGCCGACACCCTCGCGCCCGGCCAGTCCGCCGCCAACGCCAATGTGCAGGTCGGCAACGAACTGGTCGCGCTCATCACCGCCCAGCAGCGGCGTGGCCAAGTCAGCGACCTGCTCCGCCAGTTGGGCGCGGACGCCGATCAGGGCAGCCAGGTCCGCGCCCTGCTCGACGCACTCGGCCGCTACGACGACCTCAGCGGACGCGCCGCCTACGTGGACGAGCAGGAACCGAACCGGGCGGCCGGCCACCCGCCGGCGATCGCCGTCTCCATGAACGTGCAGGCCGGCGAGGTGATGCGGGACGAGCTGCTGCCCGCCGCCTCGGCGCTGTCGGCCGCGTACCAGAAGCAGGCCGCCGACCGGCAGGCCCAGGTCCACGACACGGCCGTCCGCTGGGCGCTCACCGTCGGCCTGCTGGGCCTGGTGACGCTGCTGCTGCTGGTGTGGTGGCAACGCGAACTGACCCGTGACTACCGCCGGTTGCTCAGCCTGCCGCTGCTGGCCGGCACCGCCGCCGTGCTCGCCGTCACCCTGGCCGGCTCCATCGCCCTGACCTCTTGCGCGAGCGAGGTGAACACCGCCGTCAGCCAGGGCCTGCGCCCGTGGACCCGGCTGGCCGAGGCGCGGGCGGTGGCCGCCCAGGCCGCCGCCACCGAGAGTCGCTGGTTCGTGCACGACTCGGCCTTCGGCGCCGCGGACGCGGTCCGGTTCACTGCCCTCACCGAGCGCCTGGACACGCTGCTGGCACCCGACGGCTACGCCACCGCGGCCGAGCGTCCGGCGTACCAGGACGTCCTGGCCCGCTACGGCCACTTCCGCGCCGACGACCGGCGGCTGCGCGCGCTGAAGGCGGCGGGCAACACCGACGGGGCCGCGACGGTGCTCACCGAGGTCGGCCGCGGCGACGTCGCCTTCGACTTCTGGGACTTCGCGACCACCCTCGACACCCTGGCCGGCCGGCAGCTGGCCGAATTCAGCGCGCACGCCGCCGACGCCCGCGGTTCGCTGGACGGCTGGCCCGCGGTGCCCGCCGGCGCCCTCGGCCTGGCCGGAGTGCTGGTGCTGCTGGCCGTACGGCCCCGGTTCGCCGAATACCGCTGACGGCCGGCACCGCGCCGGCTCCCGGCGGAAGCGGGAATCGGAACCGGCGCCCGGGACCGGCCTGGAACCGAACTTGTGGGTTCACTCGTTCGAGCGGTAATAGTGGGCTACGAACTGTTGATTCGCCTGTGGGGGGCACCACGCGACCGGCTCGCGGCCTCAACACGCTGCACGAGACGGGACGCGTACCGTGACCACCGATTCATCCCCTGCCCCTGAGGGCGAGCCGTCCCTGCCCGATGAGGTCTGGGACCAGTTCCTGCGGGACACCGAGAGCGACATCCGGGCCAGCGCCCCCAAGGAACCGTCCGCGCGGGCCAGGATTGTCGCCCGGCGGCTGCGCGAGGAGGAAGCGCGGCTCGCCGAGGAGAGCAGGCGCCGCCCCGGCCGCCGGAGCGGCCGCCCCGGCGCCCCCCGGGCCTGGCGCTCCGGGACCACCGACGCCGCCGAGGACCGGCAGCGGCGCCGCAGCCGGCTGCGCGGCATGGCGGCCGTCGTCCTGGTGGTGGTCCTGCTGCTGATCGTGCTCGCGCCCGGCCGCGCCTGGTCCTTCATCCGGGGCGACGGGTGGCACGACGGCGCCCCCGGGCCCGCGCCGACCAGCGTCCAGCCGCAGCCCGGCCCGGGACACACCATCCGTACCTGAGCACCGGGCCCCGCCGGACACACCCCGAGGCAGCGCCGGGCCGGTGTGCGGCAGCAGCCGGGCAGGCGGACCGGTGCCGCGCTGTCAGCCCTCCGCGCCGTCGCCGCCCGGCTCACCCGCGACGATCAGGTCCGCCAGGTGCTCGGCGATCTCCGCGCGCAGCACCTCGGGGATGCCCGCGTCCGTCACCAGTGTCCCCACGTCCTCCAGCGAGGCGAAGGAACTCAGGCCCACCGTCCCCCACTTGGTGTGGTCGGCGATGACGACCACCCGGCGCGCCGAGCGGACGAACTGCCGGTTGGTCTCCGCCTCGGCCAGATTCGGCGTGGACAGGCCGGCCTCCACCGAGATGCCGTGCACACCCAGGAACAGCAGGTCGAAGTGCAGCGACTGGATGGCCCGGTCCGCCACCGGTCCGACCAGGGTCTCGGACGGGGTACGCACCCCGCCGGTGATCACCACGGTCGCGGAGGCGTCGCCGTGCCCGGCGCCGGGACGGCGCTGCCCGGACTGGAACACATCGGCGACCCGGACCGAGTTGGTCACCACCGTCAGGTCCGGCACCTCCAGCAGGTGGTGGGCGAGGGCGAACGCGGTGGTGCCGCCGGCCAGGGCAATGGCACTGCCCGGCGGGACCAGGGCCGCGGCCGCCCTGGCGATGGCCTCCTTCGCGCCCAGTTCCAGGCCCGACTTCGCCTCGAAGCCCGGCTCGTGGCTGCTGGCCTCCACCACCGGCACCGCGCCGCCGTGCACCTTCTCCACCACGCCCTGCCGGGCCAGCGCGTCGAGATCCCGGCGCACGGTCATGTCCGAGACGTTCAGCCGGCGGGTGAGTTCATTGACCCGCACCCCGCCGCGCCGTCGCACCTCGTCCAGGATCAGAGCCCGCCGCTGCTCTGCGAGGAGGTTCTGGTTGTCGCTCACCCGTGACCCCGTCCCGTCCGTGTCGTTGTGCACCATGCCCTACGCCGAAGTGCTGCGGTCATCCTTCCACGGGTGGGGCGGCCGGTGTACGCCGGATGAAGCGGTGCCCGGCCCCCGCCTCCCGCGGCCGGCCCGCCACCCGCTCACCGGGCCGGCCGACCGCCTCAGGGCAGCTCCGGCAGGTCCTCCGGGTAGAGCAACTGCAGTTCGGCATGCGTCGGCTCGGCGACATGCGCCAGCCGTACGGCATGCCGCTCCACCATCGCCTCGAAGGTCTGCCGCGCGGACCGGCCGTTGCCGAACGCCGGACCCTTCGGCAGCGCCGTGAAGTACTTCAACAGCGCCTCGCGGGTGTCCTCGCCGAGCTGGTACTCGTGCTCGGCGACCTGCGACTCCACGATGCTCACCAGTTCCTGCGACGTGTAGTCGCCGAAGGTGATGGTCCGGGAGAAGCGGGACGCCACCCCCGGGTTGGAGGCCAGGAAGCGGGCCATCTCCTCGGTGTAGCCGGCCACGATGACCACCACCGCGTCCCGGTGGTCCTCCATCAGCTTCACCAGGGTGTCGATGGCCTCGCGGCCGAAGTCCCGCCCGGCGTCCTCCGGGGCCAGCGCGTACGCCTCGTCGATGAACAGCACCCCGCCGCGCGACCGGTCGAACGCCTCCTGGGTGCGGATCGCGGTGGAGCCGATGTGCTCGCCCACCAGATCCACCCGCGACACCTCCACCAGGTGGCCGCGCTCCAGCACGCCGAGCGAGGCGAGGATCTCGCCGTACAGCCGGGCCACCGTGGTCTTGCCGGTGCCGGGGGAGCCGGTGAAGACCAGGTGCCGCCGCGCCGAGGGTGCCTTCAGCCCGGCCTGCTCCCGGCGGCGGCCCACCGCGATCAGGTCTATCAGGGTGCGGACCTCGCGTTTGACGCTGTCCAGGCCGACCAGCGCGTCCAGATCGCCGAGCACGTCGTCGCTCTCCCGGGCTGGGGGAGCGGCCGGTTCGGCCGCGCGCTGTTCGGGCACGCCGCTGAGCAGACCGTACGACTGGGACGCGGTCGCCTGCGCGGCCACCGCGCCGGCCGGGACCGGCGCCGGGCGCTCCTCGCCGGCCGCCTGGTCGCTGGTGCAGCCGTCGGTGACCGGGCCCGGCTCGGCGAACTCGTAACCGCCGCGGGCACAGCGCTCGGTACGGCACCGGGTCAGGGTGGACCGGCAGCCGTCGATGACGTGGAAACCGTATCCGCGGCTGCCGGTGACCCGGACCTCGGTGAAGGTGCCGCGGCCCTCGGCGGAGACATAGACGCCCGACTCGACCGGGTTGGTGACCGTACAGCGCTCCAGCGCCGGATCGGCGCCCTTGGTGACGATCACCCCGGTCGTCGTCTCGTCGATGGTGACCTGGGCGAGGGTGCCGCCGCTGCCGTGGTCGCGGAACCAGGCGCCGGTGGCGGCCCGGCTGATCCGGCAGTCGTCCAGCTGGATGTTGGCGCCGTCGCTGACCGACACCGCGGTGTTGCGGATCTGGCTGAAATCGCTGTCCACCACGTCGGCCCGCGAACCGCGGTCCAGCACGAACAGCGCGTCGGGCACGTCGTGGACCCGGCAGGAATCCAGTATGGCCACCGCGCCGTCGCTCACCCACACCGCGGGATAGTCGCCCGTGCTGTCGTGGATCTCGCAGCTGTCCGCGTCGACCCGGGTGCCGGGGTCCCAGACCGACAGGCCGTTGCGGCCGAAGCCGCGGACCGCGCAGCGGGTGAGGGTGAGCACCGAACGAGCCCGCAGGTCGACCGCGTTCTCCGGGATGTCGTGGATGTCGCAGTCGGCCAGGGTCAGCGTCGCGTCGGTGTCCAGGGCGACGCCGTCCCCGGTGGTGCGGTGCACCTGGCAGTCGGTGAAGTGCCCGGTCGCCCGGGCGGATACCTGCACCCCGGTGCCGCGGATCTCGAACACCTCGCAGCCCACCGCCTCCAGCGCGCTGTTCTCGCCGGTCACCGAGATGCCGGCGCCCGAGGTGTGGTGCACCCGGCAGCGCTCGAGGCGCGGCCCGGCGCCGCCGCGTACCGCGATGCCGGTCTGCCCCGCGGCGACCACCTCGCACTCCTCGAACAGCCCGCCCGCGCCCTCCAGCACGCTGATGCCGAGCCCGGCGGGATTGTCCACGGTGCAGCGCCGCACGGTCGGGCGCGCGCCGTCGCGCACTTCCAGCCCAACCGCCGAGCGGGTGTTGATCCGCAGCCCGGACAGCTCCGGGGTGCTGGCCTCCACCAGCAGCGCGGCGGACGAGGTGTCCTGGCCCTCCACCAGCAGGTCCAGCACGGTCGCCGCGGCCCGCAGGGTCAGTGCCACCCCGGAGGGCGGCGCGATCCGGACGGTGCCGGGACCGTCCGCGCAGCGCAGGGTCACCGCGTGGTCCAGCACGAGATTCTCCCGGTAGGTACCCGGGCTCACCGACAGCACGTCACCGTCGCCCGCCGCCTCCAGTGCGGCGGCGAGCGTCTCGTACTCACCTGTGCGGCGGCGCCACCGCGAGCTGTTCTGATTGGTGACCTGCACCACGCCATGTGCCATCGGGCTGCTCTGCCCCCACCTCTTGCGTCGGCCGACCGGGGATGCAACCGTAGCGCGCGCAGCGGCCCGGTGTTGACGCCAGCCGGAGGGTGGTCATCCGCCGGCGCCCGCGCGGCCCCAGTCCTGCCCGACCCGGGCCCATTCCCGCTCCCAGGAGTCCAGCCTGCGGCGCATCAGACGCCACATCAGCACCTGGCGGGTGATCAGCAGCAGACCCCCGGCCGAGGTGGCGGCGGCCGTACCGGCCAGCACCGAATGCGTGGTGGCGGTCGCCGAGTCCAGCGGCGGCGGGACCAGCCGGCCGGCCCGGTCCGTCCACAGCAGGATCCTGCCCTGCTGCCAGACCTCCAGGTCCACCGAGACCGTCGTGGTGTGCTCCGAGTGGTCGGGCGCCGTCCAGTGCAGCACGTCGCCCCGGGCGCCGGCCGCCCTGCCACCGGCCTGGGTCGCGGAACCGGACAGGGACCGGCCGGCCGCCTTGGCGGGCGCCATCACCGTCGCGGTGACCAGGAAGCGCGCGGACCGCTGGGCGCGCGCCACCCGTTGCAGCGTGCGGTCCACCGACTGGCCCGACCACCAGCCGAAGACGGGCACCAGACAGAACAGCAGCGCGGTGAGCACTCCGAGCCACGCCTCGATCACGTCGCTGCGCCGGCGCAGGCTGTTGCGCCGCCACCGCCACCCGACCTGCTTCAGCCTCTTGCGGCGACGCACTGACCGGTTCGCTGACGGACCCACGGGCAGCCACCCCCTTCACACCCGTTCGGTTTCCGCGAACGGAGGGACTCATGCACAGCACAGTTGGGATCTGTTACTCCACCACCAAGAACGGGTCACCGACCCGCAGGGTTCCGGAATACTCGGGAATCAGATTCTGGCCGAAAAGCAGTTTCGCGCCGAAGTTCCGGTGCCGGGCCAACGTGCGCAGCGGCTCCTTGCCCCGGGCGCCGGTCCGCTGGTCGGTGGTGGTGACCACGCAGCGTCCGCACGGCTTGGGCACCCGGAAGTCGACCTCGCCGATCCGCACCCGGCGCCAACCGTCCTCCGCCCAGGGGCCGGTGCCGTCGACGACCACATTCGGCCGGAAACGGTTCATCGGCAGCGGACCTTCCTCGGCCCGGTCGCCCTGCGCGATCAGGGCGTTGAGGGCGTCCAGCGAGGCGGTGGTGGTGACGAGCAGCGGATAGCCGTCGGCCAGGCTCACCGTGTCACCGGGCCGCGCGAACTCGGGGTCGACGGGCCGGCGGACGGCCGGGTCGTCCAGGTGCACCAGCCGCACCGGCGCGGCCAGGACATCGCAGAACCAGCGGTCGGCGGCGGCGCCGGCCGGCCGTACCTCGATCGTGTTGGAAAACAGACCCGCCGTCTCCAGCGGTCCGGGCGGGGGCACCGCGACGTCGAGCGGATCACGGCCCGGGGCGCGCACCCGCAGGCCGCCACCCCCCACGGGTTCGGCGGCCAGCAGGGCGAGACGGGCGTTCTCCCGCTGGGTCACGGCTTTGCGCGTGCGGACGTCGATCAGCATCCAGCGGCGGTCCCCCGCGAGCCCCCACGGCTCCACGACCGCCTGACCGGGACTGATCCCGTGCAGCGACTTGACCGGATAGACGTGCAGCGCGCTCACGGCGGGCGCGGTGGTGCGAAGCGTGGTCTCCCGCTCCAGCCGAGGCATTGTCATACAGCCATCCTCGCAGGCGCCGGATCGGGGCGGTCAGCCCTGGTAGTAGCCGCCGTTCTGCTGCTGGGGAGGCACGCCGAGACCGAGATTGCGGCGCGGGTACTGCTCCTCCGGGTGGCCGCCGGGCATCTGCCGCGGCTGCATCGGACGCGGCGGCACCGGGCGGGCGGCCTCGTACCCGCCGGGCGACGGCTGCGGGGCCTGGGCGGGATAGCCGGCGCCGTTGCTGTTCCCGTAGCCGTTTCCGTAGCTGTTGCCGCTCCCGTTGCCGCTCCCGTTGCCGTTTCCATAGCCGTTGTAGGCGGGCCGCGGTGCCGGCGCCTGCTGCGGGATGTAAGTGGTCGGCTGCTGCTGGTAGCCGGGCGTCGGATATCCGTTCTGCGCCGGACCGGGCATCGGCGGCGGCACCGGCTGCGGGTACTGCGAGGGCGCCGACGGGCCGGGCGGCAGGGCGGGCAGCGCGGCTGGCAGGGCCGGGAGATTGCTGCCGCCGCCATAGGAGTTGTAGCCACCCGTCTCGTACGGAGAGTAAGCGGCCGGTACGCGGATGGGGGCGATCTGCGGAGTGCCGCGCTCGGCGACGAGGCTGTCGTAGATCGGTGTGTCCGGGAAGGACGAGGAGGAGGGGTAGTAGCCGCCGTAGCCGCCACCATACGAACCGCGGGGGGTGGTCATGAGCCATAAGTTAAGCCCACGATGTGGTCGTTGGGGAGACCGATTAGAAGGTTGTTTGGCCTGCGGTGAGTGACCGACTGTCCTCAATATGAGCGAATCCGTGAAAAACGGTCAGCACGTCATGGTGTGATCAGGTAAAACGCATGCGCCGAGGGGGTTACCGGGGGTCTCGGCGCGCTGGGGAGGGGGAGCGGATGAGCCTGCGCAAAGGGGAGAACACGGGCCTGCCGACGGCGGCCGTGCGACTGCAGTTCGGCCGCCGGGCGGAGGCCGGGCCGGCGCGCGCCCACGCGTGCGTGCTGCTGGTCTCGGCGGGCCCGGGCGGCGGCGACGGGGCGGTGCGCGACGCCGGCGATCTGGTGCATCCGGGCGCGCCCGTGCACCCCGGCGGCGCGATCCGGTACGAAGGCAGCGACGTCGTCGACGGGTACGCGGTCGACACCGTCGCCGTGGACCTCGCGTCGCTCGCTGACGCGGTCACCTCGGTGGTCCTGGTCGCCCGCGGCGACGGCACCCCCTTCGGGCGGATCCCCGGAGTCGTGGGCGGGCGTCCGGTCGCGAGGGCGAGCGGCTCACCCACTTCGACTGCGCG
>NZ_FMCH01000570.1 GCF_900091855.1 Streptomyces sp. DvalAA-14
ACCGCCGGCCGCAGCCGCCCCGGCGGGCGGCGCCGAGGCCCCGCGGAGGGGCGGCCGAGCCCCTCGGCAGGCCCCCTTCTGCCGGGGGGATACGGATTTCACGTATGGCAGCGGAGCGTGTAATGTCTTCCTCGCTCGCCCCAATAGCTCAGTCGGTAGAGCGTCTCCATGGTAAGGAGAAGGTCTACGGTTCGATTCCGTATTGGGGCTCTGATGGATCGGTTCCCCGTCGGCTACGGCGGGGGCCTGTTCATCGCAGCGGCGTAGCTCAGTCGGTAGAGCAAGCGGCTCATAATCGCTGTGTCACCGGTTCAAGTCCGGTCGCCGCTACTCTCCGTAGCCGATTGTGGGATCGGTCCCTCAGTCGGCTACTATCCATGTGTTCATCACACCCGTTCGTCAAGGAGCACTCACGTGGCCGCCACCGACGTCCGCCCGAAGATCACGCTGGCCTGCGTGGAGTGCAAGGAGCGGAACTACATCACCAAGAAGAACCGGCGTAACGACCCGGACCGTCTTGAGATGAAGAAGCACTGCCCGCGTTGCAACGCGCACACCGCGCACCGCGAGACACGCTGACGTTCCCCATCTCCATGCACCCGCACGCCACAGCTGCACCGTGGCCGTGCGGGCAGGGCCCCAGGCCGTAATCCGACACACCGCGAGGCCGTTCCCGTGTTCACCGCCGGGGCGGCCTCTCGGCATGTCCGGCCGGGCCCGGCTGGCAGCGGCCCGGCGTGGAACCGTTAGGATCCGAGCCGCCGTTCCGGCGTTTCCGCAGTCGTTTCCGCACCGGAGGTGCCGATGGCCCTGGACCAGTCGTTCGTGGGGCGGAGTTATCCGCCCACCGCCCCCTATGAGGTGGGACGGGAAAAGATCCGCGAATTCGCCGCGGCGATCGGCGACCCGCATCCCGCGTATACGGATCCGGACGCGGCCAAGGCGCTCGGCCACCTCGATGTGATCGCGCCGCCGACTTTCGCCTTCACGATCACCTACAAGGCGGCCGGTCTGGTGATCTCCGATCCGGAGCTCGGCCTGGACTACAGCCGGGTGGTGCACGGCGACCAGAAGTTCGCGTACACGCGTCCGGTGCGGGCCGGTGACCGGCTGACGGTGACCTCGACGATCGAGGCGATCAAGTCGATGGCCGGCAACGACATCCTGGACATCCGCGGCGAGGTGCGCGACGAGTCCGGCGCGCATGTGGTCACCGCCTGGACGAAGCTGGTCTCCCGGGCGGCGACGCCGGAACCGGCGCCCGACGCACCGGTCGACGCGCGGGCCGACGCACCGGCCGACGCACCGGCCGCGGCGAAGGAGGGGGCGTGATGGCGGCGACGATCGCTTACGGGGATGTCGAGGTCGGCACCGAGTTGCCGTCGCGGACCTTCCCGGTGAGCCGGGCCACGCTTGTCCAGTACGCGGGCGCGTCCGGTGACTTCAACCCGATTCACTGGAACGAGAAATTCGCCCGCGAGGTGGGCCTGCCCGATGTGATCGCCCACGGCATGTTCACCATGGCCGCCGCGATCCGGGTCGTGACCGACTGGGTCGGCGACCCGGGTGCGGTGGTGGAGTACGGCGTCCGTTTCACCAAGCCGGTTGTCGTACCGAACGATGATCATGGCGCTGTTGTCGAAGTGACCGCCAAGGTCGCCGCGCTGCTGGACGATCACCAGGTCCGGGTCGACCTCACCGCGACCAGCGCGGGCCAGAAGGTGCTGGGCATGTCCCGCGCGGTGGTCCGGCTCGGCTGACGGCCGCGCCACGTGTCTCGTTGATCGATGCCCTATGTCCGGGTTTGTCGGCATACTCTTGAGGTGCCGAGCCTGAGCGGACAGAGCAGAGAGTAAACGTGACGATGGCTGAAGCGATGTTCGACGGCCGCGAGATCCTGATGCGGCACGACATGTTCCGCCGAGAGTTCGCCCTCATGCCGGGGCTGGTCCGCGGTGCCGCCGCCGGGGACCGGGAACGGGCTGAGCTCATCGGCGGTCATATCGGCGTCGTCAACGTCAAGCTGCACCGTCACCACGCCGGCCAGGACACGTTCGTCTGGCCCCTGCTCCTCGATCGCTGCGCCGACGACGTGATCCCCGTGGTCCAGCTGATGGAAGGCCAGCACGACGAGGTCACGCGGCTCGGCGACAAGATGGCCGCCGCGCTGGACGTCTGGCGCGACCAGCCCACCGCGGATTCCGCCGCCGCGCTGGCCAGGGCCCTCGAACGGCTGATCCCCGCGGTGGAGGAACACCTGCACGCCGAGGGGACCCGGCTCGTCCCGCTGATGGAGCAGCACATTCCCGCCGACGAGTGGGACGAGATCGCCGGCCGGGGCGCGGACGAGGCCGACCCGGCCACTTTGCCGCTCGGCTTCGGGATGCTGATGTACGAGGGCGACCCGGAGGTGGTCGAGGCGGCACTCGCCCATGTGCCGCCCGAGATGCGGGCGATGCTCCGGGAGCAGGGGCCGCGGGCGTACGCGGCGCACGCCGAGCTGATCCACGGGACGGCCACGCCGCCGCGCAGCACCGAGGTGGCCGATGGGACGGCTACCGCGCTGCGCGGCACCGAGTCCTGACGGTGATCCGCCCCCGCGGCCCCGCGCCCCCGCCTGCTCGCCCCTCCTCAGCCCCGCTGTCCGCCCCGCCCGCCCCGTGCCGACCGGCCACCCGCGCGTACCGGCATCCGCCCCCGCCGCCCCGCCCACTCCAGGAGCACCTATGCCCGACTACGGTCACGACCTCCTCTTCGGCACGCTGCTGGAGCCGCCGGCCGACCGCCCGCAGGGTGCCGTCGAACTGGCCGACCTGACCGAGGGGTCGGGCCTGGACCTGGTCAGCCTGAGCGATCACCCGTACTGGCCGGAACGGCTGGACACCATGACGCTGCTGTCCACCATCGCGGCCCGCACCTCGCGGGTCCGGGTGATGCCGAACCTCGCCAACCTGCCGCTGCGCCCGCCGACGGTGCTGGCCCGCACCGCGGCCACCTTGGACATCCTCACCGGCGGGCGCTTCGAACTGGGGCTGGCGACCGGCGCGCAGCAGATGTGGGACGCGATCCTCGCCGAGGGCGGGCCCGCCCGGGGGCCCGGGGAATCGGTCGATGCGCTGGAGGAGGCCGTGCAGATCATCCGCCGGCTGTGGACGCCGGGGGACGACGTGCGGTTCGCCGGCCGCCACTACCGCCTCGACGGGGTCCGGCCGGGGCCGTTCCCGGTCCACGACATCAACATCTGGGTCGGGGCGTACCAGCCGCGGATGCTGCGGCTGGTGGGGCGGATCGCGGACGGCTGGGTGCCGAGCTCCCCGTTCCTGCCGCCGGAGCGGCTCGGGGCGGCCAACCAGATCATCGACGTGGCCGCCACCGAGGCCGGCCGCCTGCCGGAGGCGGTGCGGCGTGTCTACAACGTCGCGGGTGATTTCGCCGCCACCAGCAGCGGCTTCCTGCAGGGCCCGGCCCCCATCTGGGCCGAACAGCTCACGGAGCTCGCCCTCACCCAGGGCGTCAGCGTCTTCATCCTCTACCGCGCCGACTCCCCGAACACCATCCGCCGCTTCGGCGAGGAGGTGGCCCCGGCGGTCCGCCGGATGGTCGCGGCGGCGCGCTCCGGGTCCTCGGCGTAGCCCCCTCCGGGGCGGTCGCGTCCCTCCCGGGCCGGCGGCTCGCGCCCCGGCGGCATCCTGCCGGGGCGCGAGGCGCCCCCTTGAGCACCGCCCGCCGGGCCGGGGGGACCGGACGCCCCCCGTAACCGCCCACCATCGTCGCCGGCTGCGGCCATGCCGCGGCCCGTCACGCGGTTCCGCCCCCTGACTTCGTCCGGGGGTGCACTCGGCGCACCTGAAAAGCGGGCGCCTTGCGCCGTCACGGCACCCCGTCATCCGGCACCGCCCGCCGGGGTTACCGCGGGACGGCCCCACCGGTTGACTAGGAAGTGATTGACCACTAACTTAGTCCGCATGGGCAGGATGAGCGCCGAGGACCGGCGCACCAGCGTCATCCGTGCGGCGATGAGCGAATTCGCGCACGGCGGCTATCACGGCACCTCCACCGAGGCGATCGCCCGCCGCGTCGGCGTCTCGCAGCCGTATCTGTTCCGGCTGTTCCCGAACAAGCAGGCGATCTTCCTGGCCGCCGCCGAGCACTGCATGGACACGACCCGCGAGGCCCTGGTGGCGGGCGCCAAGGACGTCCCGCAGGAGGGGAAGCTCCCAGGGATGGCGCAGGCCTACCAGAAGCTCATACACGACGACCCCGAGCGGCTGCTCATGCAGATGCAGACGTATGTCGCGGTGGCCGCCGCCGAGGCGCTCGGCGACAGCGAGTTCGGCTCGGCGGTGCGGGAGCGGTGGCAGGAGATGTGGGACGCGGTGCACCTGGAGTTGGGCGCGGACATCGACGAGACGACGGGGTTCATGGCCTACGGGATGCTGATCAACACCCTGGTGTCGCTCGGCTTTCCGGCCGGCCACCGCAACTGGGAGGGCTTCTACGTGGCAGCTCGCCCCGAGTGATGCGGAACGAACCCGGTCGGGGCGCCCGGCGGCGCCCTACCCCCGCACCAGCGGCTTTTTTTGGGCACAAAAGTTAGTCATCAATAACTAACCGAGACAGGAAACGGAACCATGGACCCGATCGACCAGCAGGCCGCGGCACGACCCGGCAGCGCCGCCTGGGCGCTCGTCATCACCAGCGTGGCCGGCTTCATGGCGGCGCTGGACAACCTCGTCGTCACCACCGCCCTGCCGTCCATCCGCCAGGACCTCGGCGGGGCGCTGTCCGACCTGGAGTGGACGGTGAGCGCCTACACGCTCACCTTCGCCGTGCTGCTGATGTTCGGCGCCGCGCTCGGCGACCGCTTCGGGCGCCGCCGGCTCTTCCTCGGCGGGCTGGCCCTCTTCACCGCCGCGTCGGCCGCCGCCGCCCTGGCCCCCGGGATCGACGCGCTGATCGCGGCGCGAGCCGTCCAGGGCATCGGCGCGGCCGTGATGATGCCGCTCACCCTCACCCTGCTCACCGCGGCGGTCCCCGCCGAGCGGCGCGGGATGGCCTACGGGATCTGGGGCGCGGTCAACGGCCTGGCCATCGCCAGCGGCCCGCTGATCGGCGGGGGACTGACCGAACACATCTCCTGGCACTGGATTTTCTGGCTCAACGTGCCGATCGGCGTCCTGCTCCTGCCACTGGCCCGGCTGCGGCTGCGCGAGTCCTACGCCCCCGGCGCCCGGCTGGACGCGCGCGGCACCGCACTGATCAGCCTCGGCCTGTTCGGCATCGTGTACGCCCTGGTCAGCGAGACCGGCCACGGCTGGACCAGCGCGCGGGTGCTGGCCGGCCTGATCGGCGGGTCGGTGCTGGTGGCGGCGTTCGTCCGGCACGGCATGGTCGCGGACAAGCCGATGCTGCCGATGCGGATGTTCAAGAACCGCGGGTTCGCCGCGATCAACGCGGCGACGCTGCTGATGTTCATCGGCATGTTCGGGTCGATCTTCCTGCTCAGCCAGTTCCTGCAGAACGTGGTCGGCTACGGGCCCACCGAGGCGGGCCTGCGGATGCTGCCGTGGACGGGCATGCCGATGCTGGTGGCCCCGGTCGCCGGGTACCTGTCCGACCGCGTCGGCGGCCGGCCGGTGGTCACGGCCGGGCTGGCGCTCCAGGCGGTCGGGCTGGCGTGGTTCGCGCTGGTCATCTCGCCGGACGTCTCGTACGCCGCGCAGCTGCCGGCGCTGATCGTGAGCGGGACGGGCATGGCGCTGTTCGTGGCGCCGGCCACGAACATGCTGATGTCGACGGTGCACGGGCCCGAGCAGGGCATTGCCTCCGGCACGAACAACGCGCTGCGGGAGGTGGGCGGAGCGCTGGGCATCGCCGCGCTCGGGTCGATCTTCGCGGCGCGCGGCGGGTACGGGTCGGCCGCGCTCTTCACCGACGGGCTGCGGCCGGCCCTCTGGGTCGGGGCGGCGATCCTGGCGGCGGCGGTGGGGGCGGCACTGCTCTTCCCGAAGGGCGTGCGGGGCGCGGGGCCGGTGGCCGGTGTGGTGGCGACGGGCGCCGGGACGGGTTCCGGGACCGAGCGGAAGGTCTCGGTGGGCGCCGAGCGCTGACCGGGACCTCTCGCCGCGGGACGCGTGTCCCGGCGTCCCCGTCGGGGCCGGTCCCGCGGCGAGCGGAAACGTAGGCTGACCCCGTGGATGTAACGGAGAACGCCCCCCTCGCGCCCCTGACCACCTTCCGGCTCGGCGGCCCCGCGCGGCGTCTGGTGACCGCGCGGACGGATGAGGACGTGGTGGCCGCCGTCCGGGCGGCGGGCGGGCAGGGCGAGCCGGTGCTGGTGGTCGGCGGTGGGAGCAATCTCGTGGTGGGCGACCGGGGGTTCGCGGGGACCGCGGTGCGGGTGGCGAGCCGCGGGATCGCGGTGGACGGCGCCCGGGTGGAGGTGGCCGCGGGCGAGAGCTGGGCCGCGGTGGTGGCGGCCGCCGTCGGGGCCGGGTTGGCCGGGGTGGAGTGCCTGGCCGGGATCCCGGGGTCGGCCGGCGCGACGCCGATCCAGAACGTGGGGGCGTACGGGCAGGAAGTGGCGAGCACCATCACCGAGGTGGTGGCGTACGACCGCGAGGCCGACGAGATCGTCACGCTGGCGAACGCCGACTGCGGATTCTCCTACCGCAGCAGCCGGTTCAAGGAAGCCGCCGGGCGCTTCGTGGTGCTGCGGGTGCGGTTCGAACTGGAGAACGCCGGCGGGCTGTCCGGGCCGGTGAAGTACGGCGAGACCGCGCGGGCGCTGGGAGTGGAGCCCGGCGACCGGGTGCCGCTGGACAAGGCGCGGGAGACGGTGCTGGCGCTGCGGCGCAGCAAGGGCATGGTGCTGGACGCGGCGGATCACGACACCTGGTCGGCCGGGTCCTTCTTCACCAATCCGGTGCTGACGGGGGCCGAGTACGAAGCCTTCCTGGGCCGGGCGCGCGCCCGGCTGGGAGCCGGGGCGGAGCCGCCCGCGTATCCGGCGGGGGAGGACCGGACGAAGACGTCGGCGGCCTGGCTGATCGACAAGGCCGGCTTCGGCAAGGGCTACGGCAGCGGGCCGGCCCGGATCTCCACCAAGCACACCCTGGCGCTCACCAACCGGGGCCGGGCCACCACGGAGGACCTGCTGGCCCTGGCGCGCGAGGTCCGCGACGGTGTCTTCGCGGCCTTCGGGGTGACCTTGGTCAACGAACCGGTGATGGTGGGCGTCGAACTCTAGGACGCCCAGGCGTCGATGCCGCTGAGCATGTTCGCGCGGAGCTCCTCGGGGGCCCGGGAGGCGCGGACGGACTGGCGGGCCAGGTCGGCGAGCTCCACGTCGGTGAAGGCGTGCACGCCGCGGGCGATCTCGTACTGGGCGGCCAGCCGGGAGCCGAAGAGCAGCGGGTCGTCGGCGCCCAGGGCCATCGGGACGCCGGCCTCGTAGAGGGTTCGCAGCGGGACGTCCTCGGGTTTGTCGTAGACGCCGAGGGCGACGTTGGAGGCCGGGCAGACCTCGCAGGTGACGCCGGAGTCGGCCAGCCGGCGCAGCAGGCGGGGGTCCTCGGCGGCGCGCACCCCGTGGCCGACGCGCTCGGCGTGCAGGTCGTCCAGGCAGTCGCGGACACTGGCCGGGCCGGCCAGTTCGCCGCCGTGCGGGGCGGCGAGCAGGCCGCCCTCGCGGGCGATGGCGAAGGCGCGGTCGAAGTCCCGTGCCAGGCCCCGGCGTTCGTCGTTCGACAGCCCGAAGCCCACCACGCCGCGGTCGGCGTACCGGACCGCGAGCCGGGCCAGCGTGCGGGCGTCCAGCGGGTGCTTCATGCGGTTGGCGGCCACCACCACCGCCATGCCCACCCCGGTGTCCCGGGAGGCGCTGTGCACGGCGTCCAGGATGATCTCCAGCGTCGGGATCAGGCCGCCGAGCCGGGGCGCGTAGGAGGTCGGGTCGACCTGGATCTCCAGCCAGCCGGAGCCGTCCGCCGCGTCCTCCTCGGCGGCCTCCCGGACCAGCCGCTGGATGTCCTCGGGGGTGCGCAGGCAGGACCGGGCGATGTCGTAGAGCCGCTGGAAGCGGAACCAGCCGCGCTCGTCGGTGGCCCGCAGCTGCGGGGGCTCGCCGGAGGTGAGCGCTTCGGGCAGGTGCACGCCGTGCTTGTCGGCCAGCTCCAGCAGGGTGCTCGGACGCATCGAGCCGGTGAAGTGCAGATGCAGATGCGCCTTGGGCAGCCGGCGGATGTCGCGCGCCGGGCCGCCGGCCTGGGGTACTTCTCGTGCCATCCCAAGATCCTGCTATACGCCGGCCCCCGATCGGTACCACTTTCTCCGAACGGGGGCTTGCCCGAATACGCGAGCGGGCGGGGGAGTGCTCAGTCGGTGGCCTCGCCGAGCAGCTTCTGGAGCCGGGAGACGCCTTCCACCAGGTCGTCGTCACCGAGCGCATAGCTCAGCCGCAGATACCCGGGTGTGCCGAACGCCTCACCGGGCACCACCGCGACCTCGGCCTCGTCCAGGATCAGCGCGGCCAGCTCGACCGAGTCGGCCGGGCGCTTGCCGCGGATCTCCTTGCCGAGCAGCTCCTTCACCGACGGATAGACGTAGAAGGCGCCCTCGGGGACCGGGCAGACCACGCCGTCGATCTCGTTGAGCATCCGCACGATGGTCTGCCGGCGGCGGTCGAAGGCGGCGCGCATCTCGGCGACTGCCACCAGATCACCGGAGACGGCGGCCAGCGCGGCGACCTGCGCCACGTTGGAGACGTTAGACGTGGCGTGCGACTGGAGGTTGGTGGCCGCCTTCACCACGTCCTTCGGGCCGACGATCCACCCCACCCGCCAGCCGGTCATCGCGTACGTCTTGGCGACGCCGTTGACCACGACGCACTTGTCCCGGAGCTCCGGGACGACGGCCGGCAGCGAGGTGAAGGTCGCGTCGCCGTACACCAGGTGCTCGTAGATCTCGTCGGTGAGTACCCACAGCCCGTGCTCGACCGCCCAGCGGCCGATCGCCTCGGAGTCGGCCTCGCTGTAGACCGCGCCGGTCGGGTTGGACGGCGAGACGAACAGCACGACCTTGGTGCGCTCGGTGCGGGCCGCCTCCAACTGCTCGACGGAGACCCGGTAGCCGGTGGTCTCGTCGGCCACCACCTCGACCGGGACGCCGCCGGCCAGCCGGATCGACTCGGGGTAGGTCGTCCAGTACGGGGCCGGGACGATCACCTCGTCGCCCGGGTCGAGGATCGCGGCGAAGGCCTGGTAGATCGCCTGCTTGCCGCCGTTGGTCACCAGCACCTGGGAGGCGTCCACCTCGTAGCCGGAGTCGCGGAGCGTCTTGGCGGCGATGGCGGCCTTCAGCTCGGGCAGGCCGCCGGCCGGGGTGTAGCGGTGGTACTTCGGGTTGCGGCAGGCCTCGACAGCGGCCTCGACGATGTAGTCGGGCGTCGGGAAGTCGGGCTCGCCGGCGCCGAAGCCGATCACCGGGCGCCCGGCGGCCTTCAGGGCCTTCGCCTTGGCGTCCACGGCCAGGGTCGCGGACTCGGAGATCGACCCGACGCGGGCCGACACCCGCCGCTCGGTGGCAGACGGTACGGAGGGGGTAGCAGCGCTCATGACTGCATGCTCCCAGACCTGCGGGGGCACCGGCACCGGAGTTCGCCGGGGATTTCCGGCTGATTGCCGGCCCGTTGCGCCGCCGTGCGGGTGGCGCGGCACCGGGGCCCGGGCCGGGTCCGGCTCCGGTGCGGGTCGGGTGCGGTCCGGGGTGCGGTCCGGGGTGCGGTCCGGGCGCGCGCCGGGTTCGCCCCGGATCGGGATCCGGATCCGAACTGGGCCGGTGCAAGGCGTTCGACGGACAGCGTCTTAACACGTACACTCATCCGTCGTGGCCCCCCCAGCAGCACGGCTGAGGTACGTTGGGGGAGTCAGCATAGGGTCGTAGCTCAATTGGTAGAGCACTGGTCTCCAAAACCAGCGGTTGCGGGTTCAAGTCCCTCCGGCCCTGCTCCACACGTCCGTCAGGGCGTGGGCTGTAAGCACTCGCCGTACCGCGCGACGGGCGCGGCATGGCACACGACCGGAGTCAGGTGATGACGAGTGACCGAGATCACGGACTCCATCGGTGTTCCTGAGCCTGGCACTCAGGACGACCAGGAGACCGACAAGAAGCCCCGCCGCGGTGGTAAGCGCGGAAAGAAGGGGCCTCTCGGACGTCTTGCTCTCTTCTACCGCCAGATCGTCGCGGAGCTGCGCAAGGTCGTCTGGCCGAACCGCAATGACCTGACGACGTACACCACTGTGGTGATTGTCTTCGTCGTGGTCATCATCGCGTTCGTGAGCGTGGTTGACTGGGGTTTCTCGAAGCTCGTCTCGCACGTCTTCGGCTGATCCCGCGGCGGGTGGGCGCTTCTGTGCGCACCCGCCTTTGTCCCACCCTCTGAATAGTCAGGAAGAGCAGCCACCGTGTCCGACCCGAACGTGTACGACGCCGCCGCCGAAGACGAATCTGCCGAGGGCGACGACACCGCGCTCGACATCGTCGAAGGCGCCGACGCCGACATCGACCAGGCAGAGGCTGCCGACCTGGCCGCGGGGGAGTCCGCCGAGGACGAGGCCGTCCGGTCGGAGGACGCCGAGGACGCGACCGCTGCCGAGGAATCCGCGGAGTCCGAGGAGGAAGCGGCGGTCGCCGCTGTCGAGTCCGAGGAGGCCGCGGAAGCGGCTGCTGAGGGCGACGCCCCGGAAGAGTCGGAAGAAGACGCTGACGCCGCCGAGGACGCCGTGGCGGATGCCGCCGCGCCCGAGCCGGTCGACACGGTGGCCGCGTTCCGCGAGGAACTGCGCACCCTGCCCGGCGAGTGGTACGTGATCCACACCTACGCCGGCTACGAGAACCGCGTGAAGTCCAACCTGGAGCAGCGCGCCGTCTCGCTCAACGTCGAGGAGTACGTCTACCAGGCCGAGGTGCCCCAGGAAGAGGTCGTCCAGATCAAGAACGGCGACCGCAAGACGATCCGGCAGAACAAACTGCCCGGCTACGTCCTGGTGCGCATGGATCTGACGAACGAGTCCTGGGGCGTGGTCCGCAACACTCCCGGCGTCACCGGCTTCGTGGGCAACGCCTACGACCCGTACCCGCTGACGCTGGACGAGATCGTCAAGATGCTGGCCCCCGAGGTGGAAGCCGCGGCCGAGGCCGCCGCCATCGCCGACGGCACCGCTCAGCCCCGCAAGGTCGAGGTCCAGGTGCTGGACTTCGAGGTCGGCGACTCGGTCACCGTCACCGACGGCCCCTTCGCCACCCTGCAGGCGACGATCAACGAGATCAACCCGGACTCCAAGAAGGTCAAGGGCCTGGTGGAGATCTTCGGCCGGGAAACCCCGGTCGAGCTCAGCTTCGACCAGATCCAGAAGAACTGACCGTTCGCGGTCCCTCCACCGCTTCAGCAGGCCCCCGCCGGCGTTTCGAGCCTTTCGCCGGTGGGGGCCTTCGCTGTGCCGCCGGCCCGTCTCAGCCGGCCGGGCGGGCCCGGTAGTCGGCGGCCAGGCCGCTGATCCGCGCGGCCAGCGCGGTGTCCTTCGCGGTGATCGCGCCGCCGGCGTCGTGGGTGTTCAGCGCGAAGGTGACGGTGCCGTAGAGGACCCGGATCTCGGCATGGTGGTCGGCCTCGTCCTCGGCGGCGGCGACGGCCGCGTACAGGCCGGGCAGCACGGCCCGGTCGGCCGTGAACGACGCGCTGAGGGCGCCGCCCGTCACGGTCCAGCCGGGCAGGCCGCTCAGCGCCTGGTCCAACTCGGCCTCGGTGAGCGGGGTGGTGGCCATGGGTTCTCCTCTCGGCGGGCCGGTGTCAGCCCGCTCCGAGACTACGGTCGAGCGGCGCCGGGGCCGGGGAGCGGCGGCCCGTTTCGCAGTCCGGCGCCAATACCCGCTAAAGTGGTGCGGTATGCCTGCTCGCAGGCACGAACACTCTCAACAGGACCCGGAGAGAGCAATGCCTCCCAAGAAGAAGAAGGTCACGGGGCTGATCAAGCTCCAGATCAACGCCGGCGCGGCCAACCCGGCACCGCCGGTCGGCCCCGCGCTGGGCCAGCACGGCGTGAACATCATGGAATTCTGCAAGGCGTACAACGCGGCCACCGAGTCGCAGCGCGGCATGGTGATCCCGGTGGAGATCACGGTCTACGACGACCGCAGCTTCACCTTCATCACCAAGACGCCGCCGGCCGCCAAGCTGATCCTGAAGGCCGCGGGCGTGGACAAGGGCTCCGGCGAGCCGCACGTCAAGAAGGTCGCGAAGCTGACCCGCGCCCAGGTGCGGGACATCGCCACCACCAAGCTCCCCGACCTGAACGCGAACGACCTGGACGCCGCGGAGAAGATCATCGCGGGTACGGCCCGTTCGATGGGCATCACCGTCGAGGGCTGACGCCCGGACGGCGGGGGACCTGGGCCGGCGGCCCACTCCCGTAGCACCCCCTGTGGCAGGGCCCGGCTCGGCCCGCACCACGACTCCATCCATTGACAGGAGCAGCACGTGAGCAAGCGCAGCAAGTCTCTCCGCGCTGCGGACGCCAAGATCGACCAGGAGCGCCTGTACGCGCCCCTGGAGGCCGTCCGCATCGCCAAGGACACCGCGACCACCAAGTTCGACTCGACCGTCGAGGTCGCCTTCCGCCTGGGTGTCGACCCGCGCAAGGCCGACCAGATGGTCCGTGGCACCGTGAACCTTCCGCACGGCACCGGCAAGACCGCCCGGGTCCTGGTCTTCGCGACCGGTGACCGTGCTGCGGCCGCGGAAGCCGCGGGAGCCGACATCGTCGGCTCCGACGAACTGATCGACGAGGTGGCGAAGGGCCGGCTGGACTTCGACGCCGTCGTCGCCACCCCGGACCTGATGGGCAAGGTCGGCCGCCTCGGCCGCGTGCTCGGTCCCCGCGGCCTGATGCCGAACCCGAAGACCGGCACCGTGACGCCCGACGTGGCGAAGGCGGTCACCGAGATCAAGGGCGGCAAGATCGAGTTCCGCGTGGACAAGCACTCGAACCTGCACTTCATCATCGGCAAGGTGTCGTTCGACGAGACCCAGCTGGTGGAGAACTACGCGGCGGCGCTGGACGAGATCCTGCGTCTGAAGCCGTCCGCGGCGAAGGGCCGCTACGTGCGGAAGGCCGCCGTCTCCACCACCATGGGCCCCGGCATCCAGGTCGACCCCAACCGCACCCGCAACCTGCTGGTCGAAGAGGACCCCGCGTCCGTCTGACCCGCGATCCCACGGCCAGGGCCCCGCTGCCGGTTCACCGGCGGCGGGGCCCTCGCCGTTCCCCGCGGCGAGGGCCGACGGGGGCGATTTGCCCGGCGGGGGACCGGTCCCGTACGCTGCCCGAGAAGCCATAGACCGCTGGTTGTCGCCGTGCCCCGCAGGGGGTGGGGCGGCCGAAGGATCCGCTGACTGCGGACGGCCCGCGCAGGTGACCGAGAACGATCTCCGGAAGCAGTATGCCTCCGTCGAGTTCTGCCCCGTGCGCCTGCGCCGGGGCGTTTCGCATTTCGCTGCCATTCGAACTCATTCGGATGTCTCCTCCTTCAACGCCGGGCGGTCCGCAATCACCCGGAAGGAGGCCGAGACTCATGGCGAGGCCCGACAAGGCTGCCGCGGTTGCCGAGTTGACGGATCAGTTCCGCTCCTCGAACGCCGCGATGCTGACCGAGTACCGCGGTCTCACCGTGGCGCAGCTCAAGACGCTGCGCCGTTCGCTCGGTGAGAACGTCACGTACGCCGTGGTGAAGAACACGCTGACCAGGATCGCGGCCAACGAGGCCGGGATCAGCACGCTCGACGACCTGTTCGCGGGTCCGTCGGCCGTCGCCTTCGTCACCGGTGACCCGGTCGAGGCGGCGAAGGGTCTGCGTGACTTCGCCAAGGACAACCCCGCTCTCGTCATCAAGGGCGGTGTCCTTGACGGTAAGGCGCTGTCCGCCGACGAGATCAAGAAGCTCGCGGACCTCGAGTCCCGCGAGGTTCTGCTCGCCAAGCTGGCGGGCGCCATGAAGAGCAAGCAGTCCCAGGCTGCCGCGCTCTTCCAGGCGCTTCCTTCGAAGTTCGTCCGCACCGCGGAGGCGCTTCGGGCCAAGAAGGCGGAAGACGAGCAGGGCGGTGCCGGTACGCCGGCTCCCGCCGAGGCTGCCGAGTAACTGCTCGGTAGTCCAGCGGGCACCGAGTACGCCCGCCGACATGTACATCCGGCACCAGCCGAATTAGTGGAAGGACCGCCATCATGGCGAAGCTCAGCCAGGCCGAGCTGCTCGAGCAGTTCGAGACCCTCACCCTCATCGAGCTCTCCGAGTTCGTGAAGGCCTTCGAGGAGAAGTTCGACGTCACCGCCGCCGCCCCCGTCGCCGTCGCCGGCCCCGCGGGCCCGGGCGCCGTCGCCGAGGCCCCGGAGGAGCAGGACGAGTTCGACGTCATCCTCACCGGCGCGGGCGAGAAGAAGATCCAGGTCATCAAGGTCGTGCGTGAGCTGACCTCGCTGGGTCTGAAGGAGGCCAAGGACCTCGTGGACGGCGCTCCGAAGGCCGTTCTGGAGAAGGCCACCAAGGAAGCCGCGGAGAAGGCCAAGGACGCCCTCGCGGCGGCCGGCGCCTCGGTCGAGGTCAAGTAGTACCCGGCCCGACCTCCGCCGGAGCCCCGCTCCGGCACTGCTCCACCCGCCGAGGGCGGCCACCCGAATGGGTGGCCGCCCCCGGCCGTTTTCGATCTACGCGAGGCTGGGGCCTTGACGTGGGGCACGCATCGCGCAATTCTCAGGACGCGCCTGATGCGTCCTGCGTGCGTCCCCGAGATCGATCCGGGTCGGATGCATGGATCGGCGCCGAAGCGGGAATGCATGGCTATGCAGCGTGACGGACAGCGGGTCCGGGCTCCGAGGGCCGGGCCCCGCGAGGTAGACGAGGGGGCGACGATTCGGTACTCCGAATCACAGCTCTGGACATCAGTGGGCCAAGTGGCTACACTGACCCTTTGCGCTGCCTGTTAGCTGCTGCCTGGCCCGTCACCAGGAGCATGCCCGTATCTGAGCGACACTGAAGAGGCCTGTCATCAGGGATTTCTCTTCAGCTCAGGGGTGGACCGGTACGCGCGTAGTGAGTCCGAGCCCTCGGAAGGACCCCCTCTTGGCCGCCTCGCGCAACGCCTCGACTACCAACTCGAACAACGGCGCAAGCACCGCACCGCTGCGCATTTCTTTCGCGAAGATCCGTGAACCGCTCGAAGTTCCGAACCTCCTCGCGCTCCAGACCGAGAGCTTTGACTGGCTGCTCGGGAATGCCGCGTGGAAGGCCCGGGTCGAGGCGGCCCTTGACAGTGGGCAGGATGTCCCCAGGAAGTCCGGTCTGGAGGAGATCTTCGAGGAGATCTCTCCGATCGAGGACTTCTCCGGGTCGATGTCACTCACGTTCCGTGACCACCGCTTCGAGCCCCCGAAGAACTCGCTGGACGAGTGCAAGGAGCGCGACTTCACCTACGGCGCGCCGCTCTTCGTCACCGCCGAGTTCACCAACAACGAGACCGGCGAGATCAAGTCCCAGACGGTCTTCATGGGCGACTTCCCCCTGATGACCAACAAGGGCACCTTCTGCATCAACGGCACCGAGCGTGTCGTGGTGTCGCAGCTGGTCCGCTCGCCGGGTGTCTACTTCGACAGCCAGATCGACAAGACCTCCGACAAGGACATCTTCTCCGCCAAGATCATCCCGTCCCGGGGTGCCTGGCTGGAGATGGAGATCGACAAGCGCGACATGGTCGGTGTCCGCATCGACCGCAAGCGCAAGCAGTCGGTCACCGTGCTGCTCAAGGCGCTCGGCTGGAGCACCGAGCAGATCCTGGAGGAGTTCGGCGAGTACGAGTCGATGCGCGCCACCCTGGAGAAGGACCACACCCAGGGCCAGGACGACGCGCTGCTGGACATCTACCGCAAGCTGCGCCCGGGCGAGCCGCCGACCAAGGAGGCCGCCCAGACCCTGCTGGAGAACCTCTACTTCAACCCCAAGCGCTACGACCTGGCGAAGGTCGGCCGCTACAAGGTGAACAAGAAGCTGGGCGGCGAAGCCCCGCTGGACGCCGGCGTGCTCACCACCGACGACATCACCGCCACCATCAAGTACCTGGTCAAGCTGCACGCCGGCGAGACCGAGACCGAAGGCAACAGCGGCACCCAGATCGTGGTCGAGGTCGACGACATCGACCACTTCGGCAACCGCCGTCTGCGCAACGTGGGCGAGCTCATCCAGAACCAGGTCCGTACCGGCCTGGCCCGGATGGAGCGCGTGGTCCGCGAGCGGATGACGACCCAGGACGTCGAGGCGATCACGCCGCAGACCCTGATCAACATCCGGCCGGTCGTCGCCTCCATCAAGGAGTTCTTCGGCACCAGCCAGCTGTCCCAGTTCATGGACCAGACGAACCCGCTGTCCGGCCTGACCCACAAGCGCCGCCTGTCGGCGCTGGGCCCCGGCGGTCTGTCCCGTGAGCGGGCCGGCTTCGAGGTCCGCGACGTGCACCCGTCCCACTACGGCCGGATGTGCCCGATCGAGACCCCGGAAGGCCCGAACATCGGCCTGATCGGCTCGCTGGCCTCCTACGGCCGGGTCAACGCCTTCGGCTTCGTCGAGACCCCGTACCGCAAGGTCATCGAGGGTGTCGTCACCGACGACGTGGACTACCTGACCGCCGACGAGGAGGACCGCTTCGTCATCGCGCAGGCCAACGCGCCGCTGACCGAGGACCTGCGGTTCGCCGAGTCCCGGGTGCTGGTCCGCCGCCGCGGCGGCGAGATCGACTACATCCCCGGCGACGACGTCGACTACATGGACGTCTCGCCGCGCCAGATGGTGTCGGTCGCCACCGCGATGATCCCGTTCCTGGAGCACGACGACGCCAACCGCGCGCTCATGGGATCGAACATGATGCGCCAGGCCGTGCCGCTGATCAAGTCGGAAGCGCCGCTGGTCGGCACCGGCATGGAGTACCGCTGCGCGGTCGACGCGGGCGACGTCATCAAGGCCGAGAAGGACGGTGTGGTCCAGGAGGTCTCCGCGGACTACGTCACGGTCACCAACGACGACGGCACCTACAACACCTACCGGGTCGCCAAGTTCTCCCGCTCCAACCAGGGCACCTCCTTCAACCAGAAGGTCGTGGTGAACGAGGGCGACCGCGTCGTCGCCACCCAGGTGCTCGCCGACGGCCCGTCCACCGAAGAGGGCGAGATGGCCCTCGGCAAGAACCTCCTGGTGGCGTTCATGCCCTGGGAGGGCCACAACTACGAGGACGCGATCATCCTGTCGCAGCGCCTCGTGCAGGACGACGTCCTGTCCTCGATCCACATCGAGGAGCACGAGGTCGACGCCCGGGACACCAAGCTGGGCCCCGAGGAGATCACCCGGGACATCCCGAACGTCTCCGAGGAGGTCCTCGCGGACCTCGACGAGCGCGGGATCATCCGGATCGGCGCCGACGTGGTGGCCGGCGACATCCTGGTCGGCAAGGTCACGCCCAAGGGCGAGACCGAGCTGACCCCGGAGGAGCGGCTGCTGCGCGCGATCTTCGGCGAGAAGGCCCGCGAGGTGCGGGACACCTCGCTGAAGGTGCCGCACGGCGAGGTCGGCAAGGTCATCGGCGTCCGCGTCTTCGACCGCGAGGAGGGCGACGAGCTGCCGCCCGGTGTCAACCAGCTGGTGCGCGTGTACGTGGCGCAGAAGCGGAAGATCACCGACGGCGACAAGCTGGCCGGCCGCCACGGCAACAAGGGCGTCATCTCCAAGATCCTGCCGGTCGAGGACATGCCGTTCCTGGAGGACGGCACCGCGGTCGACATCATCCTCAACCCGCTCGGCGTCCCGTCCCGGATGAACCCGGGACAGGTGCTGGAGATCCACCTGGGCTGGCTGGCCAAGCAGGGCTGGGACGTCGCCGGGATCGCCGACGAGTGGGCCCGCAGGCTGGACACCATCGGTGCCGGCCACGTCGAGCCGAACACCAACGTCGCCACCCCGGTCTTCGACGGCGCCCGCGAGGACGAGATCGCCGGCCTGTTCGAGGCCACGGTCCCCAACCGCGACGGCGACCGCATGGTGCTGCCCTCCGGCAAGGCCAGGATGTTCGACGGCCGCTCCGGCGAGCCGTTCCCGGAGCCGATCTCGGTCGGCTACATGTACATCCTCAAGCTGCACCACCTGGTGGACGACAAGCTGCACGCCCGGTCCACCGGTCCGTACTCGATGATCACCCAGCAGCCGCTGGGTGGTAAGGCGCAGTTCGGCGGACAGCGATTCGGCGAGATGGAGGTGTGGGCGCTGGAAGCGTACGGCGCCGCATACGCCCTCCAGGAACTGCTGACCATCAAGTCCGACGACGTGCTCGGCCGCGTGAAGGTCTACGAGGCCATCGTCAAGGGCGAGAACATTCCCGAGCCCGGCATCCCCGAGTCCTTCAAGGTGCTCATCAAGGAGATGCAGTCGCTCTGCCTCAACGTGGAGGTGCTGTCCTCGGACGGTATGTCCATCGAGATGCGGGACACGGACGAGGACGTGTTCCGCGCGGCGGAGGAGCTCGGTATCGACCTGTCCCGGCGCGAGCCGAGCAGCGTCGAAGAGGTCTGACGGGTTGGCACCGGGCCTCCCCCGAGACCCGGTGCCGCTCCGCCCCCTGATCCGCGCACGCGGCTCGGGGGGACCCCCAGGACCCGTCCAGACCATTTTTGAGAATCAACCCGAGAGGGATTGACGACACAGTGCTCGACGTCAACTTCTTCGATGAGCTGCGGATCGGCCTGGCCACCGCGGACGACATCCGGACCTGGTCCCACGGCGAGGTCAAGAAGCCGGAGACCATCAACTACCGCACCCTCAAGCCGGAAAAGGACGGGCTCTTCTGCGAGAAGATCTTCGGCCCCACCCGGGACTGGGAGTGCTACTGCGGCAAGTACAAGCGTGTCCGCTTCAAGGGCATCATCTGCGAGCGCTGCGGCGTCGAGGTCACTCGCGCCAAGGTGCGTCGTGAGCGGATGGGCCACATCGAGCTGGCCGCGCCGGTCACCCACATCTGGTACTTCAAGGGTGTCCCGTCCCGCCTCGGCTACCTGCTGGACCTCGCCCCGAAGGACCTGGAGAAGGTCATCTACTTCGCGGCGTACATGATCACGTGGGTGGACGAGGAGCGCCGTACGCGCGACCTGCCGTCGCTGGAGGCCCAGGTCTCCGTCGAGCGCAGCCAGATCGAGCAGCGCCGGGACGCCGACGTGGAGGCCCGCCAGAAGAAGCTGGAAGCCGACCTCGCCGAGCTGGAGAACGAGGGCGCCAAGGCCGACGTGCGCCGCAAGGTGCGCGAAGGCGCCGAGCGCGAGATGAAGCAGCTGCGCGACCGCGCCCAGCGCGAGCTGGACCGCCTCGACGAGGTGTGGGCCCGCTTCAAGAACCTCAAGGTCCAGGACCTGGAGGGCGACGAGCTGCTCTACCGCGAGCTGCGCGACCGCTTCGGCACGTACTTCTCCGGCTCGATGGGTGCCGCGGCGCTGCAAAAGCGCCTGGAGTCCTTCGACCTGGACGAGGAGGCCGAGCGCCTCCGCGAGATCATCCGCACCGGCAAGGGCCAGAAGAAGACCCGCGCCCTCAAGCGCCTCAAGGTCGTCTCGGCGTTCCTGCAGACCACCAACAAGCCCGGTGGCATGGTGCTGGACTGCGTCCCGGTCATCCCGCCGGACCTGCGTCCGATGGTGCAGCTGGACGGTGGCCGCTTCGCGACCTCCGACCTGAACGACCTGTACCGCCGGGTGATCAACCGCAACAACCGCCTGAAGCGACTGCTCGACCTCGGCGCGCCCGAGATCATCGTGAACAACGAGAAGCGGATGCTCCAGGAGGCCGTCGACGCGCTCTTCGACAACGGCCGCCGCGGCCGCCCGGTCACGGGCCCCGGCAACCGTCCGCTGAAGTCGCTGTCCGACATGCTCAAGGGCAAGCAGGGCCGGTTCCGCCAGAACCTGCTCGGCAAGCGCGTCGACTACTCCGCCCGTTCGGTGATCGTGGTCGGCCCGCAGCTCAAGCTGCACCAGTGCGGTCTGCCCAAGGCCATGGCGCTGGAGCTCTTCAAGCCGTTCGTGATGAAGCGCCTGGTGGACCTGAACCACGCGCAGAACATCAAGTCGGCCAAGCGCATGGTCGAGCGCGGCCGCACGGTCGTGTACGACGTGCTGGAAGAGGTCATCGCCGAGCACCCGGTGCTGCTCAACCGGGCACCGACCCTGCACCGCCTGGGCATCCAGGCCTTCGAGCCGCAGCTGGTCGAGGGCAAGGCCATCCAGATCCACCCGCTGGTCTGCACCGCCTTCAACGCGGACTTCGACGGCGACCAGATGGCGGTGCACCTGCCGCTGTCCGCCGAGGCGCAGGCCGAGGCCCGCATCCTGATGCTGTCCTCGAACAACATCCTCAAGCCGGCCGACGGCCGGCCGGTCACCATGCCGACCCAGGACATGGTGCTCGGGCTGTTCTTCCTGACCACGGACTCCGAGGAGCGCGAGGTCATCGGGGAGGGCCGGGCGTTCGGCGCCACCGCCGAGGCGATCATGGCGTTCGACAACCGCGAGCTGTCGATGCAGGCCCCGGTCGACATCCGGTTCCCGGTCGGCACCGTCCCGCCGCGCGGCTGGACCCCGCCGGAGCCCGTCGAGGGCGACGACGACAGCCGGCCGTACCAGCTGGGCGACTCCTTCCGGCTGCGCACCACCCTGGGCCGCGCGCTCTTCAACGAGCTGCTGCCCGAGGACTACCCCTTCGTCGACCAGCCGGTCGGCAAGAAGCAGCTCTCCGAGATCGTCAACGACCTCGCCGAGCGCTACCCGAAGGTCATCGTGGCGGCGACGCTCGACAACCTGAAGGCGGCCGGCTTCCACTGGGCCACCCGCTCGGGTGTGACGGTGGCCGTCACCGACATCGTGGTGCCGGAGGCGAAGAAGGCGATCATCGCTTCCTACGAGGCGATGGACGAGAAGGTGCAGAAGCAGTACGAGCGCGGTCTGATCACCAAGCAGGAGCGCTCCGACGAGCTGATCGGCATCTGGACCAAGGCGACCAACGAGGTCGCCGTGGCGATGAACGCCAACTTCCCGCGGACCAACCCGATCTTCATGATGGTCGACTCGGGCGCCCGCGGAAACATGATGCAGATGCGGCAGATCGCCGGTATGCGCGGTCTGGTCTCGAACGCTAAGAACGAGACCATCCCGCGGCCGATCAAGGCGTCCTTCCGTGAGGGCCTGTCCGTGCTGGAGTACTTCATCTCCACCCACGGTGCCCGTAAGGGCCTGGCCGACACCGCGCTGCGCACCGCCGACTCGGGTTACCTGACCCGTCGTCTGGTGGACGTCTCGCAGGACGTGATCATCCGCGAGGAGGACTGCGGCACCGAGCGCGGTCTGAAGCTGCGGATCGCCAGCCGCGGCGAGGACGGCACGCTGCGCAAGACGGACGACGTCGAGACCAGCGTGTACGCGCGGATGCTCGCCGAGGACGTGGTGGTGGACGGCAAGGTCGTCGCGACCGCCAACGTCGACCTCGGCGACGTGCTGATCGACCAGCTGGTCCGGCTGGGGGTCGAGGAGGTCAAGACCCGCTCGATCCTCACCTGCGAGTCGGCCGTCGGCACCTGTGCCTTCTGCTACGGCCGCTCGCTGGCCACCGGCAAGCTGGTGGACATCGGCGAGGCCGTCGGTATCATCGCGGCCCAGTCGATCGGTGAGCCCGGCACGCAGCTGACCATGCGTACCTTCCACACCGGTGGTGTGGCAGGTGACGACATCACGCAGGGTCTGCCGCGTGTGGTCGAGCTCTTCGAAGCCCGTGTCCCGAAGGGTGTCGCCCCGATCTCCGAGGCGGCCGGCCGGGTCCGGATCGAGGAGACCGAGAAGACCAAGAAGATCGTCGTCACCCCCGACGACGGCGCCGACGAGATCGCCTACCCGATCTCCAAGCGCGTGAAGCTCCAGGTGGGCGAGGGCGACCACGTAGAGGTCGGCCAGAAGCTCACCTACGGCGCCACCAACCCGCACGACGTGCTGCGGATCCTCGGCCAGCGCCAGGTGCAGATCCACCTGGTGCAGGAAGTGCAGAAGGTCTACAACTCGCAGGGTGTGTCGATCCACGACAAGCACATCGAGATCATCATCCGGCAGATGCTGCGCCGGGTGACGATCATCGAGTCGGGTGACGCGGAGCTGCTGCCCGGCGAGCTCGTCGAGCGGGGCCGGTTCGAGCAGGAGAACCGCCGGGTGGTCACCGAAGGCGGTCACCCCGCCTCCGGCCGGCCGCAGCTGATGGGTATCACCAAGGCGTCGCTGGCCACCGAGTCGTGGCTGTCGGCGGCGTCCTTCCAGGAGACCACCCGGGTGCTGACGGACGCGGCGATCCACGCCAAGTCCGACTCGCTGCTGGGCCTGAAGGAGAACGTCATCATCGGCAAGCTCATCCCGGCCGGTACGGGTCTGTCCCGCTACCGCAACATCCGGGTGGAGCCCACCGAGGAGGCCAAGGCCGCGATGTACTCGGCCGTCGGCTACGACGACATCGACTACAGCCCCTTCGGCACCGGCTCCGGCCAGGCGGTCCCGCTGGAGGACTACGACTACGGCCCGTACAACGGCTGAGGTCATGGGCTGAGGTCGCGGGCTGAGTCCGCCGCGGCCCAGCCGGGCCCGTCCGGGCCCATCAGATGAACGCAGGGCGGTCGTTCCTCTCCGGGAGCGGCCGCCCTGCTGCATGATGGAAGCATGCTTGCCGGTGATGCGGATCGTGAGCGAGCGGTGCACGTCCTCAAGGACGCGTTCACCGAGGGGCGGTTGACCCTGGACGAGTACGAGGACCGGGTCGGCCAGGCGTACCGGGCGCGTACGTACCAGGAGTTGGACGTTCTCACCGCGGACGTGCCGCGCCCGAGACCGCCGGCTCCCGGGCCGGCGATGCGGCCGTACCCCTATCCGCTGCCACCGCCGCCGCCCAGGACCAATGGCAAGGCGATCGCCGCGCTGGTCTGCTCGCTGGCCGGCAGCGGCCTGTGCGGGGTGGGGTCGGTGGTGGCGGTCGTCCTGGGCCATAGCGCCAAGCGGGAGATCGCCGCGAACGGTGACGACGGCGACGGACTGGCCACCGCCGGGCTGTGGATCGGTTACCTGGGCATCGCCTCCTGGGCGCTGCTCTTCGTGTTCAGCGTGATCGCCGGCAGCTGACGGGCCGGCCGGTCCGCCGCGCGGAATCCCCCGGGGTGCGCCGGGCGGTCACCCCCCTCCGGTGACCGCCCGGCGCGGCTCAGCGGGACGGCTCCAGGTACGGCCGCAGGTGGTGGAGCCGGGTGTGGTAGTCGGGGTGCGAGATGAGCAGCCTGGCCAGCAGGGCCGGTTCGCCCGACGGCGCGGCGGCCCCGTGGGCGGACAGCGCCCGGGCGGCGGCGCGCTCGGCCTCCTGCTCCTGGGTGTGCATGGCGCCCAGCACCTCGGCCAGCATCGGCCCGAAGCCCAGCGCCGCCGCGTGCTGGTCGGCGCGTAATTCGGTGCGGCGGCCGACCGCGGCCAGCAGGTAGGGCGCGGCCAGCAGCGGGAGCAGGATGAGCCAGTAGTGGGCGGCGAAGGTCAGCACCAGGCCGCCCAGGACGGCCAGGACGATCACCGCGGCGCACCCGTTGACGCGCGCTCCGAGCAGCAGCGCGAAGCGCGCCACGGCCCGGACCGCCGCCCAGGCCAGGCGGCCGGGCAGCCCGTACCAGTAGCCGAGCAGCGACGACCAGGCGTGGCCGCCGGTGTGGTGCCCGAGCTCGTGGGCCAGCACGGCGGCGAGCTGGCCGCTGGGCAGGGTGTCGAGGGAGAAGCGGGTCACGCCGACGATGTGACCGGCGGCGGCCAGCGCGTTGAGCTCGTCGCTGTCCTCGATCCACAGCTCGTACTTCCGGCTCTCGACGCCGGCCCGGGCGGCCACCCCGCGCCACACCGGCTCCAGCCGGGCCCGCTCCTGCGGGGTGGGGTAGCGCAGATGCAGCAGGTGGCGGGCGAAGACGCCCTCGGCGGGCGGGTGGAAGACCAGGGCGCCCGAGCCGATCCAGAGCAGCACCAGCACCCAGCCGATACCGGCCGGCAGCAAGGTGGTGGCCACCGCGACGACCAGCACCAGGCTGACCAGCAGGCTCGGCAGGTGCAGCAGCAGCTGGCCCCAGGCGGTGGCGTCGGCGCCGCGCTGGCGCTCGGCGAGGTGGACCCGGCCCGGCTGGTCGAAGTCCATCTCATGGGGGTGGGGGCTCGCAGCGGCGGGGACAGCGGCGGGCGTGGGCGTGGGCCTAGGCGTGGGCGTCGGCGGGGGAGGGGTCGCCGGTACGCCGGCCCCGGGGTACGGCGGCGGGACCGGGGTGGGCGCCTGGGTGGCCCCGGGGTACGGCGGGGGTGGCGGCGCGGAAGCGGCCGGGGCCGCGGGCACTATGGGGTAGGCGGGGTCGGGTGGGACGGTCATGACGATGGGCCTTCCGAACAAGTCCGAACAAGGGTGATGTCGCGCTGCGCGCACCAGTGCGTGACGCCGGGCCGGTGGCCGGCCGCGGCCGCCGTTACGGCTGCTCCGCCGCTGGAGCGTCCTGATCAGCCGGCGGCCGGTCGGCGGCCCCGCCGTGGGACCCCTCCCAGGGCAGCCCGCCCGGGGCGGGCGGGGTCGGACCGGCGCCCGGCAGGTTCCGGGTGAGGACCTCCTCGACGATGTCGACCGCGTACTTGTTGATGCTCTCCCGCTGGTAGTCCTCCAGGCCCTCGCCCTTGAGCACCTCCATGGCCACGCCCATCTGACTTCTGATCAGGGCGAGTTGGTCCTGCCGGAGGTTCTCCATCACCAGCCGGGAGTCCTCCGGGTGCTGGGAGAGGTGCAGCGCCCAGGCGGCGACCCCGCCGTGCTGGAGGTAGTGCTGGTAGTAGGCGATCTTCTGCGCCTCCAGGCTCTGGCGTTCGATCTCGGCGCGGCCCTGGAGCATCGCCAGCTCGTGCTCCTGCCGGGCCCGGGCGGCGACCCGTTCGGCCTGGAGCCGGTCCTCACGCATCGCCAACTCATGCGCGGGGCCGAGCCGTTCGTCCGCGTACCGGGTCTGACGCAGCGCCTGCTGATGGGTGATCGCCTCGTCGTCCACCCGCAGCCGCAGCGTCAGGTCCACCCGCAGCCCGATGTCGCCACCGAGCGGGCCGGCCTTCTCCACCGCGTCCAGCGCGGCCCGCTCGGCGGCCGAGCCGTGGTCGATGGGGAAGCTGCGGCTGCGCGGGCGGACCAGCTCCTCCAGCCGCCGGGTCAGCAGCGCCGGCACATCGCGTTCGCCGCTGGCCACGAACAGCTCGGGCCGGACGACCTGCCAGCTCAGCTCCAGTTCGCCCGAGAAGTCGAAGGCGTCGTTGTCGCTCGGCAGCCGCAGGGACACCGCGTCGCGGTGGACACCCATGTCCACCTCGTAGACGGCGGTGTACCGCTTGGCGGCGACCTCGGACCGGGTCGGGCGGCGCGGCGGGAGGTAGGCGTCAAAGCCGCCCCGCCCGGTGGTGAAGACCAGCGCGTTGTCGATCCGGGTGTAGTGCTTGCGGTACTCGAAGCGGGTCAGCTGGCGGACCGTCAGTACGGGGTCGCGCAGCGTGCTGTGCCGGTCGGCGCCCTGGTCCCACTCCGGGGGGCGGCGGAAATCCGCCATGGCTCATCTCTCCTTGCTGTTCCGGTGCCTTGCTGTTCTTGTGCGGTACTGCTCTTCTGGGGTGCTGTTCTCGTGCGGTGGGCGCACTAGAGGACGGCGAGCAGCCGGTCGGCCACCGCCGGCGGCGGCCCGCCGCGCTTGCCGTGCAGCGTCCGCAGCAGGTGGCTGAGGCGCTTGCGGTCGTCGCCGGTCACCGCCATGGCGGGCAGCAGCCCGGCCAGTGCCCGTTCGGCCGCCGGGTCGGTGTCGGCCTCCCGTACCCAGCGGCGGAGCGCCCCGAGCGCGTCGCCGGTGTGCGACAGATCGCCCAGGGCGGTCCGCCACAGCGCTGCCAGGTGGCGGTCGTCCTCGGTGCTGCCCAGCGCCGCCGCGTCGGCGTGCCAGCGCAGGAGCAGCAGGTCGTCGGTGTGCTCGCAGGCCAGCACGAAGGCCCGCAGTGCCATCCGGCGCACCGGCGGCCTGTCCTGGAGCAGGTCGACCAGACCGGCCAGGACGACGGCGCGGACCTCGCCGGCCGGGGCGGTCAGCAGCAGCGCGACCGACTGGGCGATCTCCTCGGCGTCCTCCTCGCGGCCCTGGGCGCGGGCCGCGTCGGCGAGCGCCTCCAGTGCCTCGGCCGGCATGTCGGTGCCGACCAGGGCGTACGCGCGGATCGCCGTCCAGCGCAGCCGCTGCTCGGGCTGGTCCTTGTCGCACCAGGCCCGCAGAATGCCGGGGACGTTGGGGACACCGAGGGCGTGGGCGAGCGCGAGTGTGTTCGCGGCGACCAGGCAGAAGCGGTAGCGCTGGGCGCGTGCCCAGCCCTGCACGATCAGCGCCATGGCCGACGGCAGGTCGGCGTGGACCAGGACGGCGGCGGTGACGGCGGCCCTGGTGCGGACCAGCGGGCGCCCGTCGTCCGCGAGCCGGCGCAGCCACTCGATCAGGGCGGGCCGCGCGGACGGGTAGCCCGTCCACACCTCGCGGAGCAGGACGACCGGCGCCAGCGGCTGCTCGAAGGCGGCCTTGTACTGGCCGACCGGGCCCCACTCGGTGTGTTCCTCCTCCTCGTAGCCGCGGGCACGGGCCAGCAGCAGCCGCTTGGTGATGGAGGTGCCGAAGACCGGGATCCGCGGCCGGCTGCCGGGGTCCTCGGTCCGCTGCAGCGCGGCCAGCAGTTCGTCGCTGAGTTCGGCGGCCAGCGCGTAGGGCGCCTCGTTGAAGGCGGCGAGCGAGACCAGGAACGCCTTGTCGCGCAGCGGTGTCACCTCGTCGTCGAGCCACTCCCGGACCTGTTCGGTCACCGCCGCCAGGCCGAAGTCGCGCAGTTCCCGCGCCGTGCGCTCGCCCCGGGCGTAGCCGGCCAGCGCGGCGGCGAAGGCGGCGGCCTCGCGCAACTGGTGGTGGTCCCGGGCCAGGAAGTCGCGGGCCGGCTCCAGTGCGAGCAGCTCGCGCTCGCGTTCCGGATCGTCCACCCGCCGGTGCAGGTGGGCCCGCAGCACCGCTTCGGGCGCCGGCGGCCGCCACTCGACGGGATCGACGCCGTGCAGCGAGGCGTACAGCCCGGTGGTGATCACCAGATAGGCGTTCTTCGCCGCCAGCATCCCCCGCACGCCCAACAGGTCGATGTCGCGCAGCGGCTTGTCCCGGTCGGTCGCGAGGTCGCCCAGCAGATATCCGCGGGCGTCCCCGGTCAGTGCCTTCTCCAGCTCGGCCGGCGGGGTCTTCGGGTCCAGCGCCCGGACGGGGGCGGCGCCCAGGCCGCGCAGCAGCATCAGCGCGGCGCTGCGGCGGCCGGTGAACGGGGCGCCGGACAGCACCAGGACGCGCTCCTCGCGCAGCCGGGCCAGCGCCGCGTCCAGCTGCCCGGGGTCGCCGGTGAACACCGCGGCCAGCTCCGCCAGTTCGGCGGGCGGCAGCTCGCCGGAGGTGCGGGCCGGGCCGGAGCGGTAGTGGTGCTCGACCTTGCTGCCCATGATCACGTCGCCGCCGACCCGGCCGCCGCGCACCCCGATCTGGTCGCCGGCCGCCAGCCCGCCGCCGAAGCGGGTCCCGGCGTGCAGGT
>NZ_FMCH01000202.1 GCF_900091855.1 Streptomyces sp. DvalAA-14
GGACCGAACGGATCCCTCGGAACGCCCGCCCCGCGACGACCACCCCGTGCGTGCCCGCGCCCGGGCCCGCCCCCGGATGTTCCGCGCCGGCGTTCCCCCGGGCCGTGGGCGCAGGCCGACCGCTGCCCGGGCGCGCGCTGCGTCGACGGTGTGGACCGGGCCGCCTCCTCGGGAGCCGGGCGGGCGGTGTGTCCGTCGACCGCCCCGGGCAGCCGGCCGGCGCCGCATAGAATCCGCGGGTGATCCCCGCACCTGTCGCGCGGCCCCCGCGGGCTCGTCCTCGGCGTCTGCGTCGTCGCCGCCGCCACGACGCTCGGCTGGTACGCCACCGGGTCCGTGCGCCCGCACTGCGGCGTCGTCGTCTTCGCCGGCACGTACACGGCTCTCGGCGAGGTCGAACGGTCCGACACCAAGGACACGGTCCGGGCGGACAAGGCACGGGCGGAGCGCGGCTACCAGCAGGCGGTTGCCTCAGGGCGGTGCGCCCCTCCGCACGCCCGCTGGCACGGATGGCTCGGCTGACCGGCCGGCCGGGCCGTCGTGCCTGTTTAGCCGCTGTACGCCGGTGCGCGTATGCCGGTGCGCGTAGGGACGGCGTAGGCGCGGCGCAGGACTCCGCGCCGGAGATGCGGGCAGTCCGGCCCGGCCGGCAGGTGGACGGCGATGAGGACCCGGCATCGGCGGATGCCGCGGCGCGCCGGTCGTACGGGCGGGTACGGGCGGGTATCAGCAGCGGGCACGCCGGTAGATCCGGGTGCCCTCCACCGCAGCGACCTCGTGGAAGCCCTGCGCCAGCAGGCCCTCGAGGAGCGGGTAATCGGCCAGGCGGTAGGGGGTGTCGGCGGACTCGTCGACGACCAGGCACGGAGGGGTGGTGGCCAGTTCGCGGCGCAGGGTCGGCCAGGCGCCGGGCACCGCGTATGCCGCGCCGACGCGGTGCGGGTTGCCGTTGCCGCTGAAGTTGGTGAGCAGGCCCGCGGTCAGGAAGCGGCTGGCCGGTCGTCGGGCGGCCAGCGGGTAGATCTCCGGGTGCATCCCCCAGATGAACACGCGCTGCTGCGGGGTGCTGTGGGCGTCGACGGCTGCGGCCACCGCCAGGGATGTCGCCATTTGGGGCGGCCGGCTCTGCAGCGCGTAGGCC
>NZ_FMCH01000470.1 GCF_900091855.1 Streptomyces sp. DvalAA-14
CAGGCCGGTCCGGCGCCCGGTGCCTGCGGGGCGCCGGACGACCCGGGGCCGGACGGTGGCGGCGCGGCGTACTGCTGCCGCGGGTCCTCCGGTGGCGCCGTCTGCTGCGGCGGACGGTCGTCGTACTGTCGCTGCGCTTGCGACCGTGAGGGGATGACGCGTCCCTCCAGGACCTCGCGCCTGCCGCCCTCGGGGGCGGTGGAAGGCGAATCCTGTGGTGGCTGCTGCCCGGGCCCTTCAGTCATGTCGCGCATCATATTGCCGTACCGGCCCTTCTCGTGATTCGGGAAGGCGGCGGCGAAAACGACTTGGGACGAATGAGCCGCCCCGGGGAGAATCGCTCCCATGGGACATGTGGAAGCAGCGCACATCGATTACTACCTGCCGGACGGGCGGGCGCTGCTCGGCGACGTCTCGTTCCGGGTCGGAGACGGCGCGGTGGCGGCCCTGGTGGGTCCCAACGGGGCCGGCAAGACCACCCTGCTCCGGCTGATCGCCGGTGAGCTCAAACCGCACGCCGGCACCGTCACAGTCAGCGGCGGCCTCGGCGTGATGCGCCAGTTCGTCGGCAGCGTCCGGGACGACCGCACCGTCCGCGACCTGCTGGTCTCGGTGGCCCGGCCGCGCATCCAGCAGGCCGCCGCGGCGGTGGACGCGGCCGAGCTGGCCATGATGGCGCAGGACGACGAGCCCGCCCAGATGGCCTACGCGCACGCGCTGGGCGAATGGGCCGAGGCCGGCGGCTACGAGTCCGAGACGCTCTGGGACATGTGCACCGTGGCCGCGCTCGGCGTCCCGTACGAGCGGGCCCAGTGGCGCGAGGTCAAGACGCTGTCCGGCGGCGAGCAGAAACGGCTGGTGCTGGAGGCGCTGCTGCGCGGCCCGGACGAGGTGCTGCTGCTGGACGAGCCGGACAACTACCTGGACGTCCCCGGCAAGCGCTGGCTGGAGGAGCAACTCGCCCAGACCAAGAAGACGGTGCTGTTCGTCAGCCACGACCGCGAGCTGCTGGCCCGCTCGGCCGACCGGATCGTGAGCGTGGAGACCGGCGTGGCCGGCTCCACGACCTGGGTGCACGGCGGCGGCTTCGGCACCTTCCACGAGGCGCGCAAGGAGCGGTTCGCCCGCTTCGAGGAACTGCGCCGCCGCTGGGACGAGGAGCACGCCAAACTCCGGGCGATGGTGCTGCGGCTGCGCCAGCAGGCGTCCATCAGCCCCGACATGGCCTCCCGCTACCACGCCGCCCAGACCCGCTTCAAACGGTTCGAGGACGCCGGCCCGCCGCCGGAGCCGCCGCGCGAGCAGGACATCCGGATGCGGCTCAAGGGCGGCCGTACCGGGGTGCGGGCGGTCACCTGCCACCAGCTGGAGCTGACCGGGCTGATGAAGCCGTTCGACCTGGAGGTCTTCTACGGCGAGCGGGTCGCGGTGCTGGGCTCCAACGGCTCCGGCAAATCGCACTTCCTGCGGCTGCTGGCCGGCGATCCGGACGTCGCGCACACCGGCACCTTCAAACTGGGCGCCCGGGTGGTGGCCGGGCACTTCGCCCAGACCCACGCGCACCCCGAGCTGCTGGGCCGGACCCTGGTGGACATCCTGTGGTCCGAGCACGCCCACGACCGCGGCCGGGCGATGTCGGTGCTGCGCCGCTACGAGCTGGAGCGGCAGGGCGACCAGCCCTTCGACAAGCTCTCCGGCGGGCAGCAGGCCCGCTTCCAGATCCTGCTGATGGAGCTGGTCGGCACCACCGCGCTGCTGCTGGACGAGCCCACCGACAACCTGGACCTGGAGAGCGCCGAGGCCCTGCAGGAGGGCCTGGAGTCGTACGACGGTACGGTGCTGGCGGTCACCCACGACCGCTGGTTCGCCCGCTCCTTCGACCGCTATCTGGTCTTCGGCTCGGACGGGCTCGTGCGGGAGTCGGCCGAACCGGTCTGGGACGAGCGGCGGGTGGAGCGCAAGCGCTGAGCGGACCGGCCCGCGGATGGCCCGAGCGCCGGACCGCGGGCAGGCGCGGGACGGTCGCGGCACCGGCGTTTTGACCCGTGCGGGCCCCCACGGGTATCCTCCTAGTTCGTTATGCGTATTGGCTTGCTCTATCTCACGTGAGGGGCCCTTACGCCGGTTCACCGGGCCGATGGACAGCGGCACGCCGACGGGTTGCGTCCCCGAAGGCAGCCAGGGCTGTCGTGATCGTCCGGGTGGCCTTGTCAGGACACACTCACTGAGAAGAAGCGAAGGCTACGACCGTGCGTACGTTCAGCCCCAAGCCCGGCGATGTCACTCGCCAGTGGCACGTCATCGACGCGCAGGACGTCGTCCTGGGTCGTCTGGCGTCCCAGACCGCGTCCCTTCTGCGGGGCAAGCACAAGCCCATCTACGCCCCGCACGTCGACACCGGTGACTTCGTCATCATCATCAACGCCGACAAGGTGCACCTGACCGGCAACAAGAAGACCCAGAAGATGGCCTACCGCCACTCCGGGTACCCCGGCGGTCTGCGTTCCGTCCGCTACGACGAGCTGCTGGACAAGCACCCCGAGAAGGCCATCGAGAAGGCCGTCAAGGGCATGCTTCCCAAGAACACCCTGGGCCGCCAGATGCTCTCGAAGCTGAAGGTCTACGCGGGTGACCAGCACCCGCACTCGGCCCAGCAGCCGCAGCCGTTCGAGATCACCCAGGTCGCGCAGTAGTCCCGGCCACCGCCTACCAGAAAGAATCTGAGGAGAACCGTGGCTGAGACCACTCCCGAGACCGTTGTCGAGGGCGAAGAGTCCTACGACGAGATCACGACCTTCGAGTCGGAGGCCGTCGAGTCGGAGTACACCTCCGAGTCGCTCGCGTCCCGCTTCGGCGACCCGCAGCCGGCCGCCGGCACCGGCCGCCGCAAGCAGTCCATCGCCCGGGTCCGGATCATCCCGGGCAGCGGAAAGTGGAAGATCAACGGTCGCACCCTCGAGGGCTACTTCCCGAACAAGGTGCACCAGCAGGAAGTCAACGAGCCGTTCAAGGTCCTGGAGCTCGACAACCGTTACGACGTCGTCGCCCGGATCAACGGCGGCGGCATCTCGGGCCAGGCCGGCGCGCTGCGCCTGGGTGTCGCCCGCGCGCTCAACGAGGCGGACGTGGACAACAACCGCGGCCCGCTGAAGAAGGCCGGCTTCCTGACCCGTGACGACCGCGCGGTCGAGCGGAAGAAGGCCGGTCTGAAGAAGGCCCGCAAGGCGCCGCAGTTCAGCAAGCGCTGACGCCTCCGGCGGGACCGCACACCCATCCCGCCCGGCGTGTCGAACGCCCCGGAGACACACTGGTGCCTCCGGGGCGTTCGCGTTACGCGCGCGGGGCGTATATGTGTGGTGGTACGACCAGCGGTGTCTGCGTATGCCGGGCCGCCGCACCTCGCACGTCATCGGAGGAACAACAGTGGGACGACTCTTCGGCACCGACGGAGTGCGGGGCATTGCCAACGCCGACCTCACCGCCGAGCTGGCACTCGGCCTGTCCGTCGCGGCCGCGCATGTGCTGGCCGAGGCAGGCGGCTTCGAGGGCCACCGCCCGGTGGCCGTGGTCGGCCGCGACCCGCGGGCGTCCGGCGAGTTCCTGGAGGCCGCCGTGGTGGCGGGCCTGGCCAGCGCGGGCGTGGACGTCCTGCGCGTCGGTGTGCTGCCCACCCCCGCGGTGGCGTATCTCACCGGCGCGCTGGGTGCCGACCTCGGCGTGATGCTGTCGGCCAGCCACAACGCGATGCCCGACAACGGGGTGAAGTTCCTGGCCCGCGGCGGCCACAAGCTCGACGACGAGCTGGAGGAGCGGATCGAGGCGGTCTACGCCGAGCACCGCACCGGCGCCCCCTGGAACCGCCCCACCGGCTCCGGTGTCGGCCGGGTCCGCGACTACCAGGAGGGCTTCGACCAGTACGTGGCTCACCTGATCGGCGTACTGCCCAACCGCCTCGACGGGCTGAAGATCGTGCTGGACGAGGCGAACGGCGCGGCGTCCTGGGTCTCGCCCGAGGCGTTCTCCCGGGCCGGCGCCGAAGTCATCACCATCGGCGCCCAGCCCGACGGCCTCAACATCAACGACGGCTGCGGCTCCACCCACCTGGAACCCCTCAAGGCCGCGGTGGTCGAGCACGGCGCCGACTTCGGCATCGCGCACGACGGCGACGCGGACCGCTGCCTGGCGGTGGACGCGGCCGGCCAGGAGGTCGACGGCGACCAGATCATGGCGATCCTGGCGGTGTCGCTGCGCGACCGCGGCGGACTGCGGGAGAACACCGTGGTCGGCACGGTGATGTCCAACCTCGGCTTCAAGCTGGCGATGGAGCGCGAGGGCATCGCGTTCGTGGCGACCTCGGTCGGCGACCGCTACGTGCTGGAGTCGATGAAGGAGCACGGCTACGCGCTCGGCGGCGAGCAGTCCGGGCACGTCATCGTGCTGGACCACGCCACCACCGGCGACGGCACGCTGACCGGGCTGCTGCTGGCCGCCCGGGTCGCCGAGACCGGGCGCCCGCTGGCGGACCTGGCCACCGTGATGCGGCGGCTGCCGCAGGTGCTGATCAATGTGCCCGACGTGGACAAGAGCCGGGTCGACTCCGCGGCGGAGCTGGCCGCGGCGGTCGTGGAGGCGGAAGCCGAACTCGGCTCGACCGGCCGGGTGCTGCTGCGCCCGTCGGGTACCGAGCCGCTGGTCCGGGTGATGGTGGAGGCCGCCGACATCGACCACGCGCGGACGGTGGCGGGACGGCTGGCGGACGTCGTGAAGTCGGTGCTGGGCTGAGGTCGCGGGGGGGAGCTCGCTGGGCTCAGGCCGCTGCGGGACGCCCGGGACGGGCCCGAGGCCCGGGTACGGACGCGGGCCCCGGCGCGCGGGCCTACAGCTTGCGCAGGCTCAGGCGCTGCACCCGGTGCTGCGGGCCCTTGCGCAGCACCAGCGTGGCCCGGCCCCGGGTCGGGAGCACGTTCTGCTCCAGGTTGGGCTGGTTGACGGTGCGCCAGATCAGCCGGGCGTAGTCCAGTGCCTCGGCCTCCGCCACCTGGGTGTACTTGCGGAAGTAGGACTCCGGGTCCTGGAAGGCGGTCGCCCGCAGCGTGCGGAAGCGCCCCAGGTACCACCGCTCGATGTCCTCGGTGCGGGCGTCCACGTAGACGCTGAAGTCGAAGTGGTCGGCGAGGCCGATCCTGGTCCGGCCGTCCTTGCCGGGCAGCGCGGGCTGCAGCACATTGAGCCCCTCGACGATGAGGATGTCGGGGCGGTGGACGGTTTGCCGCGCCCCGGGCACGATGTCGTAGCTCAGATGCGAGTAGACGGGCGCCCCGACCTCGCTGCGGCCGGACTTGACGTCGGCGACGAAGCGGGTCAGCGCCCGGCGGTCGTAGGACTCGGGGAAGCCCTTGCGGGACATCAGGCCCCGGCGGTCGAGTTCGGCGTTGGGCAGCAGGAAGCCGTCGGTGGTGACGAGTTCGACCCGGGGGTGCTCCGGCCAGCGGGCCAGCAGCGCCTGCAGCAGGCGCGCGGTGGTGGACTTGCCCACCGCGACACTGCCGGCCACCCCGATGACGAAGGGAGTGGCGGGCTGGGCACCCTGGCCGCCGCCCGCCAGGTCGCCGAGGAAGGTGTTCAGGGCGCCGCGCAGACCGCTGTGCGCGCCTACGTAGAGGTTCAGCAGCCGGGACAGCGGCAGATAGACGTCCACCACCTCCTCCAGGTCGATCACGTCCCCGAGGCCGCCCAGCCGCTCCACCTCGTCGGCGGTCAGCGGCAGCGGGGTGCGCTCGCGCAAGGTGCGCCACTGATCCCGGGTCAGATCGACGTAGGGGCTGGTGGGGGCGCTGGTGGTCGGCACCGGGCCATTGTCCAGGGGGCGGGACGGCGCCGCGCGGCGGGGTCGCTGGGCCGGTGACCCGGCTGGCCGATCCGGTACGCGGCCGCTTCGCCGGCCCGGCTCCGGCGGTCCGGCGGCGCCCGGCCGCCGGGCTGCTCCACGGGTGTGCTTCCGGCGGGCGATCCTGGCGATGCGCGGGTGTCGGCCGCCCACCTAAGCTGACGGGCATGTGCGAGTTCGCTGGGGTGATCGTCGGATGATCGTCGGAGTCGGTATCGACGTGGCCGAGATCGACCGCTTCACCGCGGCCCTGGCCCGCACTCCCGGCATGGTCGAGCGCCTCTTCACCCCCACCGAGCTCCACCTCCCCAGCGGCGAGCGCCGCGGCGCGGCCTCCCTCGCCGCCCGCTTCGCCGCGAAGGAGGCCCTCGCCAAGGCCCTGGGCGCCCCACCCGGCCTCCACTGGCTCGACGCCGAGATCACCAGCACCCCTTCCGGCCGCCCCCACCTCTCCGTCACCGGCACCGTGGCCACCCGCGCGGCCGCCCTCGGCGTCACCGCCTGGCACGTCTCCTTGAGCCACGACGCGGGCATCGCCTCCGCGGTGGTCATCGCGGAGGGATAGGGTTCTCCTTTTTTGCCGCCCTCTCGCCTCCGGGCGCTTAGACCCGGTCTCGACGTTCCTCTCTCCTGCGCTCGTTCCTCGCTTGTCGTTCGTCTCTTTCGAAACCGGCGCGCCCTTTGGCTCGCTGGCTACCGGCGAACCCCACGGCGCCAAGTGACCGGTCAAGCGTGCCCTCCGGCGCAGGGTGAGCGAAGGGGCCCGCTTCCGCCTCCGCGATGCGCCCGACGGTCCACCGGTGGCCGCACCCTGCGCCCGACGGTTCGCCGGTAGCGACCGAGCCAAAGGCCGCGCCGGTTTCGAAAGGGAGAACGCGCGCAGTGAGTGAGGTACGAGCGAGCGAGCACGATCGACCGTCGAGACCGGGTCTAAGCGGCCGGAGGCGAGGGCGCGGCAAAAAAAGGGAAAGGGCGGTACCCACACGCCGGACGGCTCCCACCCGACGGCACCCTCGCGCCGGACGGCCCCCACCGCACCCTCGCGCTGCTACGTCCCCCACCCGACGGCACCCTCGCGCCGCTACGGCACCCACCCCGCGGCACCCTCGCGCCGCTACGGCACCCACGAAGCGGTGCCCCGGCGCTCAGACGGCCCCCATCCCCCCGGCGCCTTCCCGCCGGACGGCTCCCGTCTAGCCCCACCCTCCGCACCCCCGGCGCCTTCCCGCCGGACGGCTCCCGTCTAGGCCCCACCCCCCGGCGCCCTCTGCCCCAACGGCCCCCACTTTTCGCGCCTTCCCGCCCGACGGCGCCTTCCCGCGCCCGGCGCCACCCACCCCCCGGGCGCTCCCCGCCTCAATGCTCCGCCCCCGCCTCACCGCCCCACCCCCCACGGCAACGCCCCCCGCGGCTCGCCGCTGGAAGGCGGAAGCGCTTCAGGGGGCGGCGGGCGGCAAAGATAGGGGGCGGGTGGGTCGGGTTGGACGGGAGGCGAGGTTCGGGATGCGGTACGGGCACGGCGTGGAGACGGTTCGGGCGGCGGAGGCGGCGCTGATGGCGGGCGTGCCCGAAGGGGCGTTGATGCAGCGGGCCGCGGCCGGGCTGGCCGCGGCGTGCGGGGATGTGCTGGGGCGGGTGTACGGCGCACGGGTGGTGGTGCTGGCGGGGAGCGGGTCCAACGGCGGGGACGCGCTGTTCGCGGGGGCGCGGCTGGCGCGGCGCGGGGCCGCAGTGACGGCGGTGCTGCTCGCGTCGGACCGTACGCACTCCGGCGGGCTGGC
>NZ_FMCH01000218.1 GCF_900091855.1 Streptomyces sp. DvalAA-14
GCGAGGAACTGCTCGCCGCCGCCCGCCGCCGGGTCGAGGAGGCCGCCGCCGAGGCGGACCGGCTGGTCGCCGAGGCCGAGCAGCGGGCCGGCGAGCTGGTGGCCGCCGCGGAGAACACCGCGCAGCAGGTGCGGGACTCGGTGGCGCATCTGCACCAGGAGGCCGAGGAGGAGATCGCCGGGCTGCGCTCGGCCGCCGAGCACGCCGCGCACCAGCTGCGGGCCGACGCGCAGGGCGAGGCCGACCGGCTGCACGCCGACGCCAACTCCGAGCGGGAGCGCGCCTCCGAGGACGCGGCGCGCATCCGCCGGGAGAGCAAGGAAGAGGCGGACGCGGCCCGTTCGCTGGCCGACCACCAAGTCAACGAGGCCATAGAGGAGTCGGACCGGCTGCGCGCCGAGGCGCGCGAGGACGCCAACCGGATGCGTACCGACGCGGCCTCCCAGGCCGACCAGTTGGTCACCAAGGCCCGTGAGGAGGCCGAGCGCCTCGGCATCCTGGCCAAGGACGCGCTGGACACCGCCGAACGCGACGCCGAGCAGTCCCGCGACGAGTCGCAGCGCATCCTCGACGAGGCCCGCGAGGCGGCCAACAAGCGCCGCAGCGAGGCCGCGGAGCAGGCCGACGAGCTGATGGGCAAGGCGCAGGCGGAGGCGCGCAAGACCGCGGCCGAGGCCGAGGAGCGGTCCGACACCATGGTGGGCGCGGCCCGCGCCGAGGCCGAGCGGATCGTCAACGACGCCACCGCGGAATCCAACGGCTTGGTGGAGCGCGCGCGGACGGACGCGGATACGCTGTTGCGTGAGGCCCGCCAGGATCAGACCGCCATCCGCGAACGCACCCAGGAGTTGCGCTCCCGGACCGAGTCCGAGGTCGACGCGTTGCACGAGCGGGCCCGCAAGGAGGCCGCGGAGGCGATGAAGACAGTCGGCGAGCGGGTGGACAAGCTGGTGGCCGCGGCCACCGAGCAGCTCGCGGAGGCGGAGGCCAAGGCCGCCGAGATCAAGTCCACGGCCACGTCGGAGGCGAGCAAGGTTCGGATCGCCGCCGTCAAGAAGGTCGAGGGCCTCCTCAAGGAGGCCGAGCAGAAGAAGGCCGAAGCCGAGCGTGAGGCGGAACGGGTCAAGAGGGAGGCCCGCGCCGAGGCGGAACGCACGGTGGGCGACGGCAGAAGAGAATTGGAGATCCTGGTGCGCCGCAGAGAAGACATCAATGCGGAGATCTCCCGTGTCCAGGACGTGCTGGAGGCGTTGGAGTCGTTCGAGGCACCGAGCAGTGGAAGTTCCAAGAGCACGGTGGCCGCGGGTGCCGGCGCCGGAACAACCCGAACGAGCGGCAAGCGCGCAGATGATGCTCCACTCGATTGAGCGGACCTTTTTCATACCTGATGCGCAATGGCTCGGTGACACGCCGCCTGGGCCCCTAGGATTCCCTCTATCACCTCACCGGTCTGAATCGACAGGAACCCCATGAGCGACACTTCCTCCCCCTTCGGCTTCGAGCTCGTGCGGCGCGGATACGACCGCGGACAGGTGGACGACCGCATCACCAAGCTCGTCGCCGACCGTGACAGCGCCCTCACCCGCATTACCGCGCTGGAGAAGCGCATCGAGGAGCTGCACCTCGAAACCCAGAACGCCCAGGCTCAGGTGAACGACTCGGAGCCGTCGTACGCCGGACTCGGCGCGCGTGTGGAGAAGATCCTCCGGCTGGCCGAGGAGGAGGCCAAGGACCTGCGTGAGGAGGCCCGCCGCGCCGCCGAACAGCACCGCGAGCTGGCCGAGTCGGCCGCCTCGCAGGTGCGCAACGACGCGGAGAGCTTCGCCAACGACCGCAAGGCGAAGGCCGAGGACGAGGGCGCGCGGATCGTCGACAAGGCGAAGGGCGACGCCACCCAGCTGCGCGCCGACGCGCAGAAGGACGCGCAGGCCAAGCGTGAGGAAGCCGACGCGCTGTTCGAGGAGACCCGCGCCAAGGCCGCCCAGGCCGCCGCGGACTTCGAGACCAACCTGGCCAAGCGCCGCGAGCAGTCCGAGCGTGACCTGGCCTCGCGTCAGGCCAAGGCGGAGAAGCGCCTGGCGGAGATCGAGCACCGTGCCGAGCAGCTCCGCCTGGAGGCGGAGAAGCTGCGCACCGACGCCGAGCGCCGCGCCCGCCAGACGGTGGAGACCGCACAGCGCCAGTCCGAGGACATCGTGGCCGACGCGAACGCCAAGGCCGACCGGATCCGCAGCGAATCCGAGCGCGAGCTGGCGGCGCTCACCAACCGCCGCGACAGCATCAACGCCCAGCTGACCAACGTCCGCGAGATGCTGGCCACGCTGACCGGTGCCGCGGTGGCCGCGGCCACCTCCCCCGCCGACGACGAGCCGATCTCGCGCGGCGTCCCGGCGCAGCAGTCGCGCTGACACCGGTCGTTCCCGCGGAATTCCAGGAACCCCCGTCCCGTCTTTTCCCCTCGGGATCGGGGGTTCCGCCGTGTCTTGCTAGCCTCACCCCATGATTGAGTTGCAGGGGCTCACCAAGCGGTACGGGGACAGAACCGCTGTCGATCAACTGACCTTCACCGTGCGCCCCGGCGTGGTGACCGGATTCCTCGGGCCCAATGGCGCGGGCAAATCCACCACGATGCGGATACTGCTGGGTCTGGACTCCCCGTCCAGCGGCGATGTGCGGATCGACGGCAAGCACTACGCACAGCTCAGCGAGCCGCTGAAGTACATCGGCGCGCTGCTGGACGCCAAGTCCGTGCACGGCGGCCGGACCGCGTACAACCATCTGCTGTGCCTGGCCCAGTCCAATCGCATCCCGCGCCGCCGGGTGGACGAGGTGCTGGAGACGGTGGGTCTGACCGCGGTGGCGAAGAAGCGGTCCAAGGGTTTCTCACTGGGCATGGGCCAGCGGCTCGGCATCGCCGGCGCGCTGCTCGGCGACCCCGAGATCCTGATGTTCGACGAACCGGTCAACGGCCTGGACCCCGAGGGCATCCACTGGATCCGCAATCTGATGAAGAGCCTGGCCGCGCAAGGCCGTACGGTCTTCGTCTCCAGCCACCTGATGAGCGAGATGGCGCTGACCGCCGAGCACCTGATCGTGATCGGCCGGGGCCGGCTGCTGGCCGACACCTCGATGGCCGATTTCATCGCCCAGAACTCCCGCTCCTACGTGCGGATCCGCACCCCGCAGGTGGAGCGGCTGAAGGACATCATGCATCAGGCCGGGCACCCGGTGGTGGAGACCGGCGACGGCTCGTTCGAGATCCAGGACGGCGATCCGGCCCAACTCGGCGAGCTGGCCGCCCAGCACCAGTTGGTGCTGCACGAACTGAGCCCGCAGCGGGCCTCGTTGGAGGAAGCGTTCATGCAGTTGACGGCCGATTCGGTGGAGTACCACGCGGGGGGCGCGATGGGTTCGGGCCCGTCCGGGGTGGGCGCGCTGCCGAACGGCGGGCCGGAGCAGCCGGGCCAGCCCGTCCCGGCGGCCGACGGCCGCGACCCCCAGCAGCCGCAGTGGGGCGCCGGATGGCGCAACCCCGGTTCCGGAAAGGGACGTTGACATGGCAGCCACCTCGGCCGTCCTCCAGTCGGAGTGGACGAAGATCCGCTCGGTACGGTCCACGGTGTGGACGCTGGCGCTGGCTTTCCTGGTCACCGTCGCGCTCGGCGCGGTGATCTGCCTGGTGTTCGACAACACCTTCAGCAGCCTGTCCGCATCCGACAAGCTCACCTTCGACCCGACCAACACCAGCTTCTTCGGCATGACGCTGGGGCAGTTGGCACTGATCGTCTTCGGTGTGCTGGTGATCTCCAGCGAGTACAGCACCGGCATGATCCGCACCTCGCTGGCCGCCGTCCCGCAGCGCGGCGAGTTCTACCTGTCCAAGGTCACGGTGGCCGGCGTACTGGCCCTGGTGGTCGGTGAGGCCACCAGCTTCATCACCTTCTTCCTCGGCCAGGCGCTGCTCGGCCCGCACAAGGCGCACATCGGCGACCCGGGGGTGCTGCGTGCGGTCTTCGGCGCCGGGCTCTACATGACGCTGCTGGTGTTGTTCTGCGTCGGCGCGGCGACGATGCTGCGCAGCCCGATGCTGGGCCTGGGCGTCCTGATGCCGTTCTTCTTCCTGGTCTCGCCGATCCTGAGCGCCGTCCCGAAGGTGCGGACGGTCGCCCGCTACTTCCCCGACCAGGCCGGCCAGAAGATCCTCCAGGTGGTCCCGTCCGGCGACGAGCACACCTCGTACGGGCCCTGGGGCGGCATCCTCATCATGGCGGTGTGGGTGGTGGTGGCGCTGCTCGGCGGCTACGCGGTGCTCAGGAAACGCGACGCCTGACCTGGACGGGGAACCGCGGGCGCCCGCTACGCTTCCTCCTCCACGGGGCGTGTGCCCCCGTGGCACGCGAGGGGCGGAGCATGATCCAGGCAGTCGGCCTGACCAAGCAGTACGGCGACAAAACAGCCGTGTACAACCTGTCGTTCCAGGTAGGGCCAGGTACGGTGACCGGCTTCCTGGGCCCGAACGGGTCCGGCAAGTCCACCACGATGCGGATGATCCTGGGGCTCGACGCGCCGACGTCCGGGCAGGTGACCATCGGCGGACTGCCGTACCGCCAGTTGCCCAACGCCCCGCGCCGGGTGGGGGCGCTGCTCGACGCCAAGGCCGTGCACGGCGGGCGCAGCGCCCGCCAGCACCTGCTGAGCCTGGCGCAGCTGTCCGGTATCCCGGCCCGCCGGGTGGACGAAGTGCTGGGCGTGGTGGGCCTGCAGGACGTGGCCGGCCGCCGTTCCAAGGGCTTCTCGCTGGGCATGGGGCAGCGGCTGGGCATAGCGGGCGCGCTGCTCGGCGACCCCGAGGTGCTGCTCTTCGACGAACCGGTCAACGGCCTGGACCCCGAGGGCATCCACTGGGTGCGCCATCTGATGCGCGCGCTGGCCGCCGAGGGCCGTACGGTCTTCGTCTCCAGCCACCTGATGAGCGAAATGGCGCTCACCGCCGACCACTTGATCGTGATCGGCCGCGGACAGCTGCTGGCCGACATGAGCGTGAAGGACTTCATCGCCCGGCACTCCACCGGTTACGCCCTGGTGCGCACCCCGGCGGAGGGCGAGCAGCGGGAGAAGCTGGGCACGGCGCTGACCGAGGCGGGGGCCACCGTACAGCCGGAGCCGGACGGGGCGTTGCGGGTCAGCGGGCTCGAACTGCCCAGGATCAGCGATGTCGCCCACGAGGCGGACATCCGGCTGTGGGAGCTGTCCCCGCACCAGGCGTCGCTGGAGGAGGCGTACATGCGGCTCACCGGCGGCGCGGTGGACTACCGCTCCACGCAGGACCCGCGGCAGGGGCTCCAGGCGGCGCCGCCGCAGGGCGGTTGGGGACAGACCGGCTGGGGCCGGCCCCCAGCCGCGGCAGCCGGACAAACCCCGGCTGTACCCGCCCCGCCCCTCCCCGACTCGGCCCGTCCCGCCTCGACCCTCCCCGGCGCGCCCGGGCAAGCCGCCGCCGGTACCCACCACGAGGAAGCCCGATGACCGCCCCGCAGACGTTTCCCTACGCGCCGCCGTCCCCGTTCGCCTCGCAGATCCCGATCGAGCAGACCCGGCTGTCCCATGCGCTGCACTCGGAGTGGACCAAGATCCGGACGGTGCGATCCACGATGTGGACGCTCGGGGTGATGCTGTTCCTGGTGATCGGCATCAATCTGCTGGTCGTCATCCCGATCTCGGACAGCAACGACACCACGGTGCCGGTGCTGGCGGCCGGCCTGTTCGGGCTGATGCTCGGCCAGTTGGCGATCATCACCCTCGGTGTGCTGGTGATCACCTCGGAATACGGCACCGGCATGATCCGCACCACCTTCACCTCATGCCCGCAGCGCTCCCGGGTGCTCGCGGCGAAGGCGATCGTCTTCTTCGGCCTGTCCTTCGTCACCACCACGGTCGCCTGCACCGTCACCGCGCTGGTGAGCTGGAGCGTGGTGGGCGGCAAGACGTGGTCGCCCGGCGAGGGCACCCAGGCGGGCGTAGTCATCCGGAACGGGGTGACAACGGCCAGCGCCGCCGAATGGCTCGGCGCGACGGTCGGAGTGGGCCTCTACGTGGCGCTGCTCGGCCTGCTGGCGCTCGCCGTCGGGACCCTGCTGCGGCACTCGGCCGGCGCGATCACCACCATGCTGGGCGTGGTGCTCCTGCCGCTCCTGGTGGCCATCTTCCTGCCCGACAGCCTCGCCTCGGCCCGCGACGGCCTGATCAGGTTCTCCTCGCCGAACTCCCTGGCCTCGCTCTACCGCATCCCCATGATCGGCAGCGACAACCAGAACGGCGTCCTCCAGCTCATCGTCCTGGCCTGCATCACGGCAGCGGCCCTGACCGCAGCCTTCATCACCCTGAACACCCGCGACGTCTGACCCCCCAGCAAAACCACCCCGTCCGGCCTTCAAAACCACCCCGTCCGGCGTTTGAGGACAACCCGCCGACGCCCAGCAAAACCAGCCCGTCCGGCCTTCAAAACCAGCCCGTCCGGCGTTTGAGGACAACCCGCCGACGCCCAGCAAAACCAGCCCGTCCGGCGTTTGAGGACACGCCGGCGACGTCACGCCCCCGCTCAGTACCTGGGCGCGTTCCGGGACCGCTGCACCTTACTGGTGCGGCGGTCCTTCGCGTTCCAGCAGGCCCGATGCCAATGCCGCCGATCCTCCACTCCCCCGTACTCCCGCCACGCCACCACGTGCCCGACCCCCGGCGGAATCTCCTGGTCGCAGCCCGGGCACCGGTAGTGCTTGGCGGTGGCGCTGCCGGCGACCGGCCGCACGATCCATTCCTCGCCCTGCCACTGCTCGGTGGCCCCGTAGCCGATGCCGGACTCCCGCTCCCGGTCGTCGGGGCCGGGCCGGCCGCCGTCGGAGCGGCCGGCGCCCTGCGGGTGGTTTCGACGCGGCGACATGGGCGCACCTCGCGCTCTTGGGGGCAGTACGGACGTCCCGTCCAGCGTAAGGGTCGCCGCCCGGCGGGCTGAACAGGGCGAGTGGGCCATATGTGCGTTGAGACGTCGGAAAATCATGAAAACGCCGCCCACCACGCGTGCCTTTGGCACGTGCCAAGCGTTAGAGGGAGCAGGAGGGAGTGAGCGATGCGCGTTGGGACATTCGTTCTCGCCGCCCAGTTTCCGGGCCAGGGCCCGGCGGAGGCGCTGCACCGGTCGATACGCACGGCGGAGGCGGCCGAGGCCGCCGGGCTCGACGCGGTCTGGCTGGCAGAACATCATTTCGTGCCGTACGGGGTCTGCCCGTCGGCCATCACCCTCGCGGGTGTACTGCTCGGGCGCACCTCAAGGATCGGGGTGGCCACCGCGGTGAGCGTGCTCCCGACGGTGCACCCGGTCGCGCTCGGCGAGCAGGCCGCGATGCTGCACCTGGTGTCGGGCGGCCGGTTCACGCTCGGGGTGGGCCGCGGCGGCCCCTGGGTGGATCTGGCGGTGTTCGGCGCCGGGATCGCCGCCTTCGAGACGGGCTTCCCGGAGTCGCTGGACCTGCTGCTGAGCTGGCTGCGCGAGCCGGCGGTGGGCGCGGCCGGGGTGCGCTACGCCTTCCCCGCCGTGCCGGTGGTCCCGCGCCCCGGGGAGCTCGACGGCGGCGGCCCGCCGGTGGTGGTCGCCTGCACCTCGCCCAGTACGGTCCGGCTGGCCGCCGAGCGCGGGCTGCCGATGCTGCTGGGCATGCACTGCGGTGACGAGGACAAGGCGAGCATGGTCGCGCTGTGGCGGCGCAGCGCGCTGGCGGCCGGCCACTCCCCCGACGCGGTGGCTGCCGCAGATCATGTCTCGGCGGGGGTGGTCCAGGTCGCCGACACCCGGGCGGACGCCAGTGAGACCCTGCTCAAGTCGATGCCCGGCTGGCTCCAGCAGGGCCTGTCGGCGCACCGCACCCACGACGGACGTCCGCGGACGATGCGCGATCCGCTCGGCTACACCGAGCTGCTCTGCTCGCTGCATCCGGTGGGACCGCCCCGGCTGTGCGCCGACCGGCTGGCGGCGACCTCGGCGGCCACCGGCATCACGCGCTTCGCACTGCTCGCCGAGGGCTCCGGCGATTTCGACGCCACGCTGGAGAATGTGACCCGGCTCGGCGGTGACGTACTCCCGGAACTGGCCTGATCCGGTGCGGATCGGTGCGGATCGGGGCGGGTGTCCGGCTCCGGGAGCACATCGGGTGGGGCGGGCCGCCGGTGGTCAGTGACGGCCGGCTGCGCGTGACCTCAGCAGTCCCGCAACTCCGGCGACTGGTTGAGCAGTTGGGCACGGACCGAGGTGAACTTCGCGTAGCGCTCGTCCACCGCCGGGTCCAGCGGGAACACCGCGACGCGGTGGCAGTTCTGGAAGGCCAGCCGCACCCCGAAGTGCCGCTGCAGGGAGCCGCGTATCGCATCGCTGGCCAGCGCGCGAAGCAGCTGGCCCCGCTCCTGCTCACTCGGCGGCGGCACCTGGTTGTCGGCGAACTCCCCCCCGTCAACCTTGAGTTGTGCCACCAGCGAGCTGATCATCTCCCATGCGTACGGGAGGGACGTCCGGACGCAGTCGACGAACTCCTGCTCGTCGACCTCGCCTCGCTCGGCCTGCTCGAGAAGGGCCGGTGAGACGTCGAGCGACATGGGTACTCCTCTCGTGACCCCTCAGAGGGAAGGGGTCAGGGCGTACCCCCCAGGCGTGATGGGCCCTGGAGGAATGGGTTCCGGGAGCCGGTTCCGGCGACAGCCGCACCCGTGCCCCCCGGCCCTCAACCGTAGGCGCCCCCGCCTCACCCGCACCAGGCGGCGGCACCCACAACCAGCCATTTTTGCCGCATCGCCGGGGGTTGGCCGGAGTCGTACGGGTCGTACGGGTCCCCTCACAAGGGGGTCCGCCGGGGCCGTAGCAGGCGCCGGGGCGGCCCCGGGGCGAATCGCGCGGCGGGCACCGGGTCGAGTAGCGTTGCCGACCATGCGTCTCGTGATCGCCCGCTGCTCCGTCGACTACGCGGGCCGGCTCTCCGCCCATCTCCCCTCGGCCATCCGGCTGCTGCTGATCAAGGCGGACGGGAGTCTGTCGGTGCACGCCGACGACCGCGCCTACAAGCCGCTCAACTGGATGTCCCCGCCGTGCTCGTTGAAGGAGACCGAGGACAATCTGTGGACGGTCACCAACAAGGCCGGCGAGCAGTTGATCATCACCATAGAGGAGATCCTGCACGACTCCTCCCATGAACTCGGCGTGGACCCGGGCCTGATCAAGGACGGCGTGGAGGCCCACCTCCAGGAACTCCTGGCCGACCGGATGGAGGTCCTGGGCGACGGCTGGACCCTGGTCCGCCGCGAATACCCCACCGCGATCGGCCCGGTGGACATCCTCTGCCGCGAGGCCGCCGGCCCAGCCGTGGCCGTCGAGGCCGTGGAGGCTGTCGAGGCCGTCGAGGTGGGGACCGCGCTGCCCCGGCCCCGGCACTGGGCGGTCGAGATCAAGCGGCGCGCCACCATCGACGGCGTCGAGCAGCTCACCCGCTACCTGGAGTACCTGAACCGCGACACCACGCTCGCCCCGGTGGGCGGTGTCCTCGCCGCCCAGAGCATCGCCCCCCAGGCCCGTACCCTGGCCGAGGACCGCGGCATCCGCTGCCTGGTGCTCGACTACGACGAGCTGCGCGGTATCGACAAGGCGGAGGACCGGCTGTTCTGAGGCGGCGCCGACTCAGTCCGCGCCCCGGTCCAGGTAGGTGTGCAGGCGGATGGTGGTGCCCGCGGCGGGGCCGGTGCGGATCTGGACCAGGTCGCAGAGCTGGTGCACCAGCCACAGACCCCGGCCGCCCAGCTGGTCGACGGTGGGCCTGCGGCGGCCGGCCAGCGGGTCGTCCAGGTGGCCGTCGTCGTGGAACTCACAGATCAAGGTGGCGTCCTCGACCCAGGTGCGCAGCGTCCCGCCGCCGCCTCCGTACTTGATGCTGTTGACGGCGCACTCGGTGGCGGCGACCTGGAGCTCGCGCAGCCGGGCACCGTCCAGACCGTTGGCGCCCGCGCAGGCGGCGACCTTCTCGCGCACCGCGGCCAGACCGCCGCTGCTGTAGGTGAGTTCGTCGAAGGGGTCGCAGGGCAGGCCCAGCGGCTCGTGGGGATACGGCTCGTCGCTGAAGACGTCGCTCGGGGTGTGCTCGCCCGCGTTCAGCACCAGCGGGTGGCAGCGCTGCCCGGCCCGGAGTATCTCGGGATCGAGCGTCGTGGTGTCGTACGGGCACAGCAGCCACCAGGCCGGCGAACCGGTGAAGGCGCGGTTGAGCAGCCACTCGTGGTAACGCAGTTCGGCGCTCTCGGCGGCGGTGCGTCCGGACCACGCCGCCTCGTTGATGCCGCGCACCGGGTGCCCGGCGTGCGCCTGGGCGGTGATCCAGTCCTGCCAGGCCGGGATCAGCCGTCCGGGATTGCGGCCGAGCGCGGCGGTGTCGAGGAAGACGACGCCGGCCGGGGCGCCGGTGATCTCGGCGCGCAGCAGCTGTTCCTTGTCGGCGGAGACCGCGACCAGCACGATCTCCTGGCCGGCCAGGGCGTCCTGGATGAAGGACAGCGTGCCGGTGAGGAATTCGTCCGTGCCGTGGTGCGGGTACATCTCGTGCCGGAAGCCGGCTTCCCCGCGGTCCCGGGCCGGGGCGAGGGCGGAGGGGGGCGTCATGGCGCCAGCTCCACGGGGAGGTCCTGGCGGTGGTACCCCAGCAGTTCCCAGCAGCGGCGGACCGTGTCGTTCACATCCAGCAGGTGGACGCGGTGCCCGGCGTGCTCCCGGGCGGCCTGGATCAGGGCCTGCATACCGGCGGCGTCCATGAATTCCAGGTCCTCGCAGTGCAGGCGCAGGACCGGGCAGGCCGCGGCGATCACGGTGACAGCGGAACGGAACGCCTGCGCCCCGTCGGCATCCACTACGCCGGTCACGTGCCAGTGCTCCGTTCGTGCCTGAAATATCCGGAAACTCGGCTCCACTGTGTTTCGCGTGCCCGCGTGGTGCGGATGCACACTCAGTGCCTGCGCCAGGGAGCCGTCCGAGAAGTGAACACGCGAATAGGCACATACCACCATAGCCCCGGTGGCCGCGGTGAACGCCTCCATCCCCGTCTCGTACTCGGCGATCGCCTGCTCGGTGGCTCCCCCGGGCCAGATCCGGTCCATCAGCGCCAGCACCCGCAGCGTACGAAAGCCCTGCTCACCGGCCTCACGGGCCTCGCGGCGCACCACGCCCAGCAGGGAACCGCCGGCCTGACCGAGGTCGTACGACGTCACATCCGGCCACAGGCGCCGGGCCCCCGGCGGGCCGAGGACCACGACCTTGTCGCCGAACAGCGCGCCGTCGGCCACGAACGCGCGCGTGTAGGCCGCGCCGACCCCGGCATCCGCCGACACCAGGCACGCGTGGTCGCCGATGTCCATGGCATCCAGCGTGGCCATGTCCCTGGCAGTCCTCAAGCACCCCTCCACGGTGGAACCAAAGCACAGCAACCTACACCGCCCCGGTGCCGGGTCGGGGTGCGGTCAGCTCGCCGACGGGCTGCCGGCGGTTCCGGCCGGCGCGGGCGGGGCGCTGACCGTGGCCGGCGAGGCGCTGACCGAGGCGGACTGGGACTGCTGTCCGCCCGACGTCGGAGGCGTGCTGGTCGGCGGGGGCGTGGTGGGCGGGGTGGTCGGAGTCGTGGGAGGCGGGGTCGTGGTGGGCGGCGGGGGCGCTGACGAGTGATGCGGCGGCGGTGACGACGGCGGCCGCGGCGTGTGATGGGTCGGCCCCCCACCCGGCGGCGGCACCGGGTTCCCCGGCCCGGAGGTCGTCCCGCCCGACGGCGGGGTGGTCGGTGCGCCGGGACCGCCCGGCAGGCCCGGCGCCGTGCTGGCGCCACCGGCCGCCGGCGAGGTGACCGTGGTGGACACCGAGGTGGAGGCCGACGACGAGCCGGACGCGGCAGCCGGGGGCGCCGCGTGGGTGCCGTCCACCGCGGAGGGGGACGTGTCGGTGGGCGCGTCCTGCTCGACGGTCTCGATCGGCTTGCCCTGATTGGGCGCGCCGTCCCCGCTGGAGGTCGCGCCCAGGGTGACGATCGTGCCGAGGACCGCGGCCAGCAGGACCCCGGTGCCGGCCGCGACCAGATTGCGCCGGGACCCGATGACGGCCAGCCGGCGGACCGAGGGCGCCCGGTCGAGGGCGGCCGGCACCTTGTTGATGACGACGGTCGAGGTGTCGGGCAGCGCGAAGGCCGGCTCCAGGGCCCCGGCGGGGAGTTCGAGGGCGGAGGCACCGACCCGGTCGTTGACGAGCGCCAGGGTGCGCCGTCCGACGACGGTGCCCTGGCGGTCGGCGAGCGCGCCGCGCAGCGCGATGGAGGCCTCGAGTTCCGCGCGGGCCCGGTCCATCCCGCCGGTGCACAGCGCCAGCACGCCCAACTCGTGGTGGAAGTAGGCCTCTTCCGCGACCTCGCCGGACAGCCGGGCGGCCTCCTGCCCGACCCGCAGCGCCCGCTCCCACGCACCCCAGTGCAGGGCCGCGGCGAAGACCGGTGCGACGGTACGGGCGAGCAGGACCGCGGCGCTGGCGTGGCCGCCGTCCCGGCAGGCGGTCATCGCCGCCAGGATCGCCTCGGACTCGGCGGTGGCCCGCTCCGGGGTGACCGAGGGGTGGCCGGTCCACCAGGCGTAGTGCAGGGCGGCGGTGTGCGCCTGGACGTCGTTGAGTTCGCCGTCGGCGGCGAGCGCGGGGCCGAGTTGCTGGACGACGCCGGCCGCCAGCCGGAAGTGCGACGCGACGGGTACGGCCAGTCCGACCGAGATCAGTTCACCCAGGGCCGCGTCGCCGTGCGTGTCGCCGACCAGGGCCGGCAGGTGCGACGGGTGCGGGCATTCGCCGTCCAGGGCCACCGCGAAGGCGAGGGCCTCGCGGGCGGCCTCGCTGAGCCGGGAGGCGAGCAGGTCGGCCGGGGCGGCGCTCTCCGCGAGCGACGGCAGCGGTATGTCGTCGACCGGCAGCCGCAGCGGCAGCGGGGGCGGCGGGGGTATCTCGGGGGCGGCGGCGCCGGCCTCGGGCCCGTCGAAACCGGTGAGGTCGGGCAGCGGCGGGTCGGAGGGCGCCAGCAGCGCCGAGCCGTTCAGCCACACCGAGTCGTCCAGGTCGGGGTCCGGCGGCAGCCGCATCGCGTCCCGCTGGCGCAGCAGCGCGCCGGCCTGGACGAAGCGCAGCGGCAGACCCTCGGATTCGAACCAGAGGTCGGCGGCCCATGCCGTCTCGTCCTCCTCCAGCCGCCGCCCGGTGACGAGTTGGAGCAGATCGACACAGGCGACCCGGGTCAGTCCGGACAGCAGCACCTCCTCGACCATCGAGTCGGCGGCGGGCGCGGGGACGTCGGGGGTGGCGGACATCAGGAACGCGCACTCGGGCGCGGTGTCCAGCAGTTCCTCCAGCGCCGCGCCGCCGATCTCCAGGTCGTCCAGGACGACCACGGCGCCCACGTCCCGCAGCAGGTCCGACAGTTCGGCGCGGCCGGGGCGGTAGCCCTCGCCGGCGTAGACGATGGTGTAGAGGTCGTGCAGCAGGTCGGCGGCGGTGCGGTGGTAGCCGGACAGCCGGATCACGCCGTCGGGCGCGAGGTCGGTGCAGGCGTTGGCGACCGATTCCAGCAGCGCGGTGCGTCCGGCGCCGGACGGGCCGGTGACGCGGGTCGAACGGCCCCGGGCCAGCAGCCGGATGAGCCGCTCGCGCTCCTCCTCCCGCTCCAGCAGCGGGACTTCGGGCGCGGGCGGGCCGGGAGGCGGCGTGGGGCGCCCGGCGGTGATCCGGGCGGCGCGGTCCTCCGGGGTGCGGCGGACCGGGGTGCGCCGCTCCTCGGGCGGGCAGGGCACGACCTCGGTGCCGTCGACCGGGTTGACGGTCAGCAGGTATTCGGGGGTGACGACGCGCGGGATACGGGAGGTGCTGCCGCTGGGCGAGCCCAGTTCGGGGGCGAGCGGGTCGCGGGCGGGCCGGGTCACCTTCGGCAGCGGCATCGTGCCGTCGAACAGCGAGGTGCCCTGCTGCAGCGGCATCGGCTCGCCGACCGGCCGGACCACCAGGGCGCTGCCGGGGCCGGAGTCGGCCGGCGGCAGCGCCGGACGGGGCTGCGCGGGCTCGGATCCTGGCGCGGATCCGGCGGGGCGCTTGGCGCCGGCCGCGAACGCGTCGAAGCTGCCGACGGCCTCGAACCGGCCGACCCGGTCCCGCCGTTCGGAGTTGTCCCGCCGCTCGAGCCCGCCGGGCCGCTCCGGACCGCCGGACGCGTCCGCCGCGCCGGCCGTGCGGCCGCCGAAGACATCCGGTTCGTCGCTCCCGCCGGCGGCCGACTCCTCACCGAGGGCGGACGCACCGCCCGGGGCCCGGGCCGCGCCGAAGGCGTCGAAGCCCGCCGAGGCGCCCGACGGGCCGGTGTTTCCCGGTCGTTCCGCCGGACGCTCCTCGGGACGACCGCCCTGCTGCTCGCCGGTCTGCTGATCCATGTCCTACGCCCCCCGGGTGCGTGACGTGCGGGGGCATCCTCGGACCGAGACGACTGCGCGCCCACCGCACGCTCGCGACGGCGGCGCCGGGTCCCGGCCCGATTCCCCTTCTACGGCGTACGGGGTGCACGCCTCCTGGCCATTGATGCGCAAACTCTAAAGGGTGCGCACCCTATCCATGAAGGCCCGGGGCCTCCACGCCTGCGTTACGTGCCGAACGTCACCTTTAGGCCTCGATCGCGAGGATACGGTGCAGCCGGGTGGCCACCAGCAGCCGCTGCATCTGCGGTGGGACCCCGCGCAGCACCAGCCGCCGGTTGGCCCGGCCGGCCCGGCGGTGGGCGCCCATGATGACGCCGAGCCCGGTGGCGTCCCAGGAGTCGAGTTCGGTCAGGTCGAGCACCAGGTCGCCGCAGCCGGAGTCGACGGCGATGTGCAGGGCCGCACGGGCGTCCGCCGCGCTGACCACGTCGAGGCGGCCCCCGACGATCAGCTCGGCGTGGTCGCCCCTGATGTGCATAGTCACTCCCCGAAGCGCTGGCGTGGCCTTGCCGGCCGATCCGTAGGTCTTCACACCACTGACGGTCCCTCGCATAGAGAAGTTGCCTTCTGTGGGCAAACCGACGCCGAATTCACTCTTAAGAGTGATTCCGCATGGTCAGTTCCGGTACGGGCCCGTTCAGGTGTGTTCGGGTCCGGCCGGGTTCAGTACTGGTAGAAGCCCTGGCCGCTCTTGCGGCCCAGGTCCCCGGCGTCCACCATCCGCCGCATGATCTCGGGCGGGGCGAACTTCTCGTCCTGGGACTCGGTGTAGATGTTGCCGGTCGCGTGCAGCAGGATGTCCACGCCGGTCAGGTCGGCGGTGGCGAGCGGACCCATGGCGTGGCCGAAGCCGAGCCGGCAGGCCACGTCGATGTCCTCGGCCGAGGCGACACCGGACTCGTAGAGCTTGACCGCCTCCACCACCAGCGCGGAGATCAGCCGGGTGGTCACAAAGCCGGCCACGTCGCGGTTGACGACGATACAGGTCTTGCCGACGCCCTCGGCGAACTCGCGGGCCCGCGCCAGGGTCTGATCGCTGGTCTTGTAGCCGCGGACGAGCTCGCACAGCCCCATCAGCGGCACCGGCGAGAAGAAGTGGGTGCCGACCACCCGTTCGGGGTGCTCGGTGGCGGCGGCGATCTTGGTGATCGGGATGGCGGAGGTGTTCGAGGCGAGCACCGTGTCCTCGCCGACGACGCGGTCCAGGGCGCGGAAGATCTCCTGCTTGACCTCGATGTGCTCGAAGGCCGCCTCCACCACCAGATCGGCGTCGGCCACCGCGTCCAGGTCGGTGGTGGTGGTGATCCGGGCCAGCGCGGCCTCGGCCTCCTGCTCGGTCAGCTTGCCCTTGGCGGTGAACTTGGCGTAGGAGGCGCGGATGCCGTCCCTGCCGCGCGTGAGCGCCTCGTCCGTGACGTCCCGCAGGATCACCTCGTAGCCGGCCTGGGCCGACACCTGCGCGATACCGGAACCCATCAGTCCGGCTCCGATGACGGCGAGCTTCTTCGCCACGGCTCACACACCTCTCCGTTGGGGTTCAGCCGGACCATAACGTCCGCCCACCGCCGGGCGCGACAGGATGTCGGGTCCGTCACCGTGTGTCGTTGGTCGCACAGTTGGGCGCCGCGCGAGGAAGCACGTCAGGCCCTACGCTCGGAGGCATGGTCAATCTCACCCGTATCTACACCCGTACCGGCGACGACGGTACGACCGCGCTGGGCGACATGAGCCGCACCGCGAAGACCGATCCGCGGATCGCCGCGTACGCCGACGCCAACGAGGCGAACGCGGCGCTGGGCGTGGCGCTGGCGCTCGGCGGGCTGGCGCCGGAGGTGGCCGCCGTCGTGGTCCGGGTGCAGAACGACCTGTTCGACGTGGGAGCCGACCTGGCCACCCCGGTGGTGCCGGACCCCGAGCACCCCCCGCTGCGGGTGGAGCAGCCCTACGTGGACCGCCTGGAAGCCGACTGCGACCGCTTCCTGGCCGATCTGGACAAGCTGCGCAGCTTCATCCTGCCCGGCGGGACGCCGGGCGCCGCGCTGCTGCACCAGGCCTGCACGATCGTCCGCCGGGCCGAGCGCTCCACCTGGGCGGCGCTGGCCGAACACGCCGAGGTGATGAACCCGCTGACGGCCACTTACCTCAACCGGCTGTCCGACCTGCTCTTCATCCTGGCGCGGACGGCGAACAAGGACCGCGGCGACATCTTGTGGGTGCCCGGCGAGAACCGCTGAGGGGTGCGCGCGGGGGGACCGGGTGCCGGCAGGCGGCATGGTCGGCCCGGCCGTGCGGGGGGACGGGCTGGCCGGTGTCAGGCCACGTTGACCCGCTGGCCGGGCGGCGCCGCCTCCAGCCAGGCGAGGAAACCGGTCAGCGCGTCGTCGCTCATCGCCAGCTCCAGCCGGGTGCCGCGGTGCGCGCAGGACAGCACCACCGCGTCGGAGAGCAGCGCCAGCTCCTCGGAGCCCTGCGGGGCGCGGCGGCCGAGCACCTCGATCGCCGGGCGGTCCAGGACGCGGCGCGGGCGGGGCGCGTAGGAGAAGACGCGGAACCACTCGACCCGGTCGTTGTCGTAGCGGGCGATCCCGTAGACCCAGCCCTTGCCGGTCTTGCCGCCCGGCTCGGCGGTCCTCCGGGGGGGCCGGGCGCAGGCTGCAGTCGAAGGTGCCGCCCGGGCGCTGGATGAGGCGCCGGCGGAGTCCGAAGACGAAGAGCCCCAGCAGCGCCGCCGCGATGATCGCGAAGCCCACCTGGAAAGCGAGGATCACGTCCGTCGACCTCCTCGCCTTGGAATGGTTGCCGCCCTTGCTGTGCCGGAGCCGCGGACCGCCCGGTGGGGCAGTCCGCGGCGCCGTGGTCCCGCTGTTGCGTCCGGTGTCGCGTGGTCACCGGGCGTCGGTGGTGGTACTGCGCCACGCGGCCCCTTCGGGCCCTGGACGGCCCTGCCGGGTCCCGCGTGGTCCTACTCGGTCATACGTACGGGTCCGGTACGTCGTTCAGTGATCGCCCGTCGCCGCGGCCAGCCGCACCTCGGCGCGGCGCTCGGCGCCGGCGTCGGTCTCGGACCTGGACCGCTCCAGCGCCCGCTCGGCCCGGGCCACATCGATCTCGTCGGCCAGCTCGGCGATCTCGGCGAGAATCGAGAGCTTGTTGTCGGAGAACGAGATGAACCCGCCGTGCACGGCCGCCACCACGGTGCCGCCGTCACCGGCGGTGCGGATGGTCACCGGTCCGGATTCGAGCACCCCGAGCAGCGGCTCGTGGCCCGGCATGATGCCGATGTCACCCGACGTGGTGCGGGCGATGACCAAGGTGGCCTCGCCGGACCAGATGCTGCGGTCCGCGGCCACCAGCTCGACGTGAAGATCGGCCAAGACGGCTCCTCGGGTCGGCACCCACCGCCTGCGGCGGATGCGTAAGACAAAGAATAGGGGGTGCGGCAGGGGGGCGGTCACCTGGGCTCTGCCGGGGCCGCCCCCCTGTCACGTGTGCCGGGTCACCGGCGGGCTCTCGTCAGTTGACGCCGAGCTTGGCAGCGTTGGCCTTCAGGTCTTCCAGGCCACCGCACATGAAGAACGCCTGCTCGGGATAGTGGTCGAAGTCACCGTCGGCGATCGCGTTGAAGGCCGAGATGGACTCCTCCAGCGACACGTCCGAGCCGTCGACGCCGGTGAACTGCTTCGCCGCGTGGGTGTTCTGCGACAGGAAGCGCTCGATCCGGCGGGCCCGGAAGACGGTGAGCTTGTCCTCCTCGCCCAGCTCGTCGATGCCGAGGATGGAGATGATGTCCTGGAGGTCCTTGTACTTCTGCAGGATCCCCTTGACCCGCATGGCGCAGTCGTAGTGGTCCTGCGAGATGTAGCGCGGGTCCAGGATGCGGGAGGTGGAGTCGAGCGGGTCCACCGCGGGGTAGATGCCCTTCTCCGAGATCGGCCGGGACAGCACCGTCGTCGCGTCGAGGTGCGCGAAGGTGGTGGCCGGGGCCGGGTCGGTCAGGTCGTCCGCGGGGACGTAGATCGCCTGCATCGAGGTGATGGAGTGGCCGCGGGTGGAGGTGATCCGCTCCTGCAGCTGGCCCATCTCGTCCGCCAGGTTCGGCTGGTAGCCCACCGCGGACGGCATCCGGCCGAGCAGCGTGGAGACCTCCGAGCCGGCCTGGGTGAAGCGGAAGATGTTGTCGATGAAGAACAGCACGTCCTGGTTCTGCACATCGCGGAAGTACTCCGCCATGGTCAGACCGGCCAGCGCGACCCGCAGCCGGGTGCCCGGCGGCTCGTCCATCTGGCCGAAGACCAGTGCGGTCTGCGGCAGCACACCGGACTCGGTCATCTCCGCGATCAGGTCGTTGCCCTCACGGGTGCGCTCGCCGACGCCGGCGAACACCGAGACGCCCTCGTGCAGCTTCGCGACCCGCATGATCATTTCCTGGATGAGCACGGTCTTGCCGACGCCCGCGCCGCCGAACAGGCCGATCTTGCCGCCCTTGACGTACGGGGTCAGCAGGTCGACGACCTTCAGACCGGTCTCGAACATCTCGGTCTTCGGCTCGAGCTGGTCGAAGGCCGGCGCCTTGCGGTGGATCGGCCAGCGCTCGGTGACCTCGGACTCGGCCTCCGGCTCGTTGAGGATCTGTCCCAGGGTGTTGAACACCCGGCCCTTGGTGACGTCGCCGACCGGCACCGTGATGCCGTTGCCGGTGTCGGTCACCGCGGCCTGGCGGACCAGGCCGTCGGTGGGCTGCATGGAGATGGCGCGGACCAGGCCGTCGCCCAGGTGCTGCGCCACCTCCAGGGTCAGCGTCTTGGTGCCGGTCTCGGAGGTGTCGGCCACATCGACGTGCAGCGCGTTGTAGATCTCCGGCATGGCGTCGACGGGGAACTCCACGTCGACGACCGGGCCGATGACCCGAGCGACGCGGCCAGTGGCGACGCCACTCGCAGCGGCCGATTCAACAGTGGTGGTCATAGTGGTCAGTCACTCCCCGCGCTCGCGTCGGCCAGGGCGCTGGCGCCACCGACGATCTCGCTGATTTCCTGGGTGATGTCGGCCTGTCGGGCCGCATTGGCAAGCCGCGTCAGCGACTTGATGAGGTCTTCCGCGTTGTCGGTCGCCGACTTCATCGCCCGGCGGCGGGCCGCGTGCTCGGAAGCGGCGGCCTGCAGCAGCGCGTTGTAGACCCGGCTCTCGACGTACCGCGGCAGCAGCGCGTCCAGCACGCCCTCGGCGGACGGCTCGAACTCGTACAGCGGCAGGATCTTGCCGGTGTTCTCGGCCTGCTCCTGCGCCGCCACCTCGTCCAGCGACAGCGGCAGCAGCCGCCGCGTGACCGGGGTCTGCGTCATCATCGACACGAACTCGGTGAAGACGATGTGCAGTTCGTCCACGCCGCCGTCGGCGGTCTCCTGCTGCACCGACTCGATGAGCGGCGCCGCGACCTCCTTGGCGTTGCCGTACTGCGGGCTGTCGCTGAAGCCGGTCCAGGACTGTGCGACCGGACGCTCGCGGAAGCCGTAGTACGCCAGCGCCTTGCGGCCGACCAGGTAGTGGTCGACCTCCTTGCCCTCCGAGCGCAGCCGCTCGGTGAGCCGTTCGGCCGCCTTGATCGCGTTGGCCGAGTAGCCGCCGGCCAGGCCGCGGTCGCTCGTGATGAGCAGGACCGCGGCGCGGGTCGGGTTCTCGGTCTCGGTGGTCAGCGGGTGCTTGGTGTTGGAGCCGGTCGCCACCGCCGTCACCGCACGGGTCAGCTCGTCGGCGTACGGCGAGGAGGCCGCCACCTGGCGCTGCGCCTTGAGGATGCGCGAGGCGGAGATCATCTCCATCGCCTTGGTGATCTTCTTGGTGGCGGTGATGGACTTGATCCGGCGCTTGTAGACGCGTAGCTGTGCGCCCATGATCAGCCCTCGACCAGCAGCGCGCCGGAGGACGTCTCGAACTGCCGCTTGAACGCGTCCACCGCGTCGGTGAGCACCTCGATGGTGTCGTCCGACAGCTTGCCGGTCTCGACGATCGAGGTGAGCAGCGACTTGTGCTCGCGGTGCAGGTAGTCCAGCAGCTCCCGCTCGAAGCGGCGCACGTCCTCGACCGGTACGTCGTCCAGCTTGCCGGTGGTGCCGGCCCAGATGGAAACGACCTGGTCCTCGATCGGGTAGGGCGCGTACTGGCCCTGCTTGAGCAGCTCGACCATGCGCTGGCCGCGCTCCAGCTGCGCCTTGGAGGCCGCGTCCAGGTCGGAGCCGAAGGCGGCGAACGCCTCCAGCTCGCGGAACTGGGCCAGGTCCACCCGGAGCCGTCCGGAGACGCTCTTCATGGCCTTGATCTGCGCCGAGCCGCCGACCCGGGAGACCGAGATACCGACGTTCAGCGCGGGGCGCTGACCGGCGTTGAACAGGTCGGACTCCAGGAAGCACTGGCCGTCGGTGATGGAGATGACGTTGGTCGGGATGAACGCCGAGACGTCGTTGGCCTTGGTCTCCACGATGGGCAGACCGGTCATGGAGCCGGCGCCCAGGTCGTCGGAGAGCTTGGCGCAGCGCTCCAGCAGCCGGGAGTGCAGGTAGAAGACGTCGCCGGGGTAGGCCTCGCGGCCCGGCGGGCGGCGCAGCAGCAGGGAGACCGCGCGGTAGGCGTCGGCCTGCTTGCTCAGGTCGTCGAAGACGATCAGGACGTGCTTGCCCTGGTACATCCAGTGCTGGCCGATGGCCGAACCGGTGTACGGCGCCAGGTACTTGAAGCCGGCCGGGTCGGACGCCGGGGCGGCGACGATGGTGGTGTACTCCAGCGCGCCGGCCTCCTCCAGCGCGGCGCGCACGCCGGCGATGGTGGAGCCCTTCTGGCCGATGGCGACGTAGATGCAGCGGACCTGCTTCTTCGGGTCGCCCGAGCGCCAGTTGTCGCGCTGGTTGATGATCGTGTCGATCGCCAGGGCCGACTTGCCGGTCTGCCGGTCGCCGATGATCAGCTGGCGCTGACCGCGGCCGATCGGGGTCATCGAGTCGACGGCCTTCAGGCCGGTCTGCATCGGCTCGTGCACCGACTTGCGCTGCATGACCGAGGGGGCCTGCAGCTCGAGGGCGCGGCGGCCGTCGGTCTCGATCTCGCCAAGTCCGTCGATCGGGGTGCCCAGCGGGTCCACGACCCGGCCGAGGTAGCCCTCGCCGACCGCGACCGAGAGCACCTCGCCGGTGCGGTGCACCGGCTGGCCTTCCTCGATCCCGTTGAACTCACCGAGGACGATCGCGCCGATCTCGCGCTCTTCGAGGTTGAGGGCGAGGCCGAGCGTGCCGTCCTCGAACCTCAGCAGTTCGTTCGCCATCGCCGAGGGGAGTCCCTCGATCTTCGCGATGCCGTCTCCGGCAACGCTGACCGTGCCGACCTCCTCGCGAGAGGCGGCGTCCGGCTGGTACGACTGGACAAACGTCTCCAGCGCGTCCCGGATCTCCTCCGGCCGGATCGTGAGCTCCGCCATCTGGGTTCCCTGCTCTCCTTGTTGGGCCCGAAGTTTCTGGGGGTTCCGGGGGATCTCCCCCAGAGCACACTGTCGGCCCAACTCGGGCCGCCTACATGCTTGTTGAGTTGGTGGCTGCGCCTGTGGCCGTCAGCCGGCCATCCGCCGGGCCGCCTCGTCGAGGCGGTCCGAGATGGCGCCGTTGATGACCTCGTCGCCGATGCGGACCCGCAGCCCGCCGAGGACCGTGGGGTCCACGTCCAGGTTCAGGTGCACCTGCCGGCCGTAGACCCTGGCCAGCGAGTCGGCCAGCCGCTGCCGCTGCCGGTCGCTCAGCGGAGTCGCCGAGGTCACTTCCGCGACCATCCGGTCGCGGCGGGCGGCGGCCAGCTTGGACAGCGATTCGATCCCGCTCTCCAGGCTACGTCCTCGCGGCGCGGTGACCAGCCTGGTCACCAGCCGTTCGGTGACCTGGTGGGCGCGGCCGCCCAGCAGCTCGTGCAGCAGTCCGGCCTTGGCCTGACCGCCGGACACCTGGTTGGCCAGCGCGGAGCGCAGCTGGCTGCTGCCGGACAGGATCCGGCCGAACCGGAACAGCTCGTCCTCCACGTCGTCCAGCGCGCCGGCCCGCTGGGCGGCGATCAGGTCGGCGATGTCGGCGAGCTGCTCGACCGCGTCCACCAGGTCGCGGGACTGCGACCAGCGGGAGCGGACCAGCCCGGACAGCAGGTCGAGGGCGTGCCCGCCGACCTGGCCGCCGAGCAGCCGGCGGGCCAGCTCGGCCTTGGCCTCGCCGGGCTTGGCCGGGTCGCTCAGCGCCCGGCGCAGCGTGCCCTCGCGGTTGAGCAGCGCGGTGACGGCGGCCAGCTCGGATCCGAGCTTCACGACATCGACGGACGTGTTGTCCGTCAGCGCGTCGAGCTGCTCGCGAGCGGCGTGGACAGCCTCCCGGCTCGCTCCGTTCATCGGGCCGCCTCTGCTGTGGGCGCCGCGCCGTCGAGGCCGTCGAGGAAGCGGTCGATGGTGCGGCTCTGGCGGGCGGAGTCCTCCAGAGCCTCGCCGACGAGCTTGCCGGCCAGATCGACGGCGAGCCTGCCGACGTCACGCCGCAGCGCGGCGGCCGCGGCCTTGCGGTCGGCCTCGATCTGGGCGTGGCCGGCGGTCACGATCTCCTCGCGCTGACGCTGGCCTTCGGCCCGCATCTCCGCGATGAGCGCCGCACCCTGCTCCTGCGCCTCCTGGCGCAGCCGCGCGGCCTCGTGCCGGGCCTCGGCGAGCTGGGCGCGGTACTGCTCCAGGGCATCCTGCGCCTCGTGCTGGGCGGCCTCGGCCTTCTCCATGCCGCCTTCGATGGCCTCCCGGCGCTCGTCCAGAACCTTGTTGATGTTCGGGAGGAGCTTCTTGGCAAGGAAGATGAAGACGATGGCGAAGGCGATCAGGCCGATGATGAGCTCGGGAATGGGCGGGATCAGCGGGTTCTCGCTGTTGCTGGCCGCCAGCTGTACCTGGGCGATCACATCAGTGCCTTCCGTCTGGGGGTTCCGTCGTCAGCCGAGATCAGGAGGGGTAGACGAACGGCATGACCAGACCGATCAGGGCGAGCGCCTCACAGAAGGCGAAGCCGAGGATCTGGTTGGCGCGGATCAGGCCGGCCGCTTCGGGCTGGCGGGCCAGCGCCTGGGTGCCGTTGCCGAAGATGATGCCGATGCCGACGCCGGGGCCGACAGCGGCCAGACCGTAGCCGATCGAGCCGAGGTTGCCCTTGATCGATACGGCGGCGAGCGTCGCGTGCGCGAGTGCGGACATGCCGGGGACTTCCTTCTCTTTCACGGACCGGTGGGGGTTGGCCACCGGAACATCTGTCAGGGTCGTGAGGGGGCGGGGAGCTCAGTGGTTCTCGGCGAGAGCGCCCTGCACGTAGTTGCAGGCCAGCAGCACGAACACGTAGGCCTGAACGGCCTCGATGAACAGCTCGAAGGCGATGAGCACGACGGTCATGACGAACGACACGCTCGCGTAGATGATCCCGATGCCGTTGAGCAGGTACCAGCTGGCGATGGTGAACAGCAGCAGCAGCGTGTGGCCGGCGAACATGTTGGCGAACAGTCGCACCGCGTGCGTGAACGGCCGGACCAGCAGGTTGGAGAAGAGCTCGATCGGCACCGAGAGGACCAGTACCTTGCCGAGGTTCTTGTCGTAGCCGGAGATGTTCTTCAGGGCGCCGACGAAGCCGTGCTTCTTGAAGGTCAGGAACAGCCAGGTGAGGTAGACCACGATCGCCAGGGACGCCGGGAACGAGATGATCGACGTCACCGGGAACTGGGCGAGCGGGATGATCGCCCAGATGTTCATGATCCACACCGTGAAGAACAGCGACACCATCAGCGGTACGTACTTCTCGCCGGCCTTCTTGCCCATCGTCTCGTAGACGATCCCGCGCCGGACGAAGTCGTACCCCGCCTCACCGATCATCTGCAGCTTGCCGGGGACCACCTTGGGCCTGCCGAAAGCGGCCCAGAAGAAGGCCACGACCACCACGGTGCTGAGCAGCGCCAGCAGGATCGGCTTGTCGAAGTGGAAGCCGTCGACGGTGAAGATCGGACGGAAGTGGAACGAGTGCAGTCCCGGGGCCGGAAAACCGCATCCCTCGAAGATGTGGCAGTTCGTCTCGAAGGCGAGAACCTGGTCAGCACTCACCGAGAGCTCCTTCAGCGTGACGCATGGGTACGGCAACCTCGATGTGTCGGCGCGGCGCTGGGCCGCGGAACGGCACTGGACGGGTGGTGCGGGTGTGGGGGCGGCGGGCCGGTACCGAACCGGGCGGTGAGCAGGACCGGGTCACCGCTCGCCGCACTTCAGCCGCAGTTGAGTCGGGACGATAGCAAATGAGCGAACGCCTCTTTACAGCGCCCCTACCCCGGGCATCACGGTGGTCGCGCGCGGCCGACGTCATGACGCGGTCCGCGCCGACTCGGGCTCCACGTAGAGGATCTTGGCCTTCATGTACGACCTGGCCTGCGCGGCGATCCAGACGAGCGCGGCGGCCAGCAGCGAGAAGGCGAAGGCCCGGGTGTTGAAGAGCGAGGTGTGCCGGAACGCGGCGAGCACGATCGCGAGCAGCAGGATCTGCACCGTGTACAGCGTCAGACCCATCATCTGGAACAGCGAGGGGTACGCCTTCGCGGTGCGCTGGAGCACCACCATCCCGATCGCCATGAAGGCGATCACGACCACTGCGCCGGCTGCGGCGCCGATCACTCCCTTGCCGCCGGCCAACGCACCGCTGATCACGGTGGCGATGGCACCGGCCGCGGCAGTGGGGACGGTGCAGTTCAGGAGAGTTCGGACGTCGTTGGACTGCATGGGGGCAGCTCCTCCGGCGGGAGTTGGGGGACAGCGGATGTCGTCGGAGACGAGCGTATCCGGGCCTGAGGACGCGCCTCACGCCGGAAGACCGTCGCACTGAGGTCTTTCGGCTTGTTTCCCGGGTTTCGTGAACGGTATCACAAAGTATTTGATCCGGTCTTTACCATGGAGATGTGCTGCCCGTCACACGCACGAGCTACCGACACGCCGCCCAACCCCGCACTCATACGAGTGAGTTGACCGAAATGCCCGAATTGTTCAATGGTCTCGCGGGAATTCACCCGGCGTTCGCGATGAATTCAGCGAATTCACTGACGGCTGTCCACCGGCCGGCGCCGATCGGGCAGCCGGGAGCGGTCACCGATCGCCGTCGAACCGTTCAGCGCCGGCGGATCACCGGCCAGCATCTCCTGCTCGGCCGCGGCGGCGGCCGCGGCCAGCCGGCGCCGGCGGCGCCGGTAGCGCGGCGGCACGATCGACTCGGCCCAGTGCGGGGCCCGCGGCCGGACCCGCGGCAGCAGCAGCACCACCAGGCCCAGCGCGCTCAGCGAGGCGATCACCACCACGATCCACAGGCTGGAGGAGTTCACCGAGAACGCCACCGCGGCGAAGGCGATCAGCGCCGACCAGAAGTACATGATCAGCACCGCCCGGCTGTGCGAGTGCCCGATCTCCAGCAGCCGGTGGTGCAGGTGGCCGCGGTCGGCGGCGAACGGGGACTGCCCCTTCCAGGTCCTGCGCACCACCGCGAGCACCAGGTCGGCGGCCGGAATGGCGATCATCGTCAGCGGCAGCAGCAGCGGCATGTAGACCGGCACCATGAAGTGCACGGTGCCGCGGGACGACCCGGTGAAGTCGGTGATCACGTCCGGGTCCACCTGCCCGGTGATGGAGATCGCCCCGGAGGCCAGCACCAGCCCGATCAGCATCGAGCCGGAGTCGCCCATGAAGATCCGCGCCGGGTGGATGTTGTGCGGCAGGAAGCCCAGGCACATGCCGATCAGGATGGCGCTGAACAGCGTCGCGGGCGCGGCGGCTTCGACGCCGTAGCCGTACCACATGCGGTAGGCGTACATGAAGAACGCGATGGACGCGATGCAGACCACGCCGGCCGCCAGGCCGTCCAGGCCGTCGACGAAGTTGACCGCGTTGATGGTGATCACGACCAGCGCCACTGTCAGCAGCGTGGACTGGACCGGGGTGAGCGCCACCGGGCCGATGCCGGGCACCGGCAGCCACAGGATGGTCAGGCCCTGCCAGACCATCACGCCGGCCGCGATCATCTGCACGCCCAGCTTGATCAGCGCGTCCACGCCCCACTTGTCGTCCAGCACGCCGAGCAGCCAGATCAGGCTGGCGCCGGACAGCAGCGCGCGCGGCTCGGTGGACTGGGTGAAGACGTCCCCGATGTTGCTCAGATGCGCGGCCACCAGCAGTCCGGCGCACAGTCCGCCGAACATGGCGATGCCGCCGAGCCTCGGGGTGGGTTCGCGGTGCACGTCCCGCGCGCGGATCTCCGGCATGGCACCGGCCGCGATGGCGAACTTCCGCACCGGGCCGGTCAGCAGGTACGTGACGGCGGCGGAGACGCACAGGGTCAGCAGGTACTCGCGCACGGGCAGCCTCCGACGTATTCGGGGGCGCAACCGAGATGCGCACGCGTCCGGGGGTTCCTCACAGCGTCACACCCTAGTGGTGACCGGGCCGGGACGGCGAACATCTCTAGAGACTCACAGGGAGCCCGGACGGTTGCACCGGCCTTCGGCGGGGTATTGCGGCGGCCGCCCGGGGCGTGCCCGGGACCGGCCCCGATCCGGCGGTCGCGGCGGGGCCGGCTGCACGGCCCTGACAGGGCCCTGCGGGCCCGCTAGACGGTCGCCGGCGCCGGAATGCCGGTCAGGGCGGTCACCACCGGGTCGAGCGCGGTGTGGATCTCCTCACCGATGCTGCGGAAGTACGAGACGGGCGCGCCGTAGGGGTCGTGCACCTCGTCCGCCTCCGCGCTGGGCGCCAGCAGCCAGCCGCGCAGCGCGGCGGCGGCCCGCACCAGCGCGCGGGCCCGCTCGGTGACCCCGCCGTCGGGCAGCGTGGCCTGGTCTATCGCCCGGACCAGCCGGGTGAACTCCTTGAGGGTGAAGGTGCGCAGACCCGCCGCGTGACCCATCGAGATCACCTGGGCCCGGTGGTCACGGGTGGCGGTGAGCACCAGGTCGGCGCCGATCACGTGGTCGTCCAGCAGCTCCCGGCCGGTGAAGCGACACGGATCGGCGCCGAACTCGGTCAGCACCGCGGCGGCGTGCGCCTCCATCGGGGCGCCCTCGTGTCCCCAGGTGCCCGCCGACTCCACCAGGATGCCCGCGGCGCCGTCGCCGAGCCGGCGGGCCAGGCCGTGCCGCATCAGCCGCTCGGCCATCGGCGAGCGGCACACATTGCCGGTGCAGACGTGCAGCACCCGGAAGACGTCATCGCTCTGCCCGGCGGTGACGTAGTCGGGCACATACCCCGGGATCCGCGCGGGGACCTGTCCGGGGAGGGTGAGACCCCTTATGGCACGCCCGTCGGGCGTCAACTGCGCTCCTGCAAGTCGGGGACGACCTTGCGCAGCTCCTCCGCGCTGATCGCCCCGGCCCGCAGCAGCACCGGAACCTTGCCGGTCACGTCCACGATGGAGGAGGGCACCGCGGCGGGCGTGGGCCCGCCGTCGAGGTAGACGGCCACCGAGTCGCCCAGCATGGCCTGTGCGGCGTCGCAGTTCTGCGGCGAGGGCTGGCCGGTCAGGTTGGCGCTGGAGACCGCCATCGGCCCGGTTTCGATCAGCAGTTCGATCGCGACCGGGTGCAGCGGCATCCGGACCGCCACCGTGCCGCGGGTGTCGCCCAGGTCCCAGCGCAGCGACGGCTGGTGCTTGGTGACCAGGGTGAGCGCGCCCGGCCAGAAGGCGTCCACCAGCTCCCACGCCGACTCGGAGAAGTCGGTGACGATGCCGTGCAGGGTGTTCGGCGAGCCGACCAGCACGGGCGAGGGCATGTTGCGCCCGCGGCCCTTGGCCTCCAGCAGGTCGCCGACCGCCTCGGCGTCGAAGGCGTCCGCGCCGATGCCGTACACGGTGTCGGTGGGCAGCACGACCAGATCGCCGCGCTTGACGGCGGATTCGGCCTCGCGCAGACCGGTGATCCGCTCGGTCGGGTCGGAGCAGTCGTATCGACGTGCCATCAGCTGACCTCCAAAGACGTACCCAAAGACATACCCAAGGACGGGCCCTGGGACGTACCCGAGGACCCGCTCACGGCCGCGCCTTCCGCGCCGTGGTGAACCGGGGGCGGTTGTTGAGATCGGGGTGGTCGGCCGCGTCCGCCCAGCCCGCGTCCTCCTTGAAGATCCACGGGACCTGGCCGCCCTGCGAGTCGGCGTGCTCGATGACGACGACGCCGCCGGGCCGCAGCAGCCGGTGCGCGGTGCGTTCGATGCCGCGGATGGTGTCCAGGCCGTCCTCGCCGGAGAACAGGGCGAGTTCGGGGTCGTGGTCGCGGGCCTCCGGCGCCACGTACTCCCACTCGGTGAGCGGGATGTAGGGCGGGTTGGAGATCACCAGGTCGACCTGGCCGTTCAGGTCCGGGAAGGCGCTCAGCGCGTTGCCCTGGCGCAGGTCCACCTTGCTGCCCGAGACGTTCTTGCGCGCCCATTCCAGGGCCTGTTCCGACAGCTCCACGGCGTGCACCCGCGAGCGCGGCACCTCCTGGGCCAGCGCGAGCGCGATGGCGCCCGAGCCGGTGCACAGGTCGACGATCAGCGGTTCGGCGACATCCATCGCGCGGACCGCGTCTATGGCCCAGCCGACCACCGACTCGGTCTCCGGGCGGGGCACGAACACCCCGGGTCCGACCTGCAGTTCCAGATAGCGGAAGAAAGCCCGCCCGGTGATGTGCTGCAGCGGTTCGCGCGCCTCGCGGCGGGCGACCGCCTCCCAGTAGCGGGCGTCGAACTCCGCGTCGGCCACGCTGTGCAGCTCGCCGCGCTTGACGCCGTGGATGTACGCGGCCAGCTCCTCGGCGTCGAAGCGCGGCGACGGCACGCCCGCGTCGGCGAGTCGCTGTGCGGCCTGCGCCACCTCGGCGAGCAGCAGGTTCACTGTCGCTTCCCCTCTCAGCTGCCGTCGCCGGCCGCGGCCAGCTTGGCGGCCGAGTCGGCGTCCACACAGGCCTGGATCATCGCGTCGAGGTCCCCGTCCAGTACCTGGTCCAGGTTGTACGCCTTGAAGCCGACGCGGTGGTCAGAGATACGGTTCTCCGGGAAGTTGTAGGTGCGGATGCGCTCGGACCGGTCCACGGTACGCACCTGGCTGCGGCGGGCGTCGGACGCCTCCCGCTCGGCCTCCTCCTGGGCGGCGGCCAGCAGCCGGGAGCGCAGGATGCGCATCGCCGACTCCTTGTTCTGCAGCTGGCTCTTCTCGTTCTGGCAGGAGACCACCAGGCCCGACGGCAGGTGGGTGATGCGGACCGCGGAGTCGGTGGTGTTGACCGACTGCCCGCCGGGACCCGAGGAGCGGTAGACGTCGATCCGCAGGTCGTTGGGGCCGATCTCGACTTCGACGTCCTCCGCCTCGGGGGTGACCAGCACGCCGGCCGCGGAGGTGTGGATCCGCCCCTGGGACTCGGTGGCGGGCACCCGCTGCACCCGGTGCACCCCGCCCTCGTACTTCAGCCGCGCCCAGACGCCCAGGCCCGGTTCGTGGTTGGACTTGGCCTTGACCGCGACCTGGACGTCCTTGTAGCCGCCGAGGTCGGAGGCGTTGGCGTCCAGGATCTCGGTCTTCCAGCCGGCCCGCTCGGCGTAGCGCAGGTACATCCGCAGCAGGTCGCCGGCGAACAGCGCCGACTCCTCACCGCCCTCACCGGCCTTGACCTCGAGGATGACGTCCTTGTCGTCGCTGGGGTCGCGGGGGACCAGCAGCAGCCGCAGCCGCTCGGTCAACTCCTCGCGCTGCTTTTCCAGCTCCTTCACCTCACCGGCGAAGTCCGGGTCGTCCACCGCGAGTTCGCGGGCGGTGCCGATGTCGTCGCCGGTCTGCCGCCAGGAGCGGTAGGAGGTGACGATGGGAGTGAGCTCGGCATAGCGCTTGTTGAGCTTGCGCGCGTTGGCCTGGTCCGCGTGCACCGCGGGGTCGGCAAGCTGCTTTTCGAGGTCGGCGTGCTCGCCGATCAGTTCCTCGACCGCCTCGAACATGATGGGGTCCCTGCTACGAAGGGGGCTGGCAGAAGTAGGGCTGCGGACGACAAAGCGCCGGTCCGGTCACCCTGGGGCGGGCGACCGTAGACCGGCGCTTTCGGGTCGCTACTTCTTGGCGGACCCGGCGGCCGCCTTGCCCTTGCCGAAGCGGGCCTCGAAGCGGGCCACGCGGCCACCGGTGTCGAGGATCTTCTGCTTGCCCGTGTAGAACGGGTGGCACGCGGAGCAGACCTCAGCGCGGATCTGGCCGCTGGTGTCGGTGCTGCGGGTGGTGAACGAGGCGCCGCAGGTGCAGGTGACCTGGGTCTCGACGTACTGCGGGTGGATGTCGCGCTTCAAGGGATGCTCCTAGGCTCGGGAGGGCGCCGGGTCGCATCCGCGGATTGCGGGTACGTGAACCGGGGCCAGCGGTCCAGTCTGCCAGGACCGACCGCATCTGCCCAAACCAGGGGCCGCCGGGATTCATTCCCCGGGCGTCCGCGCCGGGGCCCGGCCGGACCGGCACCCGCCCGTTCCCGGCCGGCCGGGATCGGTCAGGAACGGTGTCTTCGCAGGTCAGCCTCGCACAGGCTGCAGCACCGGTCAGTGCCCCCGGCTGGGGCGCGGCGTCGCCTTGGGGGCGGCGCCGACCACCTTCCCGGCGTCCGGGTCGGCCGCGACCGAGCCCTTGGTGACATCGGGCGGGATCGGCCGGTCCGCCCGCAGCGCGGCCCACACCCGGGCGGCCTGCCGGTCGATCGGCTCGACCCGGTTGGGGTCGCTGACCGCGTACCGCACCGGCAGCGTCACGGTGTACACCCGGCCGGGCCCCAGGTGCCGGGCGCTTTGGGCCAGGCCCATCAGCCGGCTCACCGAGCCGAGCGAGGAGTCGGTGGTGACCGCCTTGGTGGCGGTGTCGGCGACCGAGAACAGCTTGCCCGGGCTGTTCAGCAGGCCGAGCCCGTCGACCCGGTTCATCAGCGCCTTCATGAACGCCTGCTGCAACTGGATGCGGGCCAGGTCGCTGCCGTCGGCCACCCCGTGCCGGGTGCGGACCAGGCCGAGCGCCTGCTCCCCGTCCAGGGTGTGGGTGCCGGCCGACAGCTTCAGATGGCTCTTCGGGTCGTTGATGGCCCGGGTGGTGGTCAGCGGCACCCCGTCCAGCGCGTCGACCAGGTGTTTGAAGCCGGTGAAGTCGACCTCCAGGTAGTGGTCCATCCGCAGCCCGGTGAGCTTCTCCACCGTCTTGACCGCGCAGGCGGGGCCGCCGACCTGGTAGGCGGTGTTGAACATCACCGGCCCGGCGGCTGGCACCGTGCGCCCGCCGGGCCTGGCGCAGGCCGGCCGGGCCACCAGCGTGTCGCGGGGGATGCTGACCAGGCTGGCGGCCTTACGCCCTTTGCGCAGGTGCACGATCATCGCCGTGTCGGAGCGCGCGCCGCCGCTGTGGCCGTACTCGGCGTTGGCACCCGAACGGGAGTCCGAACCGAGCACCAGGATGTCCAGGGAGCCGTTGGGGAGCGGCCGGGGGCGGTCCCGGCCGAGGGCGTGGTCGATGTCGACACTGTGGATGTTGTGGTTCAGCCGGTAGTACAGATAGCTCGCGCCGCCGCCTGCGACCAGCACCAGGCCCGCCGCGGTCCCGGCCACGACGTGCAGAACCCGGCGGCGGCGTCTGCGCCCCGCTGAGGCCCCTACGGGGCTGGACCCGCTCTGCGGTGGCTGATCTCCCCGCATCGGCGGCACCTCGGCTTCCTGGTCTGAAATGGTCAGACATTCCATCGTGTGCCCTGATCCCCTCCCCCGGCATCCGGAGGGAAAGCCGAAGCGCCCGCGCGGCCCCTGATCGGGGGCCGCGCGGGCGCCATGTCCGGCACTGCGCGCCAGCTGTTCGCCGACGTCGCCGACTTCACCGGGTGACCGGATTCGCGGCGATGACTACGGTGCGTACTGATCCGTCCGATGACGGACGGTTCAGCCGAGCAGGTTGTACATGTTCCAGCCGGTGGCGATCTTCACCGACGGCTTGAACGCGCCGCTGCCCGCGGCGTCGGTGCCCTGGAACAGGAACTCCGACCCGGACGGCACCCGGGCCAGCAGGTCGGCCTTGCCGTCGCCGGAGAAGTCGCCGACGGTGGTCAGCTTGTCGTAGCCGTTCCAGCCGCCGGAGATCAGCAGCGGCGCCAGGAACGGCGCCGTCGCGTTGCCGGTGCCCCGCAGCAGGTACAGGTTCCCGGTGGCGCTGTCGCGGGCGAGTACGTCCGTGATGCCGTCGCCGGAGAAGTCCCCGTGCCCGATGACCAGGTTGTACTGGCTCCAGGTGAGGCCGGTCAGGACCGCGGCGTTGAACGTGCCGTCGCCCTTGCCGGAGTAGATCCACAGCCGGCCGCGCGAGTCCTCGGTCAGCAGGTCGGGGATGCCGTCGCCGGTGACGTCACCGGGCACCAGCATCGCCTTGAGTGCGCCCCAGCCGGAGCCGATCTTGGTGTAGCTGTAGGTGGAGCTGGTGTTGCTGCGGCGGCCCACGAAGGCGTTGCCCGTGCCGGACGCGCGCAGGACGTAGTCCTGGAACCCGTCGCGGTCGAGGTCGGCCTGGATCACCGTGTTGTAGTTCTTGAACGACGCGGGCGCGTTCGCCCGGGTCTTGATGTTCGTACCCGTCGACGCGTACACGTACGTCGCGCCGGCCGGGGTCTGGGCGATGACGTCCGCCTTGGCGTCCCGCGTCACATCGGTGTCGTTGATGCGCGGCTGCAAAGTCCCGTTGTACGTCGAGATCTTGGTGAACACGTCGTACGTACCGGGGGTGTTGCAGTCCTGGGTGTCGTCGCTGACGCCCCAGGAGACCAGACCGATCAGCTTGCCGCCGACCACCAGCGGGCCGCCGGAGTCGCCGGAGCAGGTGGTCTTGCCGGTGCTGTCGTCCCCGGTACCGCCGACGCCGCCGCACATCATGTGCCCGGCGATGTAGGCGTTCGGGTCACCCAGGTCGGTGTCCAGCTCGTTGGCGCAGGTGGTGTCGCTGTTCACCGGCAGAGCCAGGCTCTGCAGCGTCGGGGCCAGGTTCTGGCTGTCCGGCGCCGAGTCGGTGACGCCCCAGCCGTAGACGCGCGCCTGCGTACCGGCCGCGTAGGACGCGGAGTCGTTCGGCGTGGCCAACGGGAGGGTCGGCAGGTTGAACGGTGTGTCCAAGGTGAGCAGCGCGGTGTCGTTGTCGATCGTGGTGCCGTTGAACGACGGGTTCAGCCACTGGGACCGGACGTTGCTCAGCATGCTGCTGGAAGTACCGAAGAGCACACCGGTGTTGCCCACCACGTGGCCGTTCTTGACCCAGTCGAGTCCGGCCGCGCAGTGCCCGGCGGTGAGCACCTTGTTCTGGGCGACCAGGGTGCCGCCGCAGAACTCGAGGCCACTGCCGTCGGGCAGGTCGTAGACGAGCTGAACCATCCACTTGGCCTGGTTGATGTTGGTGCCGACACCACCGATGATGTCCGGCTTGACCGCGTTCCCGGTCGCCTTTCCGGTGCCGGTCCCGGTCGCTGCGGCCTTCGCCGCTGCCTTGTCGGTGCTCTGCTGGTGCTTCACCGCCGTTTGGATGCTGTCCCAGATCTGGGCATGCGTGGCGGTGCTCCCCCCCTGGCCGTCGGCCACGGGGCCGGCCTGGGCCGGTGCCGTCAGGATCAGACTCGCGACGCCGACGGCCAGCGCGGTGAGCGGGGCGGCGACGGCGATACGGGCCCGCCGGCCACCCTTGAGGAAGTGAGTCACATGGCTCCTGTCGTGGAAGAAAAACGCCCGGTAACCGTCAAAGGAACATGGCGGCACCGGACTTGCGCACAGATGGTTCCCCCCATCCTGTGACTGGCAGATCATATGACCAACAAAGGAACCGCCCCCCGGGAAGGTCCCGGGGGGCGGGTAAAATTCAGGCAAACAGCCTGGGTTGAGCGTTTCGACGACCAGCGGGCCGGTCAACGGCCCCGGCCCGGCCGTCAGTCGTTGTTCTGGCCGGGCGTCGTCTTGGCGATCTGCATCAGGAACTCGGCGTTGGACTTGGTCTGCTTCATCTTGTCCAGCAGCAGCTCGATCGCCTGCTGCGAGTCCAGCGCGTGCAGCACCCGGCGGAGCTTCCACACGATGCCGAGCTCGTCGCGGTCCAGCAGGATCTCTTCCTTGCGGGTGCCGGACGGGTCCACGTCCACCGCCGGGAAGATCCGCTTGTCGGCGAGCTTGCGGTCGAGCTTGAGCTCCATGTTGCCGGTGCCCTTGAACTCCTCGAAGATCACCTCGTCCATCCGCGAGCCGGTCTCGACCAGCGCGGTGGCCAGGATGGTCAGCGAACCGCCGTCCTCGATGTTGCGCGCCGCGCCGAAGAAGCGCTTCGGCGGGTAGAGCGCGGTCGAGTCGACACCACCGGACAGGATGCGGCCGGAGGCCGGCGCTGCCAGGTTGTAGGCACGGCCCAGACGGGTGATGGAGTCCAGCAGGACCACCACGTCGTGTCCCAGCTCCACCAGCCGCTTGGCCCGCTCGATGGCCAGCTCGGCGACGGTGGTGTGGTCCTCGGCGGGCCGGTCGAAGGTCGAGGAGATGACCTCGCCCTTCACCGACCGCTGCATGTCGGTGACCTCTTCCGGACGCTCGTCCACCAGGACGACCATCAGGTGGCACTCCGGGTTGTTGGTGGTGATCGCGTTGGCGATCGCCTGCATGATCATGGTCTTACCGGTCTTCGGCGGGGCCACGATCAGACCGCGCTGGCCCTTGCCGATCGGCGACACCAGATCGACGATCCGGGTGGTCAGCACGCCCGGGTCGGTCTCCAGCCGGAGCCGGTCCTGCGGGTACAGCGGAGTGAGCTTGTTGAACTCCGGACGGCCGCGGCCGGAGTCGGCGCCCATGCCGTTGGCGGAGTCCAGCCGGACCAGCGCGTTGAACTTCTCGCGCCGCTCGCCGTCCTTGGGCTGCCGTACGGCGCCGGTGACGTGGTCGCCCTTGCGCAGGCCGTTCTTGCGGACCTGGGCCAGCGAGACGTACACGTCGTTCGGACCGGGCAGGTAGCCTGAGGTCCGGATGAAGGCGTAGTTGTCGAGGATGTCGAGGATGCCGGCCACCGGGATCAGCACGTCGTCGTCGGCGACCTGCGGCTCGCCGCCGCCACCGAACTCCTCGCGGCGGTTGCCGCGGCCCCGGCGGTCGCGGTAACGGCCCCGGCGACGGCCGCGGCCGTCCCCGAACTCGTCGTCGTCCTGCGGGCCGCCGCCCTGGCCGCCCTGCTGCTGGCTCTGGCCGTTCTGGCTCTGACCGCCCTGCTGCTGGCTCTGGCCGTTCTGGCCCGGGCCGCCCTGGCCGCCGCCCTGCTGCTGCCGGTCGCGGTCACCGCGGCCCTGGCGGTTGCCGCCGTCGGCGCCGTCCTCGCCGCGGT
>NZ_FMCH01000354.1 GCF_900091855.1 Streptomyces sp. DvalAA-14
GTGCCGCCAGCGGAGGTGCGGGGTGTCGGTGATGGGGACGCTGGCCCGGGCCGAGGCCGTCGCGGGCGGGCGCGCGGTGGCCGCCGCGACCGTACGGCACCGCCATGTCGCCGACCGGCCACTGGTGCTGGTACCGCTGACCACGGCCGGTGAGTCGGGGGCGCCGCTGGGCGCGCTGATCGGTACGGAGCGGGAGGCGCCGACCTTGCTGGTCGTACCGCAGCCGCTGGACCGGGAGTTGCGGTTCGGCTTCTTCGCGGGGCTCGCCGGGGTGCTGCTGCCGCTGCTGGACGCCTGCGGGGACGAGGTGGAGGTCGAGCCCGCCACCCGCAATCGCGAAGAGACCGAGGTGTGCGCCGACGCGCTGCAGATCGTCGTGCCCAACAGCGCCGCGCTGGAGTTCGTCCGGCTGGTGGGCCGCTCCACCCGCTTCCTGCGGACCGTCGAGGACGCCGAGGCGCCGCACCCGGTGCCGGTGCCGGTCCCGCTGCTGGGCCGGTGGCTCACCCACTACGCCGAGCGCGCCCGCACCCCGGGCAGCGCGCTGCTGGTCGCGATGACGGACCTGCTCACCCGGCACTGGGCCACCGGGCAGAGCGCGATGGAGGACCAGCACCTGGGCGCGCTGCTGGGCTGGATCGATCCGCCGCCGGGGCTGGACGGCGCCGCGGCGGCCGGCCGGGCGCAGACCGGGCGCGGCCCGGACGGACTGCTGTTCAGCCCCCCGGCCGGACCGGCGACCGACCCGGTGTTCGACAACCGGGTGCTGGCGCCGGCCATGGCCCGCTACGACGAGGCCCGCGCGGCGGCCGGCGCCGCGGGTGGGGCTGCGGGTGGTGCCGCGGCTCTGGCGATGGCGGAAGCACGGGTGCGGAAGCTGGTCGCCTCCCAGTTGCGGCCCACCTGGGACGACGTATGGCGGGGCCTGGATCTGCTGCGGGCGCTGCCGGAGGCGGCGCATGTGGCGGAGCGGTGGAAGCGGGACCGGTGGTCCTTCACCGGTCACCGGGACCGGGTCCGCGCCGGGGAGCCGCCGCAGCCCAAGCGGGACGACGCGATCACCGCCGCCCAGAAGCTCGCCGGGCGTGAGACCGCGCAGGCCCGGCTGTCCGCCCAGGAGGCGCTGGACGACCCGCTGGCGATGGCAGCGCGCCGGCTGGCCGGGGAGGCATTCGCCGGGCAGGTCGTCGCCGTCGAGATGGCGTACTCCGAGGGCAAGCGACCCATGCCCAGGCCGCTGGTGACAGTCGCCACCGAGGATGTGCCGCAGGCCGAGCCGGGCGCGAAGGCGTACCGGGCGGTGGCCGGGGCGAAGTCGGCGCAGGGCGCGGAGCTGGTCGGCGCCGCGGGCGTCCCGGAGGGCCGCGGGGAGTGGCTGGTCACCGTCCGCCTCACCGGAGGGATGGGCAGCGCCCGCACCCCGAAGGAGGGGTCGCTGCCGGAGGTGGGCGACCGGGTCTGCTTCACCTTCTTCGAGCACGACGCCCGCAGCGGCCCGGCCCTGCCCGACCCGGAGGCGACGCCGTGGACCCACGGGGGTCCGCCGGGCGCGGCCAAGGCGTCGGGCGACCTCACGGCGCCGCCGCAGCACGGCGGTTCCGCCGGTCCTCCGGCCCCCACCCCGGCTCCCACCCCGGCTCCCGGCGGACCGCGAGCCGCCGACGCCCCCGGCCGGGCGCACGACAAGGCGCACGACCCGGCCTCCGACCCGGCCCCGGCTCCCGGCGGACCGCGAGCCCCGCGACCCGCCGACGCCCCCGACCCCGTGACCGCGGAGGACTACCTGTGACGCCCGTGACGGACGGCCCGGCCCCCGCCGGGACGCCGGGATCCGCCGGGCTGCTCGCCCCGGCGGCCGTCGGCATGCGGAAGCCTTCCGCCGCCGTGTTCGATCCGGCCGCCGAGGCTGCCGCCGCCACCGCGGCGATCCTGGACAGCACCCTGCACGGCAGCGCCCGCGGGGTCGTGGTGGACTCGCCTCCCGGCGCGGGCAAGTCCACCCTGGTGGTGCGCGCGGCCCGCGAACTCGCCGCCGTCGGTGAGTCGTTGATGATCGTCGCCCAGACCAACGCCCAGGTCGACGACCTCGCCGACCGGCTGGCCGTCGCCGATCCGGAGCTGACCGTCGGCCGGCTGCACGGGGCCGACTCTCCCCCCGACCCGGCGCTGGACCGGCATCCGGCCCTCGTCAAGTCCAGCTCGGTGGCGGACCTGCGGGCCTGCGCGGTGGTGATCGCGACCGCCGCCAAGTGGGCCTACGTCAAGGACACCGAGCCCTGGCGGTACGCGATCGTGGACGAGGCGTACCAGATGCGGTCGGACGCGCTGCTCCAGGTGGCGGGGCTGTTCGACCGGGCACTGTTCGTCGGCGACCCGGGGCAGTTGGACCCGTTCAGCGTGGTGGCCGCCGACCAGTGGGCCGGGCTGAGCTACGACCCCTCGGCCAGCGCGGTGGTCACGCTGCTCGCCCACAACCCGGGCCTGCCGCAGCACCGCCTCCCGGTCTCCTGGCGGCTGCCGGCCACCGCCGCGCCGCTGGTGTCACGGGCCTTCTACCCGTACACGCCGTTCCGCAGCGGCACCGGCCCCGGCGAGCGGCGGCTGGCATTCGGCGTCAACGGCGACGGCGGCGGGCCGGACCGGGTGCTGGACGAGGCCGCGGCATCCGGCTGGGGGCTGCTGGAGCTGCCCGCACGGCACACCCCGCGCACCGACCCGGAGGCCGTCCGGGCGGTGGCGGCGGTGGTACGGCGGCTGCTGGACCGCGGCGGCCTCACCTACAGCGCGCCCGACCCCGATCCCGCGCCGCTGACCGCCGACCGGATCGCGGTCGGCACCGCCCACCGGGACCAGGCAGCCGCCGTCCGGGGCGCGTTGGCGGCGCTGGGAGTGGCCGGTGTCACGGTGGACACCGCGAACCGGCTCCAGGGGCGGGAGTTCGACGTGACCGTGGTCCTGCACCCGCTGTCGGGGCGGCCGGACGCGACCGCCTTCCACCTGGAGACCGGGCGGCTGTGCGTGCTTGCCTCCCGGCACCGGCACGCGTGCATCGTGGTGTGCCGGGCGGGCGTCGCCGAACTCCTCGACGAGCACCCGTCGTCGGAGCCGGTCCAGCTGGGGGTGACGGTCAAGTTCCCCGACGGGTGGGAGGCCAATCACGCGGTGCTGGCGCATCTGGCGGAACACCGGGTGGGCTGGCGGCCGTAGCGGCGCCGCCGGACCGGCCGCCACCCGCGGCCGTACCGGCGCCGGCCTCCCCACCCGCATCCGTACCCGCACCCGCACCCGCACCCGCCGGGACGAGGATCCGCCGCGACAGCAGATAGGTGAACGGGACGGCGAGCACGGCCGCCGCCAGCGGCGCGAACTCCTCGCTCATCCCGGCCCAGTTCACCAGCGCGAACAGCCCGGCGCTCTGCACCGCGTAGTTGGTGATGTTGGTGAGCGGGAAGAGCGCGAACTTCTGCCAGCTCGGCCGGGTGCGGTAGGTGAAGTAGGTGTTCATGAAGAACGAGCCCACCATGCTCAGCAGGAAGGCGACGGTGTAGGCCGCGAAGTACGGCATCCACGGCAGCAGCAGCCGGTAGATCCCGTAGAAGGTGACGGTGTTGACCGCGCCCACCAGGCCGAACCGGAGGATCTGGCCCAGGAGTTCCCGCTTGCGGAGACCCGACCCCGGGTCGCGGCCGTCCGCCGCCGGGCCGCGGCGACCCGGCAGAGGGCCGCGCCGGCCGCGCATCAGATCGCCTTGCCCTCGCGCACCGCCCGGATCCGCGCGTCCTGCGGGGGGCCGGGCACCCCGGAGCGCTCCTTGACCAGGAAGTGCGGGCGTTTCTTGGTCTCGTAGTAGATCCGGCCGATGTACTCGCCGATCAACCCGAGCATGACCATCTGGACCCCGCCCAGGCCGACGACGATCGCGACCAGGGTGACGTAACCGGGCAGCGTGACGCCGTTGGACATCGCGTCCACGGTGATCCACACCGCGTAGCACGCGGCGAGTGCGGCCAGCGTGATCCCGAGCCAGATCGCGATGCGCAGCGGGCGGTTGTTGAAGGAGACCAGGCCGTCCATGCCGTAGTTCAGCAGCGTGCCGAACCGCCACTTGGTCTGGCCGGCCTCGCGGGCGGCGTTGCGGTAGTCGAAGGTGACGGTGTCGAAGCCGATCCAGGAGAACAGGCCCTTGGAGAAGCGGTTGTACTCGGGCAGCGCCAGCAGGGCGTCGACCACCGGCCGGGACAGCAGCCGGAAGTCGCCGACGCCGTCGGCGAGTTCGACGTCCACCCATTTGTTGACCGCGCCGTAGTAGGCACGGCTGAGGGCCGAGCGCAGCGGCTTGTCGCCGTCGCGGCCCCGCCGGGCGATCACCTGGTCGTGGCCGAGTTCGTAGAGGTCGAGCATCCGCCCGATCAGCTCCGGCGGGTGCTGGAGGTCGGCGTCCATGATGATCACGGCTTCGCCGGTGGCCTCGCGCAGTCCGGCGAGCATGCCGGCCTCCTTGCCGAAGTTGCGGCTGAAGGAGATGTAGCGGGTGGCGTTCGGGTGGCGTTCGGCGAGCAGCCGGAGCCGGGCGAGCGTGGCGTCGGTACTGCCGTCGTCCACGTAGCAGATCTCGTACTCGACCGGCAGGTTGCCGAGCACGGCGCGGGTGGTGGCGTCGAACCGCTCGACGACTGCTTCCTCGTTGAAGCAGGGGACGACGACCGAGAGTTTCATCATCGGGATTCCCCCCGGGGGGCGGCGCGCGAGGCGCGGTGGCGGACGAGGTCGGCGAAGGTGACGGCGAGCAGGACGGCCAGGGCGGCGCCGCCGGCCAGCAGCCCGGCCCGCAGACCCGGGGTGCGGAACGAGCAGGCGATCCGGGACGCGCCGCCGCCGATGCCGACGGCCATCAGGCCGCCGAGCGTGCGGGGCGGCTTGGCCGCCGCGCCGTCCACCGAGCAGGCCCAGCCCTTCACCGCCGGAACGGCGAGGACGGCGGTGCGGACGGCGCCAGGAGTTCCGGTGCTTCCGGTACTTCCGGTGCTCCCGGTGCTCGTGGCTCCGTTGGCGGCGGCGCCGGCGCCGGCCCGGAAGGTGGCGTCGATCGTGTGGCCGCCGGCCGTGACCGTGGCCGGTCCGGTGGCCTGGAGCCGGGCGACCGCCCGGCTGAGCGCGCCCCGGTCGAGGCATCCGACGGGGAAGCGCGGGATGTCCTGGGCAATGCCGCCGGACAGGGCCAGCGTCAGTCTGCCGCCGGCGGGTACGGCCCCGACCGGCAGAATCCCGTTGTCGGTGGCCGGGAAGGCACCGCTGGGCCGGTAAGTGACGCCGTTGGCCCGGATCGTGCCGGCGAACCAGGGCAGGTAGACGAAGCCGAGGTCGCCCGGCTGACAGGTCGCGCCGAAGGTGGTGGGCGCGGCGCCCGGTGCGGCGGCCGGCACCCGCCACCTCCCGTCCGGGGTGCGGGCGGGCGCGGGGCCGGCCGTACGGACGACGGCGGGCACGGCGTAGACCCGGGCGCCCAGCACCCGCTCCTGCGTGGCGAACACCGAGCTGTCGCGGGCGGCGCCGTCGAAGTCCGCGCCCGGCCGGACGGTGACCACGGGCGGTGCGACCGCCAAGTGCTGCACGGCCGCGCCCCTGACGCGGCGCGAAGGGCCCAGGTAGCTGCTCACGCCCATGATCGCCCGGCCCACCGGGTCATCGAAGCTGAGGAGATGGCGGCCCCGCATGTACCAGCCGGCGCCGAGCCCGCGCAGCGCGGCCGCGCTCTCGGCGGGCACATAGCTGCTGTAGTAGGAGCCGCCCTCACCGCCCAGCAGCAGCGGGTCGTTGTCGGCGAAGGCATGCGGGCCGGGGTCGGTCCGGGTGGCCGGCCAGGTGTCGCGGGCGTCGATCGCCCGGTGCGCGGCCTGCGACTGGCTGTCGACGGTCCGTTTCGGCTGCCACCAGACCGACTGGTCCCGGCGGTTGGTGACGGCGAGGACGGTGCAGGTGGTGGCGAGGAAGACCGAGCAGCTCAGCACACCGAAGATCGCGATCCGCACCCGCCGGTCGTCCCGGCGGCGGTAGAGCAGCAGCAGCCCGAGCACCAGGGCGCTGTCGGCCACGGTCAGCACCCAGTCGCCGCCCGAGAGGTAGCGGCTGCCGATGACGGTCAGCAGGAGCGCCCCCAGCAGACCCCCGCCGCACAGCAGTTCGCGCTGGCTGGGGCGGCGGGCCAGCGCCAGCCAGGCGACCGACACCAGCAGCGCGGTCAGTACCACGGCGGCCCGGTAGGGGCTGCCGTTGGGGATGGCCAGGCCGTGCCACAGCAGGATCGTCGGCCGCCAGATGTAGGACACCGCCACGAGCAGCAGCAGGGCGAGCCAGCCGGTCCGCTCCTTGCCGGGCACCCGCCGCATGAAGGGGAAGGTGAGCACGAGCAGCAGCGGCAGCACGCCGACCGAGATCCGCGGCGCGATCGGGAAGGGGCCGCCGGGCAGCAGGTGCGCCAGGTAGTCCCGGGTGGGCGGCCGGCCGCCGTAGCTGATCGGCAGCGGGGGCTGGGACGCCCTGCTGGCCTCGAAGGTGACGGTGAGCACGGGCGCGGCCAACAGCACGCCGGTCACGGTCATCGACACGGCGCGCAGCAGGACGCGCGCCCGCTCGCGTACCGGCCGTTCGTCGAGCGCCAGCCGCAGCAGCAGGACCAGACCCATCCCGATGGTGGCCATGGCCGCGGTGTAGAAGTTGCCCGCCCAGCAGGCGGCGACCAGCAGGGCGCCGGGGACCCAGCGGCGCCCGCGCAGGCACCGGTCGAAGGCGATGCCGAGCAGCGGCAGCGACACCAGGCCCCACATCCACATGGGGTCGGCGAAGCCGTCGGAGACCGTCCACGCGCTGACGCCGTAGCCGACGGCGAGCAGTGCGCGCAGCCACGGCGAGCCGGGGTGCAGCCGGCCGAGGAAGACGGTCATCAAGGCGGTGCCCAGGCCGATGCTCAGCAAGGTGACGAGGAAGACCGGTGCCTGGACCGCGGCGCGCGGGAAGGCCGCCACCAGCCACGAGAAGGGGTTCGCCAGATAGGTGAAGAAGTCGGCGAGGAAGGGGACGCCGTAGCCGCTGCTCCAGTTGAACAGCAGGTCGCCGGTGGCCCGGCCGTGGACCAGGTCCCACAGGTGCTCGTGCAGCGGGACGAATTGGTTGCCCAGGTCGTTGACGGCCCGCGAACGCGGACCGAACGGGTAGGTGCCCGCGGCGGCCAGGGCCACGCAGTAGGCGCCCATGGCGAGCAGGGCGGAGAACAGCGCCGCCGTGCTCTGCGCTTCGGGGCGCAGCCCGTACACGCGGGCGGGAGCCTGTTCGGGGGACCGGACGGTTCCGCGGGAGGTCTGCACCGGGTCCTGGCTCCCTCCTGTACGTCGGCTCCGGCCCCGGTGGCGTACGTCCCGCACGGTTGCGTCGTACCGACGGCGGAGCGGGGCTCGAAGGCCCCGCGGCGCCGGTCCCCGGGCAGCCTGGAAGAGGGGATGCGCGTCCTGTCGGTTGCCCGCGGACCGCCGATGAGTCCAGCACACGTCCGCGGTGCGCCGGCGGCAAGCGGGCTTACCCCACCGTGATGACGCCTCTCACCCGGCTGTACGCACCGCGGCTGCGCGGCTCGCCCGAACGGCCGGGCGCCCGCCCGCACCGCCTCGGCCGGCCCCCGGAACCGCCCCCGCCCCCGGCGCGTCCCAGCGGCATGAAAACGACGCTGTGGGCGGGGGCGGGGGCGCTGGCGGCGCTCATCGCGGTCGTGGGATGCGGGGCGGGCAGCGGGGGTCGGGCCTGCACGGACATCGGCGCGGCATCGGAGGTCTCGGTCCGGATCGAGATCGTTCCGGGGACGGTCTACCGCTTGTGCGCGGGCTCGACATGCGCGACTCGTGCCGCGACGGAGGACAGCGACAACGCGGCCTTCGTGTCGGTGACGCTGCCGGACCCGGTGGGCGCCGGGACGATACCGGTGCGTCTCACCGCCACCGCCCGGGGAGCCGACCGCCCTTCGGTGGACGAGCGCGCCACGGCCACCCTGCACAGGTTCGAGCCCAACGGCCACGGCTGCGGGCCGGTCGTCTACCAGGGACAGCTGTCCTACAGCCCGGCGACCGGCCTGGTGGCCGACCGCTGACGAGCCCGAACGGCACGTCCTAGGCCGTGTCTGACAAATAGCGCCGTCCGCCCGCAGGGCGGGGCCCCGCGGCGTCTGGTGCGTGCGATCGCAAGGCGGAGGGGTGTCCTCGTAGTGGGCTACTCGGACGACCCCGACAACGCAGCGAGCGCGCGTGCCAGGCGTCGCGGGGCAGGCGGGATTTGTCAGACACGTCCTAGGTCGTCCCGAAGGTGATCCGGTAGTAGCACTCGCCCTTGCACGACATCGTCGCCGCGTCGTCGAAGGCGTACGAATACGCGTACGGCTCGGCCTTCTTGAACACCTGGGTGTAGTCCACCGGCCACTTGGACGGCACACAGTTCGCCCGGCCCGCCCAGGCGCCGCGGCAGCAGTACGTGTCGCCGCCGAAGGCCGCGCAGGGCGGCTTGCAGCCGATGACGTCGGCGCCGTTCTTGGCCTGCATGGCGGTGGGGCAGTCGACCGGGCTGGTGCAGGTGCCCTGGTAGCAGCCGGACGAGGTGATCGGGTCGGTGGTGACGGTGTGCGAGATGTTGATGTACATCGGCAGGTTCGAGCCGTCGACCATGCTGACGTCGTAGAAATCGAGGTCGTCGAAGGAGTTGAAGGTGAATTCGCCCAGGGTGGTCGGGGTGGTCGGGCCGCCGCAGTGGGTGGTGCAGTCACCGGTCAGGCAGCTGCCGCTGGCATCGGTGGCGCAGCCGGTGCGGCCCCAGATCCGGCCGCCCCAGGAGTTGCCGACGGTCAGTGAGGTGCTCTGGCCGGGCTGGAGCTTGCGGCCGGCCGGGTAGGCCGGCGAGTTGGTGACGACCGCCCACAGCACCTGCGAGGTGGTGTTGACCAGGGTGATCGAGCGGTCGGAACCGGT
>NZ_FMCH01000269.1 GCF_900091855.1 Streptomyces sp. DvalAA-14
GCCGAAGGACGGGTGCGAGACTGCGGCCACATACAGGTAAGCGGTCCGCGGCCCGCGCCGCCCTCACCGGCGGGCGCGGTACGGGCAGGACCGGACGGGTGGGCACCGGACAGGAGGAACATGCCGGAAGCGGTGATCATCGGCAGTGAGCGCAGCGAGGTCGGGCTGCCGACCGGAATGGACGTGCTGCGGCGCGGCGGCTCGGCGCTGGACGCGGTGGAGGCCGCGATGCGGCGCTGCGAGGACAATCCGGCCGACCACTACGTGGGCACCGCGGGGCTGCCCAACGCGCAGGGCGTGGTCGAACTGGACGCGTCCTTGATGCTGGGCTCCGGGCGGCAGTTCGGGGCGGTGGCCGCCCTGCGCGGCTACCCGAACCCGATCTCGGTGGCCCGGGCCGTGCTGGAGAAGCTGCCGCAGCACAGCCTGCTGGTCGGCGAGGGCGCCGCGCTGTTCGCCGCGGAGAACGGCTTCAGCACGGCCGAACTGCTCACCGACGCCTCGCGGGAGCTGTGGCGCAAGCAGGTCGTCCAGTCGCGGGAGTCGGTGGAGGGCGAGAACACCGCCGCCACCGACGGCGACACGCGGTACCGGGAGAGCGCCCTCGCGCTGATCCGCCGGCTGGCGCCGCACGACGGCCCGTGGGGCACCATCAACATCATCGCGCTGGACTCCTCCGGTGAGATGTGCGTCGGGGTGTCCACCTCCGGCTATCCGTACAAGTATCCGGGCCGGGTCGGCGACTCGGCGCTGCCGGGCGCCGGCAACTGGTGCGATCTGCGGGCCGGCGGCGCCGCGTGCACCGGCCGCGGCGAGCTGAGCATGCGCGGCGGCACCGCCCGGACCATCGTCGACCTGCTGGCGGCGGGCCAGGACCCGTCCGACGCCTGCCGCGCCGCACTCGCCGACGCCGCCACCCTGCCGGACGACTTCCGCGCCGAACTGCGGGCGCTGGCCCTCACTCCCGACGGCCGGCACGGCGGCGCGGCCGGCCAGCGGGGCAGTGTCTACGCGCTGATGACCGACGCGTCCACCGAACCCGAGTTCCGGCCCCGGAGCGTGCTGTGAAGATCTTCGTCTCCTCCGACATGGAGGGCACCGCCGGAGTGGTGGACTGGTCGCAGTGCCGCCAGGGCCAGCCGGAGTACGAGCACTACCGCCTGCTGCTGCAGGAGGAGGTCAACGCGGCCATCGAGGGCGCGCTGGAGGGCGGGGCCACCCGCTTCCTGGTCAACGACTCGCATTCCACGATGGCCAACCTGCGCCCGGACGCGCTGGCCGGCCGCGCGCGCTACCTGTCCGGCCGGCACAAGCCCTTCTACATGATGCAGGGCCTGGACGCGTCCTTCGACGGCGTGTTCTTCGTGTCCTACCACGGCTCGATGTCGAGTACGCGGGCCACGCTGTCGCACACCTACAACCCGGCGGCGATCAGCGAGGTCCGGCTGAACGGCACCGTGGCCGGCGAGAGCGGCATCAACGCGCTGGTCGCCCTCGGCCACGGCGTCCCGGTGCTGCTGATCACCGGCGACGAGACCACCGCCACCGAACTGGAGCCCTTCAGCCCGGGGGCGATCGGCGCGGTCGTCAAGTCGTCGGTCTCCCGGTTCGCCGCCGACAGCCTGCACCCGGCCGAGGCGGGCGAGATGATCCACGACGCCGCGCGGCTGGCGGTCGGGGCACTGCCGGGCGCCGCGCTGCCGGCCATCGAACTGCCGGCCACCTTGACCGTCCGGATGCGCAACCCGGACCTGGCCGAGATGGCCACCTGGATCAGCGGGGTCGAGGCCGACCCCGGCGACCCGGTGACGGTCCGGATCACCGACAGCGATCCGATCCGCCTCTACCGGACCTTCGTCACCGTCGTGCTGCTCACCCGGGGCATCGCGGAGTGACCCCGGCGGCTGCGGCGGCCGGCCCGGCGGCGGGCCGCCGCACCGCTCACTTGGTCGGGAACTCCACGCCGGTCTCGCTTTCCGGCCGCGGGCCGAAGATCCGCCGTTCGGCCGCGGTGATCTGCACGTCGTTGATGCTGCCCTCGCGGACGCGCATCAGCCCGTGCTCGTCGAACTCCCACAGCTCGTTGCCGTAGGAGCGCCACCACTGCCCGGCGGCGTCGTGGGACTCGTACTGGAAGCGGACCGCGATGCGGTTCCCGGCGAAGGCCCAGAGGTTCTTGCGGAGCGCGTAGTCCAGCTCGCGCTTCCACTTGGCGGTCAGGAAGGCGATGATCGCCTCGCGCCCGGTGATGAAGGTGTCGCGGTTGCGCCAGACGGAGTCGACCGAATAGGCGCCGGCCACCCGCTCCGGGTCGCAGGTGTTCCAGGCGTCCTCGGCGGCCTGCACCTTCCGCAGGGCGGAGTCGTGGTCGAAGGGGGGCAGCGGCGGCCGGTCGTCGGTCATGCGCGTCTCCTGGGGGAGGGTCTTTTCTGCGACGCTGCCCTTTGTATCGCAGGCCGGCCCGATCTTGATCGCGGACACGGCACGGAGGCCCGGCCGGCGTTCCGGTCGGGGCTCGCGCGGGGGCCGCGGGCGCGGCGCGGCGGACGGCGGGGTCAGCCGCTCACGTGCCACTGCAGGCCGCCGTTGTTGCTGGCGACCACCAGCAGCACGACGAACAGGATGATGTCGAACGCGCCGAGGATCACCGACGCCAGCGCCATCCCGCGCCCGGAGGCGCCGCGGTTGGCGTTCCGCAGGCCGACGCCGCCGAAGATCAGCGCCAGCGGGCCGAGGATGAAGTTCAGGACGAAGACGCCCACCACTCCGCACACCAGCCCGGCCACCGCCAGGCCGTTGGTGCCGGTTCTGGAACGCGTCGTGTTGCCGTAACCCGTGGTCATAACGCTCTCCTCCGTTTTCCGTCGGCCCCAAGCGCCCTTCTCCGGGCTCCGGTTGAGTCCGCCGCCGGCTGGTCGTCGTAAGACCTCGCTTGCCCGGTGAACGCCCGCGCATCCCTGGCATCCGTGCGGGGTGGAGACCGGCGAGGGAGGATGAGTACCCGTTACGGGAATGTAGGGATGAGCTGACGGATCGTCGGGACATCACGGGGCGGCGCGGCGAACAGGAGGCGGAGGCGTGGCCGCTGCGCCGCCGGCCGGGAAGGACGCCGCGGCCCGCCTCCGCGCCCGGGTACGGGACGAGGCCAAACGGGCCGCGCTCGCGCAACTCTCCCGGGGCGGCGCCCGGGCGCTGTCGCTGAACGCCGTCGCCAAGAGCCCCGGGCTGACCGGACCCGCGCTCTACCGCTGGTCAGACGAGGAGGACTCCGGCGGTACGCCCCGACAGCGCACCAGGAGGGACGGCCCTCGCACCGGGGAGGGCGGCCCCAGCCGGAACGCGCCGGACCGGTGCTGCGGCCGGCCGGACCCGCGCCGGGCCGGGTCGGGCCTCCTCACCACCCGGTCAGGAACAGGTGGTTGACCAGCAGCGCGATGCCCGCCTGCGCGGCCAGCCAGCCGCGCCGGTCCCGGGGCGGCAGCAGCGCGGCGGTCGCGGGGAGCCACAGGGTGAAGGGCAGCCAGATCC
>NZ_FMCH01000010.1 GCF_900091855.1 Streptomyces sp. DvalAA-14
GTCGTCCAGCCAGCCGGCCCGCACCGCCTCGGCGGTCTCCTGCTCGACCTCGCTCAGCCGCTGTCCCAGGTGCTCGCTCTCGCTGCGGGCCCGCTGGGCCTCGGTGGCGGCAAGCGTCGCGTCGTGGTGCGCGGTCTCGGCCAGCCGCTGCAGTTCGGCCGAGCGCTCCTCCTCGGCGTCGGCCTGCCGCTCCGCCCCGGAAGCTGCCGCGTGCAGGGCCCGTACGAGATGGCCGGCCGCCGTGGTGCGGGCCGCGAGGGCCGGCGCGGCGTCCCGTTCGGCCTCGCGGATGGCCGCGGTGACCCGCTCCAGCCGGTCGCCGGCCGCGCGGTGCCGGAGCACGGTCTCGGCCGTCTGCCAGGCGGCGTGCAGGGTGCGGGCGTCGCCGATCTCGCGGCGCAGCGCGTTGGCGTCCTTGTCGGCGGCGGCCAGCGCCAGGGAGGCGTGGCGGTAGGCGAGTTCCGCCGCGGTCAGGGCGCTGCTCCCACGGGCCTGCTCGGCGTCGGTCACCCGGTGGGCGGCCCTGGCCATGTGCTGGGCCAGCTCGGCGGCCCGGCCCCGCTCCTGCTGGGCGCGGGCCGTCAGCCGCCGGGCCAGCACGCGGGTACGGCGCTCGGACTGCGCGTGCACGCCGCGCGCCTGGCCGCGGGTCGCGGCGGCGGCCACGATGCGCTCCAGCAGGTCGAGCGAGCCGGCCGTGAAATCCCGTTCCGCGGTCAGCTCGGCGCGGCGGCCCAGCTTTCCGGCGAAGCCGTGCACCAGGTCGGCCAGGCCGTCGGTGTCGCGGGTGTCGGTGACGGCGCGCAGCAGCAGGTCGGTGAAGTCGGAGTCCTTCTTGACCGCGAACAGGCCGGCGGCCTCGCCCTCGTCGGCGTTCATCTCCCGCTGGTAGCGGAAGAGCTCGGGGTCGAGGCCGAGGTCCCCCAGGTGCTCGTTCCAGCGGTCGTGGATCTCCTCCCACACCACCTCCAGGTGCGGGTACGCCTTCCCGGCCTCGGTCATCGCGTCCCGGAAGCCCTTCATCGTGCGGCGCCGGCCGCGGGCCCCGGAGGCGCCCTCGGCGCGCGGCCGCATCGCGCTGGCCTCGGCGACCGGCAGCGAGTCCAGGCTGAGCCCGGGGCCGGGCCGGAAGGAGTACCAGGCCTCGGCGAACTTCCGCGGGTCGGAGGAGATCTGGCGGCCCCGCCATTCGCTGACCTTGCCGGCGACGACGAGTTCCCCGGTGAGGGTGTGCTGCCACTCCAGGGCGACATGGCCGCAGTCCTCGGCCAGCAGGAATTTGCGCAGCACGCCGGAACTGGCGCCGCCCAGCGTGTTGCGGTGGCCCGGCAGCATCACCGAGAAGATCAGCTTGAGCAGGACGGACTTGCCGCCGCCGTTCTCCAGGAACAGCACGCCCGCCGGGGCCGGACGGCGCGGCGGGCCCGACGGCTCGTCGGCGAAGAAGTCGCCCTGGGTGGGGGCGGGTCGCGGCACGGGTTCGCCGACGCCCCGCAGATCGAGCACGGTGTCGGCGTAGCGCGCGCCGGCCGGCCCGATGGAGTAGAGGCGGATGCGGGAAAGCTCGTACATGCGGCGGACTCTCGTAGGGTCGTCGGTTCGGTTCGGTTCGGTCGGTTCGGTCGGTCCGGACGGTGGGTCCGTTCGGGCGAGCTGTTCGGTTCGGGCAGGCGCGCTCAGGGGTGCGTGTGGAAGGGCAGCCCGGCGTCGACGGCCAGGTCCGGCTCGTCGTCGGGGGCGGCCGGGACGAGGCTGGCGGTGCCGTCGCCGACGGGGACCAGGCCCAGGTCGAGGAGCTCGGCCATCGCGGCACTGCCCGCCATGTCACGGACCTGCAACTGGTAGCGGGCGGTGGTCCGGTAGGTGCCGCCGGACTCGTCGCCGGTGCGCTGCAGGAAACCGGAGTCCACCAGGAAGGCCACCGCCTTGCCGATGATGCCGGTGGTGGAACTGGCCAGCCGGCGGGCGTCCTTGGTGGCCCCGGTGGAGCTGCGCCGGGCCCAGACCCGCCAGGCCGCCTCCAGGCCGGGCGCGTCGGTGGCCGGGTCGGTGTTCCGGCCGGACTCGTCGGCGTGCTCCTCCAGCCGGCGGCAGGCCTGGCGGACGAAGGCGTCCACGCCGTGCACGGTGATACGGCCGATGTATCCGTCGTCGGCCAGGTCCTCGGGGCGCGGGAAGGCGAGCGCCGCCGCGGCGAGGTGCGCCAGCCCGTGCAGGAACCGGTCCCCGGCGTCGGAGGCGGCCCGGCGCGCGTAGTCGCCCATCCGCACGGCGAACACCGAGTCCTCGCCGGCCGCGACCGCCATCCCCGCTCGCGGCGACACCTCCAGCACGATCAGCTCAAGGCCGGCGGCGACCGCGTCGGCCAGCCGGGCGAAGGCGGGCTCCTCCCGGTACCGGCGGATCAGCTCCGCGTACTCCGCGTCCCGCGCCGGCACCAGCTTGGGCTGCAGCCCGAAGCCCACCAGCCGCGCGGCGTCCGCGACGTCCCCCGCGGTCACCGCGGAGGCCCTGACCTCCGCCGCGTCCTCCCGGCTCTCCGTCACGTCATCGTCTCCTCACTGGACTTGGCCCCGCGGCTCCACCGGTGGACGGGAAGAAGCCGCGCGCACGGACTCGGGCGGGGCGGCCGGGCGGCGGCC
>NZ_FMCH01000362.1 GCF_900091855.1 Streptomyces sp. DvalAA-14
GCCCCCAGCGGCACCCCACGAGCACGCAACCCGCCGCCGGGGCGCCCACCAGGGGCGCGGGGAACTGCGCCACCAGCCCACCACCCGCCGATGGTCCGGCGACGACAGCAACTGCCCCACCCGGCCGGTGACGGACTGCAAGTCCGTCGTGGTCGCCCGCGACTCCTAGCGGGGCGGCGCGGCCGGTGGGGTCGGGTGGCGGGGCCACCAGAGGGTGCGGCCCAGGAGGGTGGTGGCCGCAGGGATGAGGAACGTGCGGACGACGAACGTGTCGAGCAGGACGCCCAGCGCGATGACCAGGCCGAGCTCGACCATCATGACCAGCGGCAGCGTAGCCAGCACGGTGAAGGTCGCCGCGAGGACCAGCCCGGCGGAGGCGATGACGCCGCCGGTGGATTCCAGCGCGGTGACCGTGGCGGCGCGGGCGTCGGCGCCGCGCGTCGTCTCCTCGCGCATGCGGTGCAGCAGGAAGATGCCGTAGTCGACCCCGAGGGCGATCAGGAAGACGAAGCTGAGCAGCGGGAGCCCGGGGTCGACCCCGTGCAGGCCGAGGACCGGCCCGAACAGCAGCCCGCCGATACCCAGCGCGGCCCCCCACACCGCGACCATCGCCGCGGTCAGCAGCAGCGGGGCGACGAGGCTGCGCAGCAGCGCCGCGAGCAGCAGGAAGACCGCGCCCAGCACCAGCGGGACGACGACCCCGCGGTCGCGCGACGAGGTGTCCGCCGTGTCGATCCGCTGCGCGCTCGTGCCGCCGACCAGCCCGTGGTCGGGTGCGACCGCCGCCCGCAGCCGGGTGATGGTGGCGTGTTCGGCCGCGGTGTCCGGGGCGGCCGTCGGGAAGACGGCGATCTCGCTCCAGCCGCCGCCGCTGCGCCCCGGCGCGGCCGAAGCCACCCCGGCGGTGCCCCGCAGCGCCGCCTGTTCCGCGGCCGCCTTCGCGGCGGGTACGACGACGGTGATCGGCTGGGTGCTGCGCTCGGGGAAGGCGCGGTGGAGCAGTTGGTCGGCGGCGACCGAGTCCGGCTTGCCGGTGAACGCGTCGTCCTGCCCCAGCGTGCCGGGCAGGTTGCCGATGCCCAGCGCCAGTGCGCCGACCACGACCGCCGAGGCGGCCAGTACGACGAGCGGGCGGCGGGTGACGTGGCCGCCGACCCGGTGGTAGAAGCCGCTGCCGGTGCGGGAGTCGCTGCCGTGCGCCGGGATCAGCGGCCAGAAGATCCGGCGGCCGAGCAGCACCAGCACGGCGGGCAGCAGCGTGGTCATCGCGGCGAGCGCGCAGACCACACCGACGGCGCCGACCGGGCCGAGGCCGCGGCTGCTGTTGAGGTCGGCGGCCAGCAGGCAGAGCAGCCCGGCGACGACGGTGGCGGCCGAGGTGAGCAGCGCCGGGCCGATGCCGCGCAGCGCGGCCCGCATCGCCTCGTAGGGCTCGGCGCGGCGGCGCAGTTCGTCGCGGTAGCGGGAGATCAGCAGCAGGGCGTAGTCGGTGCCGGCGCCGAAGATCAGCACCGTCATCACCGAGGAGCTCATGTCGGAGACGGTGAGGCCGAAGCCCCGCACCAGCCCGTAGACCACGGCGGTGGCGGTCGCGGCCGCGACGCCGACGACGCCCAGCGGCGCCAGCCACAGGAACGGGCTGCGGTAGGTGAGGATCAGCAGCAGGGCGACGATGCCGGCGGTGGACAGCAGCAGGGTGCCGTCGACGGACGCGAACACCGCCTTGGCGTCGGCCTGCGCGCCGCCGGCGCCCCCGACCCGGACGGTGAGGCCGGCCGGCCGGTCCTTGGCGAGCAGGGCCCGTACGTCCTTGACGACCACTTCCGGTTTGCCGTCGCGTTCGGCGACGGAGACCGGGACCATCAGGGTCCGGCCGTCCTTCGCGGTGACGGGGACGGGCGCGTCGCCCACCAGGTCGTAGGCCCGGTCGAGTGCGGCGGTCTGCCGGGTGACGGTCGCGTGGTCGGCGGCGGTGAGGCCGGTGGCGCGGTCGTAGACGAGCACCATGTCGGTGGCGCCGCCGCCCGGCATGGCCTGCTGGATCCGGGCGACCTGGGTGGACTGGGCGCTGGCCGGCAGGTAGTCGACGGTCTCGTTGTGCTTGACGCCGCTGAGCTTGCCGGCGAAGCCGCCGGAGACGGCGAGGATGAGGACCCACAGGGCGATCACCAGCCAGGGCAGCGCCCGTCGGCGGGTGGCGGGCGCGGGTGGCGGGGGCTGGGTCGGGGTCTGCGCTGCGGAAGTGGCTGAGGTCACGTGCCTCAGCCTCCCCGGGGCGGGGGCGCGGCGCGTCGGGCCGGCGGCCGAGAACGGCGCTACTCCGCCGGTCTCCTGGCGGGCCGCGCTACTCCCCCGGGAGTAGCCGGGGCGCTCGTCGGGAGGACCGCGGGGCCGCGCTCAGCACGGCGGGGCCGCGCTCGGGGCAGCGTCCGCGCGGCGCTCGCGGCAGCGTCGGCGCGTCGGTCAGGACGGGGTGGCCGCCGCCGCGGTCAGCAGCCGGTCGATGTCGTCGGTGTGCAGCGACAGGCATCGCCCCACCGCCTCCAGCACCTCCCGCTCGGCCGGCAGATAGGGGCCGTCGGCGAGCGCGATGTGGGCGCCTTCCAGCAGCACCCGCTCGCGGCCCGGGGTGAGCAGGTGGTCGGCCAGCGGCTCCAGCGCCTCGTGCAGTTCGATGGACAGCCAGCTGCCGCAGCCGTCGACGGCCTCGGCGAAGGAGTCGGGGCCGAGTTCGTCGGAGTGGCGGAAGCGGCCCTCGTCGGCGACGATCGCGGCGAGCAGGCCGAGGAGTTGGTCCTCGGTGCAGTCGGTGAAGCCGGCCGCGCGCACCGCGCCGACCGCGGCTTCCCGGGCCGGGCGGCCGCCGGCGCCGCCCGCGGTGAGCACGGCCAGCGCGATGGTGTGCACCGCGTCCCGCAGCATCGCCGAGAAGCGGGTGGTGGTCGGCGTCAGCAGCACCTCGGCGCCGAACTGCCGGTGGCAGGCGGTGCATTCGATGACGGTGCCGGCCGGGCCGCGGGCCATCAGCGGGACGTTGAGCACGGTCAGGCGGCGCGTGCCGGTTCTGCGGTGGTAGGCACGGTCCCCTCCGCAGTCGGGGCAGAAGAACTCACCGTCGTCCTCGGTGTGCCAGGCGGTGCGCACACCCCAGATATACAGCCCCAGCTTCATCACGCTGCACCCTCCGGCCGTGTTCGTTCCGGTACGCGACCTTGCCGGCCCGAACGCGCACGAAGACGCCCCGGCAACGGTGCCGTACAGCCGTGATGTTAGCCACAGTGATGAGGTGCAGTCAGTACCGCGTACGGGGGCAATTCACCTGGCTTTCCCATCGGGGTGCCGCGGAAGTCGCCTGGCCGTGCCCCGGAAACACCGCAATCCGGTCGTTCCCCCCGTGTCCCGCCCACCGGGTGGGACACGGGGTGTGATCAGCGGGCCACGCGGTTGACGGCGGAGATCACGGCCAGCAGCGAGGCGCGGGTGGTGTTCGGGTCGATACCGATGCCCCACAGCACCCGGCCCTCGATGGCGCACTCGATGTACGAGGCGGCCTGGGCGCTGGCGCCCTCGCTGAGGGTGTGCTCGGTGTAGTCCAGCAGCCGGGCGTCGATGCCGACCGAGGCCAGCGCGTCGAAGAACGCGGAGATCGGGCCGTTGCCGACACCCGTCATCCTCGTCTCGACGCCGTCCAGCACCGCTTCGACGTCGAGCCGGTCGGTGCCGTCGCTGGAGCTGGACACCTGGGCGGTGCGCAGGGTGATCCGGCCCCAGGGGCTGTCGGGGGTCGGCAGGTACTCGTCCCGGAACACCGACCAGATCTGCGCGGGGGTGACCTCGCCGCCCTCGGTGTCGGTCTTGGCCTGGATGATCCGCGAGAACTCGATCTGCATCCGGCGCGGCAGGTCCAGCTTGTGCCCGTTCTTCAGCACGTAGGCGACCCCGCCCTTGCCGGACTGCGAGTTGACCCGGATCACCGCTTCGTAGGAGCGGCCGACGTCCTTCGGGTCGATGGGCAGGTAGGGCACCGCCCACTCGATCTCGTCCACCGTCCGGCCCTGGGCGGCGGCGTCGGCGGCCATCGCCTCGAAGCCCTTCTTGATGGCGTCCTGGTGGGAGCCGGAGAAGGAGGTGTAGACCAGGTCGCCCGCGTAGGGGTGGCGCGGGTGGATCTCCATCTGGTTGCAGTACTCGGCGGTGCGGCGGACCTCGTCGATCTGCGAGAAGTCGATCTGCGGGTCGATGCCCTGGCTGAACAGGTTCATGCCGAGGGTGACCAGGTCGACGTTCCCGGTGCGCTCGCCCTGCCCGAACAGGCAGCCCTCGATGCGGTCCGCGCCGGCCATCAGGGCCAGTTCGGCGGCGGCCACCGCCGTTCCGCGGTCGTTGTGCGGGTGCACGGACAGGCAGACGTACTCCCGCCGGGACAGGTTGCGGGACATCCACTCGAAGCGGTCGGCGTGCGTGGAGGGGGTGGAACGCTCCACCGTGGCGGGCAGGTTGAGGATGATCTCGCGGCCCTCCTCGGGCTGCCAGACGTCCATCACGCCCTCGCAGACCTCCAGCGCGAAGTCCAGCTCGGTGTCGGTGAAGATCTCCGGGCTGTACTGGTAGCCGAACGCCGTCTCGTCGCCGAGCAGTTTGTCGGCGTACTCCATCACCAGCCGAGTCCCGTCCACCGCGATCTGCCGGACCTCGTCGCGGCTGCCGCGGAAGACCACCCGGCGGAAGACGGGCGCGGTCGCGTTGTACAGGTGGACGGTGGCCTTGTGCGCGCCGATCAGCGATTCGACGGTCCGCTCGATCAGCTCTTCACGGGCCTGGGTCAGCACGGAGATCGTCACGTCGTCGGGGATCGCGCCCTGCTCGATGATGGAGCGCACGAAGTCGAAGTCGGTCTGGCCGGAGGACGGGAAGCCGACCTCGATCTCCTTGTAGCCCATCCGCACCAGCAGGTCGAACATCTCGCGCTTGCGGGCCGGCGACATGGGGTCGATCAGTGCCTGGTTGCCGTCGCGCAGGTCGGTGGACAGCCAGCGGGGGGCCTTGGTCACGCGGGCGTCGGGCCAGCCGCGGTCGGGGATGTCCACCTGCTCGTAGCGGCCGTACTTGTGGATCGGCATCGCGGTGGGGCGCTGGGTGACGCTCGCCGCGGTGATCGGCGTGGCACGGCCTACACGGTTCGGGCTGGTCATGGGGGCTTGGCTCCTCGGAGATCCGCTCGGGGCGGCCGACGGCGGCTGGGACAACGCCGAATCTCCGCGGGGAGGGGGTCGGCCTACGACTACAGGCCCTCGCCGCGGCAGCTAAGGAGAAGCAGCCCGAAACGCATGATGGGATGACCATAGCCGAGGCCGGCCGGATCACGCAGCCGAGACGGGCGCTCTCTCAGTATGCAAGATGCGCCGTTCTGTCCAGCAAGGTCGTGATCTTTCCCTCCTTCTTGTTAACTGTCCGCATATTCCATGACAGAGCGTGCTGGACTCTGTCACAGTGCGTGACATGGGAGTTTTCTGCACGATCGTGCCGCCGCATATTCTTGACAAGCTCGCCCAGGCCCGGGACGCGGACCTGGCGGACACCGCCCGCCGCACCCTGGAGCACGACGCACGCGAGCGCACCCGGCGCCGGCTGACGACCGTGATCGGCGCCACCGGGCCGGCCACCCTCGCCCCCGGCGACGGCCCGGCCGAGCCGCCCGCCGACCAGCCGCGGCGGACGATCGACGACGCCAAGCACAAGGACACCCTGCCCGGCCGCAAGGTGCGCGCCGAGGGCGACAAACCGTCGAAGGACGACAGCGTCAACCGCGCGTACGACGGGCTGGGGGCCACCTTCGAGACCTACCTCACGGCGTACAGCCGTCACTCGATCGACGGACAGGGGCTGCCGCTGGTCGCCAGCGTCCACTATCTGCGCGACTACAACAACGCCTTCTGGAACGGCGAGCAGATGGTCTTCGGGGACGGCGACGGGCAGATCTTCCTCGACTTCACCATCCCGGTGGACGTCATCGGCCACGAACTCACCCACGGCGTCACCCAGTACAGCGCGAACCTCGACTACTTCGGACAGTCCGGCGCGCTCAACGAGTCGGTCTCCGACGTCTTCGGCAGCCTCATCAAGCAGTACGCCCTCGGGCAGAGCGCCGAGCAGGCCGACTGGCTGATCGGGGCGGGCCTGCTCGCCCCGGGGGTGAACGGGCAGGCGCTGCGCTCGATGAAGGCCCCGGGCACCGCCTACGACGACCCCCGGCTCGGCAAGGACCCGCAGCCCGGCACCATGGCCGGCTACGTCAAGGGCTCGCGGGACAACGGCGGCGTGCACATCAACTCCGGCATCCCGAACCACGCCTTCTACCTGGTGGCCGCCGCCCTGGGCGGCAACGCCTGGGAGCAGGCCGGCCTGATCTGGTACGACACCCTCACCGGCGGATCGCTGTCCTCCGACGCCCAGTTCGCGGACTTCGCCGCGGTGACACTCGCGGCCGCCAAGGCCCGCTACGGTGAGGACACCCAGTACCACGCGGTCCTCGACGCCTGGAACGCGGTGGGCGTCACCCCGGCCCCGGCCGCGGAACTCCCGCGCCAGCAGCCGTCCTCCCAGCCCCAGGAGGCGTAGGCCGCCGGGGCCCGCCGGGGCGCCTGACACGAGGAGCCACAGTGCGGATCGAAGTCGTCCGAACCGGCGGTTTCGCCGGCATCCCCCGCACCGCCACCTTCGACACCACCACCCACCCCGACGGCCCCCACCTCGCCGCCCTGGCCGAGAAGGTGCTCTCCACCCCGCCCTCCCCCCACCCCGGCGTCCCCGACGGCTTCAGCTACACCATCACCGCCGGCTCCCGCACCGTCCGCTGCGCCGACCCCCATCTGACCCCGGCGCAGCGCGAGTTGATCCAGGCGGTGCTGGGCGAGGGGGCGTAGCGCCCGGGCACGCCGGCGGGCCGGGGGGCCACGGCTGGGGCCTTGGCGCGGGCGCGCCGACTTCTGCCGGGCGGGGTCGGCGGCATCGACCCCGCCGTGCTCGCATGCCACGATCATGGACGTACGGACGCCACGGACCGGAAGGACGCCACCTTGTCCGCCTACGCCATAGCAAATCTGCGAGCTGCCGACCCCCACCCCGAGATCGCCGAATACATCGAGCGCATCACCGCCACCTTCGAGCCCTACGGCGGGCGCTTCCTCGTACACGCCACCCAGCACGAGGTGAAGGAGGGCAGCTGGCCGGGAAACGTCGTGGTGATCGGCTTCCCCGGGCTCGCCGAGGCGCGGGACTGGTGGGACTCCCCGGCCTATCAGGAGATCGCACCGCTGCGGTCGCGGCACATCGAGGGCGACATCATCCTGATCGACGGGGTGCCCGACGGCTACGACCCGGCGTCGACCGCGAAGGCGATCCGCGCGACCCTGCCTCCCGCCGCCGACGGTCGCTGACCGCGGCCCCCCGAGGCACCCTGGCGGCCGCGGTGCGGATGGCCTAGCGTGCTGCCGCGGGCGAGGCCGGGAGGGGAGCCGACGTGACGCAGCCGGTACGGGAGTCGACCCGCGTGGTCGTGGTGGGGGCCGGGCCGGCCGGCCTGACCGTCGCAACGCTGCTCCAGGGCGCCGGAGTCCCCTGCACGGTGCTGGAACAGCGCAGCCGCGCCCGCGTGCTGCAGCGGCAGCGCGCCGGCATCGTCGAGACCCGCGCGGTCCGGATGTTCCAGGAGTACGGACTGGCCGACCGCGTCCTGGGCGGCGCGCCGTCCAACGGCGTGCTGGAGATCCGGACGGAGGGCGAGCGCCGCTTCCTTCGGTCGGACGCCGGCGTCGACGGCCCCGCCCCGTCGCTCTGCCCGCAGCAGGTGCTTGTCGGCAACCTGATCCAGGAGTTCACCGACCGCGGCGGCGACCTCCGCTTCGAGGCGTCCGAGGTGTCCTTGGCGGGCCTGGCCGGGCCGCGTCCGACCGTCGGCTACCGGGATCCGTCCGGGACCGCGTACGAGATCAGCTGCGAGTTCGTCGCCGGCTGCGACGGAGACCACGGGGTCAGCCGGGCCAGCGTGCCCGAAGGCGAGCTGACGGCCTACCCGTTCGACCACGGCATCGCCTGGCTCACCGTGCTCGCCGACGTGCCGCCCCCGCAGCACCCGCTGCTCGCGGTGAACAGCCGCGGCTACGCCGCCCACTTCGCACGCGGCCCGCGAACCAGCCGCTTCTACCTCCAGTGCCCGCCCGGCACCCGAACGGAGGACTGGCCCGACGACCGCGTGTGGGAGCAGGTACGGGCCCGGCTCGGCGACAAGGAGCTGGTGGCGGGGCCGATCACCGAGAAGGAGGTCTTCTCGCTGCGGAGCGTCGTCCACGAACCCATGAGCTACGGACGGCTCTACCTGGTCGGTGACGCCGCCCATGTGGTGTCCCCCATGGGCGGCAAGGGCATGAACCTCGCCCTCTACGACGCCGAGGTCTTCGCCCGCGCCGTCCGGGACTTCACCGCCAGGGGGGACATGTCCGGGCTGGACGCCTACTCCCCCACCTGCCTGCACCGCACCTGGAACTACCAGGAGTTCTCCCGCTGGATGACGGAGATGCTCCACGACGCGGGCGACGACTCCCGGACCGGCCCCTTCCGCCGCCGGCTGGCGCGGGCCCGCCTCGACCGGCTTTTCTCCTCACCCCCGGCCGCGGCCGCCTTCGCCGAACTCATGGCGGGCTTCGGCTGATCGGGCCGGCACCCCCGGCAGCACGATCTCGGCCCACACCGTCTTGCCGACCGAACGCGGGGTGACCCCCCACGCTCCGGACAGCGCCTGCACCAGCAGCAGTCCGCGGCCCGACTCGGCGCTCGGGCCCGGCGCCGCGATGTCGCTCGGGGCGGGCGGCCGGCGTTCGGTGCGGGTGTCACTGACCTCGATCCGGACCGCCCGGTCGGAAAGGACCAGCCGCAGTTCGCAGTCCCGGCCCGGCACGCGGCCGTGCGTGACCGCGTTGGCGGCGAGCTCGGCCACGACCGTGGCCACCGTTTCGGACACCTCGGTGTCCTGCGCCGGGCTCCAGCTCGCCAACTGGGCCACCGCGAGCTTTCGTGCGAGCTGCGCACCGAGCCGGGTGGCGGGGAAGCGGTGGGAGAACACGCAGCTCCGGGTGGAGATTTCACTATTCACAGCACAGAGCGTGGGCGAGCCCGCCTAGGCTGAAAAGTAGCGAGGCCGGGACGGAGCGTGACCTGTCCGGCTCCCCCGACCGCGTGTCCGGGTTGCCGGGCGTGACGTGTGCACCGGCCTCGGAACGGCAGGGCGGGCGCACGTCGGAGGTGGCGGTCATGACGACCGGAGCAGGGCAGGCGGGCAGCGGCACGGAGGACCAGGACTGGGAGGAGGGCGCCGACGACATCCTCAAGACCGTCGGCAGGCAGGTCAAACTCTGGCGTGAGCGCGCCGGGTTGAAACAGGCGGAACTCGGCCAGGCCATCGGCTACAGCGAGGAGCAGGTCTCCTCGGTGGAACGGGGCCGCCGGGCCCCGAAGCCGGAGTTCCTCGACGGCGCGGACGAAGTGCTGGGCGCGGGCGGGATCCTGGCGGCCTTCAAGGAGGACGTGGAGCGGGCCCGCTACCCGAAGAAGGTCCGGGACCTCGCCAAGCTGGAAGCGGATGCGGTTGCCATGGGCGCATACAGCAACCACAACATCCACGGCCTGCTCCAGACCGAGGACTACACCCGGGCCCTGTACCGGATGCGCCGCCCACTGCTGGACGAAGAGACGATCGAGCGGTACGTCGCCGCTCGGATGGCCCGGCAGGACATCTTCACCCGCTGGCCCGCCCCCATCCTCAGCTTCGTCCAGGAGGAGGTGACACTGCGGCGCCCGATCGGTGGCCGGGCCGTGCTGCGAGTCCAGTTGGAACGCCTGCTGGAGGTCGGCCAGTTGCGGAACGTGGAGATCCAGGTCATGCCCACCGATCGCGAGGATCACGCGGGGATGGGCGGGCAATTCCGCTTGCTGGACGCGAAGAACGGGCCCACCGTGGGCCATGTCGAAGTGCAGAACTTCAGTCGGCTGATCAGCAATCGGAGCGAGGTCAGGACGCTGGAAGCCCAGTATGGGATTATCCGGGCGCAGGCCCTCACTCCGAGGGAGTCGCTGGCGTTCATCGAAAAGGTCCTGGGAGCGACATGACCACCGAGCCCTCTGCCAACAGCCCCGCCGAGCTGCACTGGTGCAAGAGCACCCACAGCAGCAACGAGGGGCCGGACTGCGTCGAGGTCGCCGCCTCCCCCGGCGCGGTCCACGTGCGCGACTCCAAGGACCCGGCGGGCCCCCGACTCGCCTTCTCCCCCGCGGCGTGGACCGCCTTCGTCGCGTACGCGGCCGAGCGCGAGGGCCGGTGACCAGCCGGGGATTCCCGGTGCACGGCGCGGCCCACTAGGGTGGCCCGATGGCGTCGATCAAGCAGTTCCAGGTCACTTTCGACTGCGCGGAGCCCGAGCGCGTCGCTCGTTTCTGGTGCGAGGTGCTGGGCTACGTCGTACCACCGCCGCCGGAGGGGTTCGCCACCTGGGACGCCTTCGACCGCTCGCTGCCGCCCGAACGACAGGGTGCGGCGTTCGCCTGCGTTGATCCCTCGGGCGAGGGTCCGCGGCTGTTCTTCCAGCGTGTTCCGGAGGGCAAGGCCGTCAAGAACCGGGTGCATCTCGACGTGCGGGTCGGCACCGGGCTGGTGGGTGACGAGCGCCTCGCCGCACTTGAGGCCGAGTGCAGCCGGCTGGTCGCGCTCGGCGCGGTGTGTGAGCGCGTCCTGCGTGCCGACGGGTACAACGAATCCTGCATCGGGATGCTGGACATCGAGGGCAACGAGTTCTGCCTCGACTGAGGTTGGCCGCTGTTTGTGACACCTCTGTGACCGGAACTATGGCCTCCGTCACATGCCCGGGGTCCCCGCCCTGATGGGATGACCGGATGCCACGACGCACCGCCCTCCTGCCGGCTCTTGCCGCGACCGCCCTGTTGCTCACGGCCTGCGGGACGGAGCATGCGGGCGCCGGGAATTCCGGCACCGGCACGGCGGCACCGCCGTCGCGCACGCAGGTCGACGACCCGGGCAAGGACGGCGTACGGATCATCTCGCTGACCCTCCCGCCGGCCTCCCCTTCGCCCACCCGCAGCCACTCCGTCTCCGCCGACCGCCTCGCCGTGGACTCCGAGATCGTCGCCTCGTACCAGGTCACCAACAAGGGCACCGAGGCCCTGACCTACTCGATCGTCTTCACCTTCATGAGCTCCGACGGCGGGGCGATGGCGAACCAGACCACCACGGTGCGCGACGTCGCACCCGGGAAGACGGTGTCGGGCACGGTCCGGGCCGGAGCGCTGCCGCCCGGCACGCCCCGGGTGACGCAGGCCAAGGTGCTCGAAGTGACCAAGGTTCCCGCAGGCGAGGCGCCGGCCGCGCCGGGGATGTGCCCCGCCTCCGGGATCCGGGTGAGCGCCGACAGGGGCGACGCGGCCATGGGGTTGCGCGTCGTGGGCCTGCACCTCGACAACTGCGGCACGCACGCGTACAGCATCGAGGGCTACCCGCTGCTGGCGCTCCTGGACGACCAGGACCGGCCCGTGGCGGGCGTCACGATCCTGCACGGCAGCGGCGGGATCACCACCGGCCTCGGGCCTGACGAGCCGCCGCGGCCGGTCTCCCTCGCGCCCGGTGAGTCGGCGACCGCCAACCTGGTCTGGCGCAACACCGTCGAGTCCGGTACTCCGGTGAACGTGACGTATGTGCGGGTCCGGGCGAACGCCGGCGCCGCGCCGGTGACCGTGACCCCGCACCTCGACCTCGGAACCACCGGAAAGCTCGGGGTCACACCCTGGAAGAAGGCAGGGCGCTGACGGTCGTGTCCGGCGCCGCCGAGGCTGCTGCCGCCGCCGGGGCCGGTCGGCGGACCAGGGTCAGGACCAGGATCGCGCCTGCCAGGGCGGCTGCCGCGGCCAGCAGGGAGATGCGGTCGATGCCGGCCGCGTACCCCGCGTGGACCGTGCCGCCGCTCGCGGCGACGTCGCGGAGGCGGGCGGTGAAGACCGCGCCGAACAGGGCGATGCCGAGGGTCATGCCGAGTTGGCGGAAGGTGTTGACGGCGCCGCCGGCCATGCCGGCCCGGGCGGGCGGGACGGAGTCGATGGCGGCGGAGACCAGGACAGGGGTGCTGAGGCCGACGCCGACGCCGATGACGGCGAGGCCGGCGAAGAGAGCGGACTGGCCGGAGCCGGTGTCCACGGTCGCCCAGATCAGCAGGGAGCCGGCCGCGATGAGGAGCAGGCCGCCGCCGATCGGCACCCGGGGTGCGAAGCGGTGCATGTGGCGCCCGGCGACCGCCGCGACCACGAAGGCCGTGCCGGCCATCGGCATCAGTGCCAGGCCGCCGTGCACCGGGCTGAGCCCGAGCACGTTCTGCAGCCACAGCGAGACGTAGACCAAGCCGCTGAAGGCCGCCATCTGGTAGAGCAGCGCCCCGGTGAGCAGTCCGGCGAAGGTCGGCCGGCGCAGCAGCGCCAGGTCCAGCATCGGGTGGGCGCTGCGGGCTTCGACGGCCACGAATCCGACCGCCGACAGCCCGGCGACCACGAATGCGGCGATCGTCAGCCTGTCGCCCCAGCCGTGCTCGCCGCCGCGGATCAGCGCGTACGTCAGCGAGGCCGCGGCCAGTGTGAAGGTGGCGGCGCCGGGCAGGTCGAGTCGGGCGCCGCCCCGGCCGCCGCCTTCCTGGGCCGGCAGCACCCGCAGCGTCAGGGCCACCGCGACCACCGCGATCGGCAGGTTCACCAGGAAGATCGCCTGCCAGCCGAAGCCTTCGGTGAGCAGGCCGCCGACAATCGGGCCGGCCGCGGCGGCAGCGCCGTTGACCGCGCCCCACACGCCGAAGGCGACCCCGCGGTCCCGGCCCTGGTAGGTGGCGGACACCAGGGCCGCCGAGGTGGCGAACATCGCCGCGCCGCCGGCGCCCTGCACGGCCCGGGCGGTGATCAGCACGGCCGCGTTCGGTGCCAGCGCGCACGCCAGCGAGGCCAGCGCGAAGACGACGAGCCCGGTCGCGTACAGGCGGCGGTGGCCGAAGAGGTCGGCGAGCGAACCGGTCACCATCAACAGGGCGGCCAGCGCGAGGGCGTAGATGTCGATCACCCATTGCAGGGAGGCGAAGGACGCGTTGAGGTCGTCCGCCATCCGCGGCAGGGCGACGTTCACGATGGTGACGTCGACCAGCAGGATGAAGGCGCCCAGGCATATCGCCACGAGGGGCAGCCATTTGCGCATGGGGTGGGACTCCGTTCGGAAAGGTGGCAGCGGCGCCCGCACCGGCCGGGTGCGGCGCCTCCAGCATCCGGCACCTCGCACCGATCCCCCACCCTCCAGGACCTGCGCGGCGGAATCCGACATCTTCTAAGCTGGACGAATGGAATCCGACAAGCCGTGGAGTCCGCTGGACGGACTCGAGCCGCTCGACCAGCGGGTGGTGCAGGCCCTGCAGATCGACGGCCGGGCGCCATTCAGCCGGATCGGCGAGGTGCTGGGCGTCTCCGACCAGACGGTGGCCCGCCGTTACGGCCGGCTGCGGTCGGCCGGCCTGCTGCGGGTGCTGGGCCTGGTCGACCCGCTGCGGGTGGGCCTGACGCCGTGGTTCGTGCGGGTCCGGTGCGCGCCGGACGCGGCGGGGTCGGTCGGTGCGGCGCTGGCCCGGCGTACCGACACCCGCTGGGTGAGCCTGATCTCCGGCGGTACCGAGATCTTCTGCCTGGCACAGGCCGCCGCCCCCGGCGAGGACGACGCGTTGCTGCTGCAGAAGCTGCCCCGGACGCCGCGGGTGGTGCAGGTGACCGCGCACGCGATGCTGCATGTCTTCTTCGGCCAGGATCTGAGCCCGGTCAGCCGGCTCGGCCCGCTCGGGGCCGCCGAGATCGAGGCGCTGACTCCGCAGGACGCGCCGCCCCTGCGGGCGTCGGAGGCCACCGATCCCTTCCGGCTGGGGGCCGGCGACCGGCGGCTGCTGGAGCTGCTGGCGGCCGACGGCCGGATGTCCGCGGCGGAGCTGGCCGCCGCGGTGGGATGGTCGCAGACGACGGTACGGCGCCGGTTGTCGGAACTGCGCGCGTCCGGCGCGCTCTACTACGACCTGGACTTCGCGGACGGCGCGCTGGGGCCGCCGGCCCGGGAGTTGCGGGCCGGGTTGTGGCTGGAGGTGGAACCGGCGCGGCTGGCCGAGGTGGGCGCGGCGCTCGCCGAGCACCGCGAAGTGGCCTTCGCCTGCGCCACCACCGGCACGGCGAACATCTACGCGGCGGTCAACTGCTACAGCCCCGGGGCGTTCTACCGCTATCTCACCGGTCCGGTGGCGGCCCTGCCGGGCATCCGCCGCACCGAGACGGCCCCGATCCACCGCGTGCTGAAGGGCCCGGGGCCCTACCCGCCCCCGCCCGCGGCCC
>NZ_FMCH01000402.1 GCF_900091855.1 Streptomyces sp. DvalAA-14
GGCCGGCGCCCCGGTACGGACGACGCGGCGCCGCTACGACCGCGCCGCTACGTCCGCGCCGCGCCGGCCCAGGGCGCGCGGCGGGCCGACCACAGCGCGCGGGCCCGGCGCGGGCCGCGCAGGCGGTCGGTGAAGACCGTGCCGTCCAGATGGTCGCACTCGTGCTGCAGGCAGCGCGCGAAGAACCCGGTCCCGGACACCGTGACCGCCTCGCCCCACATGTCGAAGCCCGCCACCACGGCCTCGTCGCTGCGCCGCGTGCCCGACTCGATGCCGGGCAGCGACAGGCAGCCCTCGGCGCCGGTGACCGCGACCCCGCCGAGCCGGACCGGCCCGGGATTGACCAGATGGCCCAAGTGCCGGCGGTCCTCGTCGTCCGGGCAGTCGTAGACGAACACCCGCAGCGGTACGCCGATCTGGTTGGCGGCCAGGCCCACCCCGCCGGCCGCGTACATGGTGGCGAACATGTCCTCCACCAGCCGGACCAGCCCGGCGCCGAACTCGCCCACCTCGGCGCACGGCGCGTGCAGCGCGCGGTCGCCGAGTACCCGGACCCGGTGGACGGCGCCGGTACTGCCGGGGATGCTGCCATATCGCATGCCGGACAGAGTAAGGGCCGATCGGGGCGGCGCGGTGCGGTCCCGGGGCGGGGAGTCGATAGGCTGGGCCGCAACCGGAAGTTGTCGACCGCAGCGACGGCGAGCAGGGGTGGAGGACCGGCCGCGGCAAGCGCAGCGGCGCGGCCGGACGTCGAGGAGGAACAGAGACGATGGCAGGCAACTCGGAGCCGCTGTCGCCGCGGGCCAAGCTGGCCGTGACGGCGGGCAAGGCCGCGGCGGCGGTGTCGCGCGCGGCGGGCAAGGGCAGCGGATCGGTGATCGGCGGCAAGGTGGCGCTGCGGTTCGACCCCGACCTGCTGGCCAGGCTCGCCCGGCACCTGGACGTGGTGCTGGTGTCCGCCACCAACGGCAAGACCACCACCACCCGGCTGCTCGCCGAGGCGCTGCGCGCCAACGGCCCGGTGGTCTCCAACGCGCTGGGCGCGAACATGCCAGCCGGCATCACCTCCGCGCTGGCCGGCGGCTCCGACGCCCGCTACGGCGTCATCGAGGTCGACGAGAAGTACCTGGCCGGCGTGGCCAGGGACGTGGCCCCCAAGGCCATCGCGCTGCTCAACCTCTCCCGCGACCAGCTGGACCGCGCCGCGGAGACCCGGATGCTCGCCGAGAAGTGGCGCGAGGGCCTGGCCGGCTCGGAGGCGATCATCATCGCCAACGCCGACGACCCGCTGATCACCTGGGCGGCCTCCTCGAGCCCGACCGTGGTGTGGGTGGCGGCCGGCCAGGAGTGGAAGGACGACGCCTGGTCCTGCCCGTCCTGCGGCGGCGTGCTCCAGCGCCCGTCCGAGGACTGGTTCTGCGGCGAGTGCGGCTTCCGCCGCCCCACCCCGACCTGGGCGCTGTCCGGCGACCACGTGGTGGATCCGTACGGGGTGGCCTGGCCCATCCACCTGCAGCTGCCGGGCCGCGCCAACAAGTCCAACGCCGCGGTGTCCGCCGCCGCGGCCGCCGCGTTCGGCGTGGACCCCAAGATCGCGCTGGAGCGGATGTACAAGGTGCAGGCGGTGGCCGGGCGCTACGACGTGGTGACCTTCCGCCAGCGCGAACTGCGGCTGCTGCTGGCGAAGAACCCGGCCGGCTGGCTGGAGACGTTCTCGCTGATCGACGGTCCGCCGACCCCGGTCATCCTCTCGGTGAACGCCCGCGGCGCGGACGGCACCGACACCTCCTGGCTGTGGGACGTGGACTACACCCGGCTGGCCGGGCACCCGATCATGGTGATCGGCGACCGCAAGATGGACCTGGCGGTACGGCTGGAGGTCGCCGGGCTGCAGTTCCGGGTCTGCGCCGACCTGGACGAGGCGGTACGGTCGGCGCCGCAGGGCCGGATCGAGACCATCGCCAACTACACGGCCTTCCAGGATCTGCGCCGCCGCGTCGGCAACTGAAGCCCTACGAGCCCGGTCCGCGCCGGCCCGCGTCCGCCGTGAGCCCGGCCCGCGCCCGGCACCGACTCCCGAGGAGAAGCACGCATGAGTGAGTCCAGCCTGCGCCTGGTGTGGGTCTACCCCGACCTGCTGAGCACCTACGGCGACCAGGGCAACGCGCTGGTGGTGGAGCGGCGGGCGCTGCAGCGCCGGGTGCCGGTCACCCGGGTCGACGTGCGGTCCGACCAGCCGGTGCCGACCTCGGGCGACATCTACCTGATCGGCGGCGGCGAGGACCGGCCGCAGCGCCTGGCGGCCGAGCGGCTGCGCCGCGACGGCGGGCTGAGCCGCGCGGTGGCCAACGGTGCGATCGTCTTCTCGGTGTGCGCGGGCTACCAGATCCTCGGCCACGAGTTCGTCAACGACCTGGGCCGCCCGGAGCCGGGCCTCGGCCTGCTGGACGTGGTGAGCACCCGCGGCGAGGGCGAGCGCTGCGTCGGCGACGTGCTGGCCGACATCGACCCGCGGCTGAGCCTGCCGCCGCTGACCGGCTTCGAGAACCACCAGGGCATCACCCATCTCGGCCCGAGCGCCCGCCCGTTGGCCCGGCTGCGGGTCGGCAAGGGCAACGGCACCGGCGACGGCACCGAGGGCGCCTTCAACGACACGGTGTTCGGCACGTACATGCACGGACCGGTGATGGCCCGCAATCCGCAGATCGGCGACCTGCTGATCAAGCTGGCCCTCGATGTGAACGCGCTGCCGCCGGTCGACGACCAGTGGTACGAGGCGCTGCGCGCGGAGCGGATCGCCGCGGCGGTGCAGCCGGCCTGACCCCGGCCTGACCCCGGCCGCCACGGCCCCGCCCGGGCCGGCTCCACGGCCGGTCCCCCGCGCCCGGTCGCGCGCCCGGTCCTTCGCGTCCCCCGCGCCTCCCCGCCCTGGGCATGCCCCCGTCACGCTGCGAAACCGTTCCCCGGAGTTCCGGTAATCGTCAGGTGTCCGCAGTCCGGTCGGCGTGGAGGGCCCGCGCCGGGGATCGCTAAACTTGCCCTGATCCATCCGGACGACGGGGTCCGGCCGTCCGGTCGAGTTGCGGGAGTAGCGAGAGCAATGCGTATTGGTGTGCTGACCAGCGGCGGCGACTGCCCCGGGCTGAACGCCGTCATCCGGTCCGTGGTGCACCGCGCCGTGGTGGACCACAGTGACGAGGTCATCGGCTTCCACGACGGCTGGAAGGGCCTGCTCGAATGCGACTACCGCAAGCTGGATCTGGACGCGGTCAGCGGCATCCTGGCCCGCGGCGGCACCATCCTCGGCTCCTCCCGCGTCCAGCCGGCCCATCTGCGGGACGGCGTGGCGACGGCGAAGGGCCACGTCCAGGACCTCGGTCTGGACGCGATCATCCCGATCGGCGGTGAGGGCACCCTCAAGGCCGCCCGGCTGCTGTCGGACGCGGGCCTGCCCATAGTCGGCGTGCCCAAGACCATCGACAACGACATCACCGCCACCGACGTCACCTTCGGTTTCGACACCGCGGTGGGCGTGGCGACCGAGGCGCTGGACCGGCTGAAGACCACCGCCGAGTCGCACCAGCGGGTACTGATCGTCGAGGTCATGGGCCGGCACACCGGCTGGATCGCGCTGCACTCGGGCATGGCGGCCGGCGCGCACGCCATCCTGGTGCCGGAGCGGCCGTTCGACGTGGCGGAGCTGGCCCGGGTGGTCGGCGAGCGCTTCGAGGCGGGCAAGAAGTTCGCGATCGTGGTGGTGTCCGAGGGCGCCAAGCCGCGCCCGGGGACGATGGACTTCACATCCGGCGCCAAGGACATCTACGGCCACGAGCGCTTCAGCGGTGTCGCCAACCAGCTCTCGGTGGAGCTGGAGGAGCGGCTCGGCAAGGAGGCCCGGCCGGTGATCCTGGGCCATGTGCAGCGCGGTGGCACCCCGACCGCGTACGACCGGGTGCTCGCCACCCGCTTCGGCTGGCACGCCGTGGAGGCGGTGCACAACGGCCGGTTCGGCATGATGACGGCACTGCGCGGCACCGACATCACCCTGGTGCCGCTGGCCGAGGCCGTCGAGCAGCTCAAGACGGTGCCGGCCGACCGCTATGTCGAGGCGGAGTGCGTGCTCTGACCGTCCCGTGGACGGTCCCCGGAGTGTCTGCCCGCCCCCGGCCGGAATCGCGGCCAGGGGCGGTTCTAGTCTGGTGCGGGCACAACGGTCGAAGGAGTGACAGATGGATCACGGCGGGCACGGTATGCAGATGGACCTGCCGCCGTTCACCCTCGGCCGGAGCCTGGTCTTCAGCGGGGGCGATCCGTTCTTCCTGATCGGCTGTCTGCTGCTGCTGGCGCTCTACGGCTTCGGGGTGGTGCGGCTGCGGCTGCGCGGCGACCGCTGGTCGGTGGGCCGCACCGCGGCCTTCGTGACCGGCGTGCTGACGGTCGGTGTGACGATGTGCACCCGGCTCAACGACTACGGCATGGTCATGTTCAGCGTGCACATGGTGCAGCACATGATCCTCAGCATGCTCTCCCCGATCCTGCTGCTGCTCGGGGCTCCGGTGACGCTGGCGCTGCGGGCGCTGCCGGCTGCCGAGCGCGGGCACATCGGGCCGCGCGAGCTGCTGGTGAAGCTGCTGCACAGCCGGTACATGCGGTACATCACGCACCCGGCGTTCACCATTCCGCTGTTCATCGCGAGCCTGTACGGGCTGTACTTCACGCCGCTGTTCGACACGCTGATGAGCACCAGGACCGGGCACATCGCGATGATGGTGCACTTCCTGGCGGTGGGCCTGGTGTTCTTCTGGCCGATCATGGGCGTCGATCCCGGGCCGCACCGGCCGGGCTATGTGATGCGCATGCTGGAGCTGTTCGCGGGGATGCCGTTCCACGCCTTCTTCGGGGTGGCGTTGATGATGGCGAGCGAGCCGATGGTCACCACCTTCCTGCATCCGCCGGCCTCGCTCGGGGTGGATCCGCTGAACGACCAGACGTCGGCCGGCGGTATCGCCTGGGCGTTCAGCGAGGTGCCGTCGGTCATCGTGCTGGTGGCGCTGCTCTTCCAGTGGTACACCTCCGAGCAGCGGCAGGCGCGCCGCTCGGACCGGGCCGCGGACCGCGACGGGGACGCCGAACTCGTCGCGTACAACGCCTATTTGGCATCCTTGCAGGGGCGCGGTCGCGGCTGACCGACGTCCTGCGGTCGGCGCCGGAGGAAGGGCGGGCGATGCCGGGACCGGTGAAGGCGATGGCGGTGTGCACGGTGGCGTGCCTGGTGGCGGTGGTCGGCTACTCGGCGGCGATCGGATCGAGCGGTCTGCTGTGGCTGGGCTGGGTGGTGCTGGGCCTGTGCACGGCGGGTGTCGCGGCGCTGAAAGTGCCGCGCTGAGGAGATCGCGCCGGCGGCCGGCGGGTCGCCGCGGACGCGGGCCGGGACGCTGGTCCGGGCGCGGGTCGGCGACCGTCCGGGCCCCTTCGGTCACCCGTTCGCCGGAGCGCTGCCCCACAGCCCTGGTCGCGGCGGGTACGGGGGCACTACTCTGCCGTGGCACCGGAGCACCGGGCAGCGCAGCCGGGCGTCACCGAACCGGTCGAGGGAGGCACGTCGCGGTGTTCTACCGGGTGCTCAAGTACGTGCTGCTGGGCCCGCTGCTGCGGCTGTTCTTCCGGCCGCGGATCGAGGGCCTGGACCATGTCCCGGACAGCGGCCCCGCCATCATCGCGGGCAACCACCTGTCCTTCGCCGACCACTTCGTGATGCCGACGGTCCTGCACCGGCGGATCACCTTCCTGGCCAAGGCGGAGTACTTCACCGGGCCGGGCATCAAGGGGCGGCTGACCGCGGCCTTCTTCCGCGGCATCGGCCAGATCCCGGTGGACCGGTCCGGCGGCAAGGCCTCGCACGCGGCCATCGACGCGGCGCTCGGCGTACTGGGCCGCGGTGAGCTGCTGGGGATCTACCCGGAGGGCACCCGGTCGCACGACGGGCGGCTCTACCGGGGGGCGGACCGGGGTGGCGGTGATGGCGCTGCGGTCGGGGGCGCCGGTGATCCCGTGCGCGATGGTCGGCACCTTCGAACTCCAGCCGCCGGGGCGGACGATCCCCCGGCTCGGCCGGGTCACCATCCGCTTCGGCGCGCCGCTGGACTTCAGCCGGTTCGCCGGACTGGAGGGCGAGCGGTACGCGGTGCGGACAGTGACGGACGAGATCATGTACGAGGTGCTGGCGCTGTCCGG
>NZ_FMCH01000169.1 GCF_900091855.1 Streptomyces sp. DvalAA-14
TTGCCCCCGCCGGCCGGGCGGCCAATGAACCGGTGGGGAGTCCTGTGAGCCGAGAAAAGCAGCACACCGAGTCCGCGCCCACGGCGAGGCAGGGCGAAAGCGTCGTCATGGCGCGCCGCCCGGGCGGCGCGGTGGACCGGGACGACTTCGCCGTCCGGCGGCGGAGGATCGCCCCGCCCGGCGACGGCGAAGTGCTGATCCGCCATCAGGTGACGAGCGTGGATCCCTACCAGCTCAACAACATGCGCCGTCATCAGCAGGTCGGCGACATCGTGGAGGCCGGCTGCGTCGGCGTGGTCGTGGAGAGCAACGACAGCCGCGCGCCGGTCGGTACGCAGGTGGCGACCTACAGCGGATGGACCGAGTACTCGACCCGGCGGCTGGCGGCGACCGAGTTCGCCGACCGCGCCCTCGGTGACGAACTCGACTGGATCCACGTGCTGGGCACGCCCGGCGTCACCGCCTACGTGGGCCTGCACGACGTGGGCGGCGTCTCGGCCGGCTGGACCGTCGCGGTGAGCGCCGCCGCGGGCGCGGTGGGCGGCGTGGCCGTCCAGCTGGCCAAAGCGGCCGGCGCCCGGGTCATCGCGATCGCCGGGGGAAGCGACCGGGTACGGCACACCACGGACGTGCTGGGCGCCGACATCGGACTCGACTACCGCACCGACACCTTCGAGCGGGACCTGCGTACCGCCGCCGGCAACGGTATCGATCTGTTCTTCGACAATGTGGGCGGCAGCCTGCTGCGGAGCACCCTGCCGCTGCTCACCGCGTCGGGCAAGGCCGTGATCTCCGGCCGGGTCAGCGCGTATGTGACGGACGAGGGCGGCCCGGCCCACCCCGGCGACCCCGACACGGAGCAGCGCACGGTGCAGGGCTTCCTGGTCGGTGACTACTACCCGACCCGTCTGCTGCCCGTCCGGGCCGAACTGGCCCGGCTGCTGGAAGCCGGTCAGCTCACCACCGTCGTCAGCGAGTTCGAGGGCCTCGGATCGGCCCCGGAAGCCTTCGCCTCGGTCTTCCGGCAGGGTTCCCCGTACCTGGGCAAGCGCGTCGTCCGCATCGCTCGGGATCAGTCCACCTAGCCCAGCCGGAGCGGCGAGTCAGCCGTGCGTCCGCACGCGGACCGGCGGCCACCGGCAGGCGTGGGGACGGGGCGGCCGGTTTCAGGTGCCGGGGCGGGCCGGCGCGGTGCCGCCGGTGCGGGCGGGGAGCCGCTCGATGGCCAGGACCGCGACATCGTCGGCGAGCCGGCCCCCGGTGTGCGCGACGACGTCGCGCAGCAGGTGCTGCAGCAGCGCCTCGGGACCCGCCGGCGGGAAGGTCGCGGCCCGCTCGGCCAGCGGGTAGAACACGCCCTGCGGTGAGCGGGCCTCGGTCACGCCGTCGGTGTAGAGCAGGAGGGTGTCGCCGTCGGCGAAGGCGAAGCTGTCGCTGCGGAACTGGGGGGCGTGCAGGCTGCTCAGGCCCAGCGGCGAGTTGGGTGTGCCGGACTCCAGAAGGGCGACGGCGCCGTCGTGGAGCAGCAGCGGCGCCGGATGCCCGCAGCTGATCATCGTGCCCTGCCGGGTCGCGTCCGGCAGGTCCAGGACCAGGGCGGTCACGAAGTGCTCGCCGGGGTCGCGGTCGGTGTCGGCCACGTCCTCGAGGTCCGCGCTGACGCTGTCCTCCATCGCCCGGACGAGCGCGGACAGGCTTTCGCAGCGCCGGACGCCCTCCCGGAAGGCGCCCAGGACGACATTCGCCTCCCCGATGGCGGCCAGGCCCTTGCCCCGCACGTCGCCGATGAGCACCCGGCTGCCGTCCCGGCCGGTCCGGGCGACCGCGAACAGGTCCCCGCCGATCTGCGCCTCGGTGTCGGCGGTCATGTACCGCCACGCCACCCGCAGTGACCCCACCGCTCCGGGGGCGGTCGCAGCAGGACCCGCTGCGCGGTCTCGGCCACCACGCGCACCCGGTTCAGCTGCCGGCTGTGCCGCTCCCGCAGATAGCAGAAGAAGACCACCACCACGGACAGCACCACCAGCGCGGTGAACTGCCAGACATGGCTGGCGGTGCCGACCCCGCCGTCCTGCCCCATGATCAGGGCCTGCGCCGCCACCGCGACGGCGCCGATGATCGCGGTGCGCCAGGGGCCGGCGAACGAGGCGGTCAGCGCCGGTGCGATCACCAGCAACGGGCCGAGATGGACATCGTCCGGCGACACCAGGGCGGCCACCGTGATCGCGACGATCAGGACGCCGGGAACGGCCAGCAGTCGTCCCGAGGCGTGGGCCGGGAAATCGTCCAGCCGCCAGATATCCATGGGCCCATTCTTGTGGTCGCAGGCCGCAAAAGAGCGGAACGCAACCGGGCGGTCCACCGGCTCACCCATCGGCATCCGCGGCGGGGAGAGCGGATCAGGGAATCGCGGGCCCCGCACCGCGACGCCGGGCCGGGGGCCTGCGGCACCTCGCCTGCTTTGTCGGGCATGTCGTCGTGCGCCGCGGCACCACCGCTACCGCCGGGCGCCGGGATCCAGCCGGTCCGCCTCGCGGGGCCGTTCGGTTTCCGTGTTGTGCGCGAGGCCGTCCCGGTCGGCCTCGGCCGGCTCTCCGAGGGGCAGGATCAGCGCGCGCAGCACCGCGGGATCGGGCGGCCGGTGGATCGCGCCGATGTCCTGCCACCCCCACGACAGGAAGGCGGCGTACGCCGGACCGTCGGCCTCGTCCACCAAGGTGGCGCCGAGCGAGGCCTGGTGCTCGCTGAGCAGCCGCTCCTGCAGGCGGCCCGCCAGGCCGCGGTCCTGCTCGTGCCGGTGGACGACGATTCCGGTGATCGCGAAGACATGCCCGGACGCGGTGAGTTGCTCGACGTTCTGCGGGAGGGCGCCGCGGAAGCCCTGCCACCAGGCACCGTCACGCGTGACAGGGAACCCGAACACGCAACCCGCCAGGGCGGATGCCTGCGCCGCGACCGTCGCCTCCGCGACCATCATGTCGAAGCCCGGCCGGCGCACGTCGTCGATGAAGCCCCGCAGGAAGTTCTCGCGGCTGCGGTACTCCTCGCCGGACGCCGTCCCGGTGGACTCCACGTAGAGGTCCGCCATGTCCTCGCGCTGGTCCTCGGCCTGCCAGCGGTTGAGCCTGCGGAAGTACATCTCCCCGGCGCCGGACGGCTCGTGGCCCTCGGCCTTCTGCGCCTGTCCCGGTCCGGACCCGGCCGTCACCGCCCACCGCCGGGAAGGACGGGCGGGACCGGCGCCGGACCCCGTACGACGGACGCCACGGGCGGCCGGCGGTGGCCGGTCGACATCTGCGAAGTGAACATGAGCCCCTCGGTGTGCGGGAAGGACCGGGGCCGGGACATCCGGTGGCGCCGGATCTCCGGCATTTCCTGACACGGTTCCCGGCACGGGTGGGCCGGGGCGACCGGATCCGCGATCCGCTCCCCGCGGGCAGCCGTGTCGGAGCAACCACAGGCCGTCGGGGTCCAGGACGTCCCGGTGCGAGCATAGCCGCGGGCCCGTCGCCCTGGGAATGCCGCGGCGGCTGTCGAACCTTCGTGCGATATTCGCGGTGGAGCGGACGAGCGGCGTATTTTAGCAGTAACTAAAATTCTGCTCCGGACCGGAAGTCACCATGGCAGGCGGCGATGCCGCTGCCCCAGTGGCGTGCGCGGGCACCGCTCACCTCGCGCGGGGTGCGCGGCGGCGTCCCGGCCGCTCACGGCCGACCGGCGGTCACAGCACCGCCCGCTCGGACGGGAAGTGACAGGCCGCCACATGGTCGCCGCCCTGCTCGGCCGGCGCGGGGACCTCGTTGGCGCAGCGCTCCCGCTGCGGCTGCCCGAGGGCCGCGAAGACCGGGCAGCGGGAGCGGAAGGGGCACCCCGTCAGCCGCCGGGTGGGGCTCGGCGGGTCCCCGGGCAGCAGGATCCGGGTCCGCGCGCGCTCCCGCGCCGGGTCGGGCAGCGGCACGGCGGACAGCAGCGCCTGGGTGTACGGGTGCCGGGGCCGGGCGAACACCTCGCCCACCGCGCCCGCCTCGACCGTACGGCCGAGATACATCACACTCACCCGGTCGGCGATGTGCCGCACCACGGACAGGTCGTGCGACACGAAGAGGTAGGCGAGGCCGAGTTCGGCCCGCAGCCGCAGCAGCAGGTTGATGATGCCGGCCTGCACCGAGACATCGAGCGCCGAGACCGGCTCGTCCAGGACCAGCAGCCTGGGGTCCACGGCCAGCGCGCGGGCGATGCCGATGCGCTGCCGCTGGCCGCCGGAGAACTCGTGCGGGAAGCGCTCCGCGTGCGCCGGTTCCAGCCCGACCTGGCGCAGCAGTTGCGGCACCCGGCGGGCGATCCGGTCGCGTTCGGCCCGCTGGGCGCGCATCGGCTCGGCGATGATGTCGCCGACCGGCAGCCGCGGATCGAGACTGGCCATCGGGTCCTGGAAGACGATCTGCACCTGCCCGCGCAAGGTGTGTGCCGCCCGTCGGGTCAGCCCGTCGGTGTTGTGGCCCAGTACTTCGACGCTGCCGCGCTCGGGCCGTGCCAGCTCCAGGATCTCGAACAGGGCGGTCGACTTGCCCGAGCCCGACTCGCCCACCAGGCCGAGGACTTCACCGGCGCGGATGTCGAGGTCGACTCCGTCGACGGCGTGCACCGAGCCGACCCGGCGTTTGAACACCGACCCCTTATACAGCGGGAAGGTCCGGGCCAGGCCGGCCACCCGCAGCACGCTGTCGCCCTCGGGCCGCCGGCCGCCCCGCTCGTCGTCCGGCTGGGCCGGGTGGGCGGCGGCCGCCACCGGGAAGACGTCGAGCGGACGGAGCCCGCCGACCTCCTCGGCCCGCACGCAGGCGGCCAGGTGCTGCTCGTCCCCGCCGCTCGTGAGCTCGGGTTCCGCGGCCCGGCAGCGGTCCTCGGCCAGCGGGCAGCGCGGCGCGAAGGGGCAGCCGGGGGCGAGGGCGCCCGGGGCGGGCGGGGCGCCGGGGATTGGCACGAGCGGTTCGGGCCGCCCCTTGCCGCCGGTGTCCAGCCGCGGCACCGCGCCGATCAGGCCGAGCGTGTACGGCATGCGCGGCCGGGAGAACAGCGTGTCGACCGGGGCGGTCTCCACGATCCGGCCCGCGTACATCACCGCGACCCGGTCCGCGGTGCCCGCGACGACCCCCAGGTCGTGGCTGACCAGCAGCAGGGCGGCGCCGGTTTCGCGCTGCGCGGTGCGCAGCACGTCGAGCACCTGGGCCTGCACGGTGACGTCGAGTGCGGTGGTGGGTTCGTCGGCGAGGATGATGTCGGGGTCGTTGGCGATCGCCATGGCGATCATCGCGCGCTGCCGCATGCCGCCGGAGAACTCGTGCGGGAAGGCTCCGGCGCGCACCCGGGGTTCGGGTATGCCGACCAGGTCGAGGAGTTCGACCGCCCGCTCGGCGGCCCGCTCCCGGGAGAGGTCCTGGTGGGTGCGGATGGCCTCGACGATCTGGTCGCCGATCCGGTAGACCGGGGTGAAGGCCGACAGCGGGTCCTGGAAGACCATCGCGACCCGGTTGCCGCGCAGCCGGGACAGCGCCGTGTCCGGCGCGCCGACCAGTTCGGTGCCGTCCAGTCGTACGGAGCCGCGTATGTGCGCCCCTCGCGGCAGCAGTCCCATCGCGGCCAGCGCGGTCACCGATTTGCCGGAGCCCGACTCGCCGACCAGGCCGAGGACTTCGCCGCGGTGCAGCACCAGGTCGACGCCGCGCACGGCGGGCGCCGCGCCGAAGTCCACCGCCAGGCCGCGGATCTGCAGGACGGGCTTCCCCGCCGACGCGCTCACCTGGTCCCGGCCCGCGCGCCGCGCCGTTCGGTGCCCCGCCGTTCCGATCCGCGCCGTCCGGAGCCGTCCCGTCCGGAGTCGCGCCGCTCGGCGCCGCGCCGCTCGGTGCCGCGCCGGACCGACGTCGGGTCGATCGCGTCCCGCAGCCCGTCGCCGACCAGGTTCACCGCGAGTACGAAGACCACCAGCAGTCCGGCGGCGAAGAAGAACATCCACGGATAGGTGATCGCCGCGGTGGTGCCGTCGGCGATCAGCGTGCCGAGCGACACGTCGGGGGGCTGCACGCCGAAGCCGAAGTAGGACAGCGCGGTCTCGCTCATCACCGCGCCGCCCACCGCGATCGTGGCGTCGATGATGAGGAAGGACGCCACGTTGGGCACGATGTGCCGGGTGATGATCCGCAGCGGTCCGACCCCCATGTAGCGGGCGGCGCGCACGAATTCGCGCTCCCGCAGCGAGATCGCCATCGTTCGCACCACCCGGGCGGTGATCATCCAGGCGAACAGCGCGAGCAGCAGCGCGAACACCAGCCAGCCGCCGCCCCTCAGGCGCGGCGAGAGGACGGAGATCACCAGGAAGCTCGGAAAGATCAGCAGCAGGTCGGTGACGAAGGTCAGCAGCCGGTCGGTCCAGCCGCCGAAGTAGCCCGCGCAGGCGCCGACCGCCGCGGCCCCGGCGGTCGCGGCCACTCCCACCATCAGCCCGATGACCAGCGACTTCTGCAACCCGCGCACGGTCTGCGCGAAAACGTCCTGGCCGATCCGGTTGGTGCCCCACCAGTGCCGGGCGGAGGGCGCCGAGCGCAGCGCGGTGTAGTCGATGTCGCTGTAGCTCCACCGGGTCAGGTGCGGTCCGGCGAAGGCGAGGACGAACAGCAGCGCCACGACGATCAGTCCGGCGACGGCGCTGCGGTGGGCGACGAAGCGGCGCACGATGACCCGGGCCCGGCTCGGCGGGCCGGCCACCAGGCCGTCGTCCGATGCGGCCCCGGCGAGCAGGGCCTCTGGTGCGGTTGCCATGGCGGTGTGGTGAAACCCCTGTCAGGAGTGGCGGATACGCGGATCGAGCGCGGCGTGCAGCAGGTCGGCGGCCAAGCCGGACAGCAGGACGACGACGGCGGCGAAGGAGCTCACCGCGACAACGGAGTTGACGTCGTCCTTGCCGATCGAGGCGACCAGCCACTCGCCCATACCGTGCCAGCCGAAGATCGCCTCGGTGAAGATGGCGCCGGTGAAGACCGCCAGGAAGTTGTAGGAGAAGAACGTCGACATCGGGATCAGCGCGGTGCGCAGGCCGTGCTTGACCAGTGCTTCGCGCCGGGTGAGGCCCTTGGCCCGGGCGGTGCGCAGATAGTCGGAGCCGAGCACGTCGAGCATGGCGCTGCGCTGGTAGCGGCTGTAGACGGCGACGGTGATCAGTCCGATGGACAGGCTCGGCAGCAGCAGGTGCACCGCCCGGTCCTCGGCGTGCGCCAGCCAGCCGCCCCGCAGACCGGGCGTCTCCTCGCCGGTGAACCGGATGAGGTCGGTGCCCAGGGCCTGATTGAGCTTGATCGCCCCGATCTTGAGCAGGACCGCGAGCAGGAACACCGGGGTGGACAGCAGCAGGAAGGAGCCGACGGTCAACAGCCGGTCGGACAGCCGGTACTGGCGCACCGCGGTCCACGCCCCCGCCAGGATGCCGAGCACCGTTCCGGCCACGGTGCCGGTCACCAGCAGCCGCAGGCTGACCCCGACCCGGCGGCCGAACTCGTCGTTGACGGAGGTGCCGTCGATGGTCCGCCCGAGATCGCCGCGCACCGCGTGCGCGGCCCAGTGGCCGAACCGGTCGTAGAGCGGGGTGCGGTCGTCGATGCCGAGCGCGGTGAGCTGGGCGTCCACGGCGGCGGGCCGCGGCGGCGGTTGCCGCGCCTCGAAGTACGCCCGCGGCTGGAGCGCGGTGGCGGCCAGGGCGTACGACAGGCACACGGCCACCACCAGCAGCACCACGTAATAGCCCAGTCGCCTGGCCAGATAGGCGAGCACATCGGGTCCTTTCCGCGGGGTCACCGTCGATCTTCGGGGCCGCGTGTTGCGACGGTGTGAAGAGACCATGTCAGATTTACCAAAGAGGCGCATGGGGTCTCCGGTGCGGTTTAGCCTCAGCGCGCAGCACGGTGTCCCCTGGGGCCCCCGGTGCTGCCGCGCCGTGCTCGACGACGAGAGGGACCCCATGCGCAGGAAGTTCGGCAGAGCCGTCACCGCGGTCGCCGTGGCCCTTTCGGCCGCGTTGCTGACGGCGGGGTGCAGCAGCTCCTCCGACCACGCGGACACCTCGAAGGACGCGGCGTCCAGGACGAGTTCCGCGGCGCCCGCGGTCGGCTCGCAGGAGATCAATCCGCAGCCGGCCGGCAAGGTCAAGCAGGGCGGCACCTTCACCGCGGCGATCCAGCAGTGGATCCCGCAGTGGAACTTCTACCAGGTGGACGGCACCCAGGGTGACGCCCAGAGCATCGTGGTGCAGGTCGAGCCGAGCCTGTTCACCTACGACGCCCAGGGCGTCTCGCAGCTGGACAAGGACTTCCTGGTCTCGGCCGATGTCACCGCCACCAGCCCGCAGGTGGTGACGTACACCCTGAACCCTAAGGCCAGGTGGTCCGACGGCAGGCAGCTGAGCTGGCAGGATTTCGCCACCCAGTGGAAGGCGCTGCGGGGGAGCGACGACCGCTACCTGGTCGCCGACACCAGCGGTTACGACCAGATCTCCGCGGTCACCCGGGGCGCGGACGACCAGCAGGTGAAGATCACCTTCAGCAAGCCGTACGCGGACTGGAAGCGGCTGTTCCGCCCGCTGCTGCCCGCGCCCGCGATCGCCACGCCCGACCTGTTCAACAAGGGCTGGCTGGAGAAGGTCCCGATCACCGGCAACTCCTGGAAGATCAGCTCCTACGACAAGACCGCGCAGACCGTCACCACCGTGCCCGACCCGCACTGGTGGGGCAGCAGGCCGAAGCTGGACTCGATCATCTACCGGGCGCTGGACGCCTCGGCGGACACCGACGCGTATCTGAACAAGGAGATCGACTACGCCCCCGCCATCCAGCCCGAGGACTACAAGCGGCTGGCCGAGGCCCCGGACACCGACATCAGGAGCGGTGCCCGCTGGGACGAGGTGCACATCACCCTCAATGGGGCCCGCGGCCCGCTGCGGGACCTGTCCGTGCGGCAGGCCGTCGACCTCGCCATCGACCGGCAGGGCATCCTCGCCTCCTTCTCCAAGGACCTGCCGTTCCCGGTCGAGCCGCTGGGCAACCACTTCTTCATGCCCAACCAGCAGGGGTACCAGGACAACAGCGGCAAGTGGGGCCGTTACGACCTGGCCGGCGCGAAGAAGCTGCTGGACGCGGCCGGCTGGAAGGACAACGGGGCGGGCAAGCCCCGCACCAAGGACGGCGCGTCCCTCACGCTGCGCTACGTGCTGAGCGCCGGCTCCAGCTCGTCGGCCACCGACCAGGCCCAGCTGGTGCAGGCGCAGCTCGGCGCGGCGGGCATCGCGGTGAAGATCCAGACCGTCCCGGCCGACGACTTCTTCACAAAGTACGTCAACACCGGCGCCTTCGACCTGGTGAGCTTCCGCAACGTCGACGCCGTATTCCACACGATGCTGTACTCGACCTTCCAGGCACCCAGCGGCACCCAGGTCTACGGCAACTTCGGACGGATCTCCACACCGCAGATCCAGCAGCTGCTCACCGAGGCCGCGGCAACCACCGACCAGGCGAAGTCCGACGCCCTGTACAACCAGGCGGACGCGAAGATCTGGGAGCAGGTGCACTCCATCGAGCTGTACCAGCGCCCGCAGATCGTGGCGGTCCGCAAGGGCCTGGCGAACTTCGGCGCCTCGGGCCTGGCCGACACGGACTACAACACCATGGGGTGGACCTCATGACATCCCCGGCAGGCGTCGGACCGCCCGCCGGCGGCCCGGGTCAGGGCTGCTCCGCCCCGCCCGCCACCCCCAGGTAGCGCCGCAGCGCCTGGCCCGCGGCCCGGACGTGGTCGCGGGTGTGGCGCTCCGCGGCGCGCGGGTCGCCGTCGCGGATCGCCGCCAAGATGGCCTCGTGCTCGTCGACGGCGACCGGCAGCCGGCCGGGCGCCTGCGCGGACAGGCGGTTGCCCATCCGCACCTGGGCGATGAGGTTCTCCGCGATGGGGATGAGCCGCCGGCTGCCCGAGCCCTCCCAGATGAGGCGGTGGAAGGCGAGGTCCAATTCCCCGTAGGACTGGAGGTTGTTCGCCTCGATGGCCTTGCGCTGCCTGGCCAAAAGCCGCTCCAACTGGTCGGCGATCCGGTCGTGGCCGGGCGCCCCGGCCGTCCGGCGCGCGGCGATCCCGTCGAGGGCTTCGCGCAGCTCGTACAGCTCCAGCAGGTCGTCGGTGCTGCCTTCGGGGACGAAGTAGCCGCGGTGCGGGACGGCGACCAGGAAGCCCTGCCGTTCGAGGGCGGCCAGGGCGGCCTTGATCGGGGTCGGGCTGAGGCCGAGCTGTTCGGTCAGCGGGCGGACCGTGACCCGGGAGCCCGGGGTGAGCGACCCGTCGAGGATGGCGGCCCGCACGTGGTCGTAGGCGGCGTTCAGCAGGGTGTGGCGCGGGACGGTCATGGTCGCCGGGTGCCCCCCTTTTCTCCGTGAAGACGATGCTACCGGGGCCGCCGCCTGCCCGAAGCGGCCCCGGCGCGGCCGGTCGGGTCAGTGGAGTCTGCGCTCGTACCAGCGGGACAGCATCGTCAGGGGCAGGCAGATGACGAAGAAGACGGCGAGTACGGCACCGAGGATCGGCACCGCGTGGGAGGAGCCGCCGGACAGGGTGAGTCGTTCGATGGAGCGCTGTGACGCCTCGAGGATGTCGAGCAGTCCGATGACCGCGGCCAGTGAGGTCTGCTGGGTGAGGTTGACGACGAGTCCGATCACCGGCGGCAGGGCCCGCCGGGCGGCCTGGGGCAGCAGGACGTGCCGCATGCGCCCGGTCCAGGAGAAGCCCAGTGCCGCGGCGGCCTCGGCCTGTCCGCGGGGTACCGACTGGACGGCGCCGCGGACGACTTCGGCCATGTTGGCGCTGCCCCACAGCGACAGTCCGATGACGGCGGCGCTGAAGGTGTCCACCCGCACGCCGATGATCGGCAGCACGAAGAAGATGAAGTACAGGATGATGATGATCGGCAGCCCCCGCCAGATCTCGACGTAGGCCCGGGCCACCGCCCGGACCGGCCGGCTGGGCTGGGTCAGTACGGCCCCGACCAGGATTCCGGCCAGGAGGCTGGCGGCGATGGCGGCCAGCGCCAGCAGGGCGGTTTCGCGCAGGCCGGTGGCGAGGTAGTCGGCCACCGGTCCGGCCCACGGGGGCATCAGTGTCCTCCTGGTATCGCGAAGCGCCGCTCGACGGCTCCGGCGCCCAGGGACAGGAGCCAGACCAGGGCCAGGTAGACGACCCCGATGGCGAGGAACATCTCGAAGACCCGGAAGCTGACGGCGACGAGGTTGACGGCGGTTTCGGTGAGTTCCGGGTAGCTGATCGCGACCATGAACGAGGAGTTCTTGAACACGGAGATGAGGATGTTGGTGACCGACGGCAGGGCGATGCGGGCACCGAGCGGGAGGGTGACCTGCCGGAAGGCGGCCAGCCGGGAGAAGCCGAGGGCTCGGCAGGCCTCGACGTAGCCGCCTTCGACGGCTTCGAAGCCGGCGCGGAAGTTCTCCACGGTGTAGGCGCCGCCCCACAAGGCCAGGGACAGCCAGCCGACGGTGAATCCGCCCAGTCGCAGCCCGGTGTCCGGCAGCGCGAAGTACAGGAAGAAGATCTGCACCAGGAGCGGGGTGTTGCGGAACACCTCGACGTAGACCGTGACCAGTTGCCGGGCGACCGGGACGCGCAGCGCGCAGACCGCGCCGAGCAGGACGCCGGCGATCAGGGAGCCGGCCATGCCGATGGCGCTGATCGCCAGCGTTCGCAGCAGGCCGGTGCCGAGGTCGCCGAGGTGGTGGACGACGAAGCCCGGTTCGAAGTGGTAGCCGGAGATGTCGGCCATGCTCAGCACTGCAGGGTGGCGCCGGACGGATAGGTCAGCTTGCTGCCCGGGCGCGGCAGGTACTTGGCGAACTGCTGCTGCACGGACGGGTCGGTGACCGTCTTCTGGAATTCGGTCCAGAAGAAGTCGCTCTGCTGCATGTGGGCCAGGGCGCCGTTGACCCAGGCGAGCATCTGCGCGTCGCCCTTGCGGACGCCCATGCCCCAGGGGCTGTCGGCCTTGGCGTCGCCGACGACCTTGAGGTCCGCGTTCTTCGCCGCCAGGTCCAGCAGCAGGGTGTCGTCCTGGGCGAACGCGACACCGCGCTTCTGGTTCAGCGCGGTCAGCGCCTGGCTGGTCTCGGTGAACAGGGTCTGCTTGACATCCTTCATGCACTGGGTCAGCCACAGGCTGGCGGTGGCGCCGGAGATGCTGATGACGTGCTGGCCGGCCAACTGGTCGAAAGAGGTGATCGGGGAGTTCTTGGGCACCAGCAGTTTCACGCCGCTGTCGAAGTAGGGGGTGGAGAAGTCGATGGTCCGGGCGCGTTCGGGGGTGTAGTTCATCGTCGCCTCGATCAGGTCGATGCGTTTGGAGACCAGGAACGACACCCGGTTGGAGCCGGTCACGCAGGTCAGGCTCAGCGCGTTGGGGTCGCCGAACGCGTAGGCGGCCATCTGGTGCGCGATGTCGATTTCGAAGCCCGCGTTCTTCGAGGACTCGTCGATGTAGCCGAACGGCGGGTAGTCGCACTTGACGCCGACGGTCAGCTTGCCCTTGCTCTTCACCTCGTCGGGCAGCGGCGCCCCCACGTCCACCGGGCTGCCCGACGAGGCGGACGCACCGCCCGAACCGCCGGCCGAGGACGACCCCTTGGACGAGGAGGAGCAGCCGGCGGCGAGGACCAGGACCATTGCCGCACCGATGACCATGCCGAATTTCGATCTCACGACGTTGCTTCCTTCTGCTCGATCCGGTGTGCTAACGGAGAACCTTGCGCAGGAATTGGCGGGTACGGTCGTTCCGGGGCCGGTCCAGCACGTCGGCCGGGCGGCCCTGCTCCGCGATCACGCCGCCGTCGACGAACACCAGGCGGTCGCCGAGTTCACGGGCGAAGCCCATCTCGTGGGTGACACACAGCATTGTCATCCCGGAGCGGGCGAGGTCGCGCATCACGTCGAGGACCTCGCTGACCAGCTCCGGGTCGAGTGCGGAGGTCACCTCGTCGAACAGCATCACGTGCGGGTCCATCATCAACGCGCGGGCGATCGCGACCCGTTGCTGCTGCCCGCCCGACAACTGCCTTGGGTAGGCGTCGGCCTTGCCGGCCAGCCCCACGCGGGCCAGCAGCGCGCCGGCCCGCTCGCGCGCCCGGTCCTTGGGCATCCCCAGCAGCTTGCGCGGCGCCAGGGTGAGGTTGTCGACGGCGGACAGGTGCGGGAAGAGGTTGAACTGCTGGAACACCATGCCGATGCGCCGGCGCACCCGGTCCGGATCGACGCCGGCCCCGGTCAGGTCCTCGCCCTCCAGCAGCACCTGGCCGGCGGTCACCGGCTCCAGCAGGTTGACGCACCGCAGCAGGGTGCTCTTGCCGCCGCCGGACGGGCCGATGACGGCGACCACCTCACCGCGCGCCACCGTCAGGTCGACGCCCTTGAGCACCTCGACGCCGCCGTAGGACTTGTGCACCCCGCGCAGCTCCACCATCGCCGTCGGCCCGCCGGCCGGCGACGCGGTCATCGCGGTGCCCCGCGGTCGTCGGCCGCGCCGGCGGGGGAGGTCGCGTCCGGCGGCAGGTCCGCGTCGCGTGCCAGCCGGGGCGGGCTGCCCACCCGCAGGCTGTCGGCGTACTTCAGCGCACTGCCGGTGTTCAGCACGAGGACCTCCTCGTCCCCGTCGAGCCACCGGTCGGCGCGCAGCCGGCGTACCGCGGCCAGTGTCGCGGCTCCTTCCGGGCACATCAGCACCCCGTCGGCGGCCGCGCAGGCCGCCTGCTCCTGGAGGATGTCGCGGTCGTCGACCGCGATCGCCGTGCCCTTGCTGTCCCGCAGCGCGGACAGGATGAGGAAGTCGCCCAGCGCGGCGGCGACATTGATACCGAAGGCGACCGTGCGTGCCTGGTCGGCCGGCCACGGTTCGGCGGTCTCGGCCCCCGACGCGAAGGCCCGTACGATCGGCGCGCAGCCGGTGGACTGCACGGCCACGAAGCGCGGCAGCCGCCCGGTGATCCACCCCAGCGCGGTCAGCTCGTCGAGGGCCTTGCGGATACCGATCAGGCCCACGCCGCCACCGGTCGGGTACACCACGACATCCGGCACCCGCCAGCCGAACTGTTCGGCGATCTCCAGGCCCATCGTCTTCTTGCCCTCGATGCGGTAGGGCTCGCGCAGGGTCGCGGCGCTGAACCAGCCGTCCTTGACCGCCTGCCCGGCGATGCGGCCGGCGTCGCCGATCAGACCGTCCACCAGGTACACCCGGGCGCCGGCCGCCAGACACTCCTTGCGGGTCACCTGCGGAGCGTCCTCGGGCATCACCACCAGGCACTCGGTGCCGGCCCGTGCGGCATAGGTGGCCCACGCGGCGCCGGCGTTGCCGTTGGTCGGCAGCGTCAGCCGCCGCACCCCCAGTTCGTGCGCCCGGGAGACGCCGACCGCCGCACCCCGGGCCTTGAAACTGCCCGTCGGCAGCATGCCCTCGTCCTTGGCCAGCAGGCCCGGTATCCCGATGCGCCGCCCGTACCCGGGAAGCGGCACGATCGGTGTCCAGCCCTCGCCGAGGGTGATCACGTTGGCGCGGTCGCGTACCGGCAGCAGCTCGCGGTACCGCCACAGGTCCGCGCCGCGCGCGGCGATGTCCCGCGGCCCGACCGCGGCCCGGACCCCGTCGAGGTCGTAGCGGGCGAGCAGCGGCGAACCGCAGCGGCACACGTTCTGCGGCACGTCCGCGTCGTAGTGCTCGGCGCAGCGTCCGCACTCCAGGTGGGTCAGCGCGCTGGTCCAGTTGCCGTCGTCGGCGTTCAACCGGTGACTTCCTCTCTGTCCGGCCCGGGGGATGGTCGGTGGTGGGGGCGGGCGGGCCCGCCCCCACCGCGGTTCACCGTCCGAGGCGTTGGAACTGCTGGCCGGTGAGCTTCGTCGACGGCCCGTGGTAGGCGGCGTTGAAGAGCATCCGCTGCTCGGACCGGTTCCAGGTGCGGAAGCCGATCTCGTTGCCGAAGGTGACGACCCAGCCGTCGCCGATCGTCCAGGACAGGCCGTTGACGGCCCCGTTGAGGCTCTCGCCCCCGATCAGCCAGCCGCTTTGCAACTGGTCGCCGCTGTCGGGGTACTTGGCCACCACCTCGACCGGATAGGTGCCGGTGTCGGTCAGTTGGTAGGCGTCGTCCGACACGAACCACACCGGGTTGTTCGCCGGCACGCCCCAGGCCACCGGGTTGGCGGTGTCGAACTCCTGGCTCAGCAGCGATCCCGGGCAGTAGAAGTCCGAGGAGGAGCCGCCGGGCAGCGCGGAGGTGATCGGCAGGCCGAACAGCGACTGGGCGGTGGCGGTTCCGCTGCCGTAGGTGACCAGCGTGCCGCCGCCGGTCACGAAGTCGTGCAGCTGGTTCCAGCCGGTGGTGCCGACACCGAACGCCCAGGCCCAGTCGGGCGGGTAGTTCTTCGGATTCAGCCCGCTGACGATGGAGTTCTTGCTGACCCCCTCCGGCATGATGATGGCGTCGTAGGTCCCGGCGAGGTCGGCGTAGTCGCTCGCCGACACGACCGAGTACTCCACCCCGTACTGCTCGAACGTCCACATCAGCCAGCCGGACGGCATGTTGTCCGGCGGCTTGATCAGGCCGATCCTGGTGCCCGGCTTGAGCTGGGCGCCGGCCACCGGCGGCACCGCGCGGATCGCCGACACCGGGATGCCGGTGGCCTTCGAATTGTCCAACAGGAGCTGCCGGGCGGCCGGGGACGGCGGGACGAGGAAGGTGCCGGCCGGGAAGGCGCGCCCGCCGTCGGTGAACGGGGCGGCGGCGCGGAAGGTGGGGATGTCCTGCTTCTGCAGCGCGGCGACGATCCGGAACACCCCGTAGGACTCCGGCCCGAACGCGTACGCCCCGCCGCTCGGCGGTGCGGACGGGGTGGCGACCGCCGGGGGCTTGACCGAGGTCAACTGCCGGGTGTCGGTGGCGAAGGGCGCGCTGATCAGGTCGGCCTCGAAGCCGAGCAGCATCGGCAGGGTCTGCGCGGTGGTGTCGTAGGGCCGCTGCGGCGGGCCACCGGGGTACTGCAGCAGCTGCGGGTAGTCCTGCACCTCCAGCAGCGTCTTGGCGAACCCGGCGTACGGCTGCTGCAGACGGATGACGTACGAGCCGGCGGGGTACTGCTTGCCGTCGGCGGTGAACGCGGTCTGCGCCTGGCCGATCTCCACCGCGCCGAGGTGGAAGATCTCCAGGGCGTCGAGGACCGCCTGCGGGTCGCGCTGCCCGGCGGGGATGACATAGGCGTACGGGCTGGTCCCGGTGACCGCCTTGACCCCGACGCGATAGGAGTTGTAGAGCCAGTTGTAGGTGTCGTAGGCGACCGTCTCCAGGCCCGAGTAGAAGGCCTGGGAGACCCAGTCGACGATGTTGCGCAGTGTCCAGGTGTTCGAGTCGTACGGCTCGATGAAGTTGATGTCGGTGGTCTGCTGGCCGAGCGGTTTCGTGCCCACCTGCGGATAGGCGAGGTTGGCGGCCGCCGCTGCCTCGGTCAGGATGCGCGCCGAGCCGTGGTAGACGCAGTACTGCCGGGACGGCGACCAGTAGTCGTACTCGGAGCCCCAGCCGTTGCCCTTCATGCCGGCCGCGGTCATGCCCCGCTGCATCGCCAGGCCCACCGTGTCGGTCTGCTGCACCAGGATGGTGTCGATGTTCGGGTCGTACGGCGACAGGTACGGCGGGGTGAACAGGCGCGGCGAGCCGGTACTGGCGCCGTGGGAGTCCTGGAACACCTGGGGGCGGTACTTGTTCAGGATCGAGACGTTGTACTTGCTCTCGACCTGGGTCAGCATGATCCAGTCGCGGTTGTCGTCGTGGCCGGTGTACTTGTTGTACAGGTCCGGGTAGGTGCGCGAGTAACTGGTGCCGGCCGTGGCGGCGAAGTAGTCGTTGACCAGGACGATGCCGTCCGGGTTCTGGCACGGCTGGAGCAGGATGACGAGGTTGTCGAGGATCTTCTCGATGTAGTCCGACTGCTCGGTGGCCAGCCGGTAGGCCCACTCGATGGCGGCCTGGGAGTTGCCGACCTCGGTCGAGTGGATCCCGGCCTGCGCGTAGTAGAACGGCTTGCCCTCGGTGGCCAGTTTCTTCGCCTCGGCCTCGGACAGCCCGCGCGGGTCGGCCAGCCGGGCGTTGGTGGCGACCAGCCGGTCCAGATCGCGCAGGTTCTTCGGCGAGCTGATCGTCAGCAGGATGTACGGATATCCCCGGGTGGTCTTGCCGATCTCCTCGTACGTCACCCGGTCGCTGCGGTCGGCGATCAGCTGGAAGTACGGGACCATCGTGCTCCACCGGGCCAGGAAGCCGTCGGTCCCGATCGCGGTCCCGAAGTACTCGGCCGGAGTCGGGATCCGCCCCTTGTGCTGCGGCCCGGCGGCCGGCTGCTCGTGGTCGGCGGCGGCCTGGGGTGCGGCCGGCGCCGCCGAGGCGGCGCCCGGGTGGATCACGGTCGCGGCCGCCCCGGCGCCGGCCGCCGCGGTGGTGCGAAGGAGCGTTCGGCGGGAAAGCCTTGAGTTCTCGCTGCTGGTCATCTACCGACATCGCCTTTCACGGTCCGACAGGGCCGGGCCGTTGTCCTCGCGGAGGCGGGTGGACCGTCGCCGCTGGCCTGCGGGGTGTCGTTCAACGCCGTCCGTGGCGCGACGCTGCGCCACGATGGTTGCCGCGATGCCCGGGTGCCGCGCGCTGCTGTCGGGCGGGCCCGCGTGATCCGCGGGCGCCCCCGACCCGGGCGATGGAAACCTTGCGTGCAACGCAATCTGCCAGCCCGTAGCGAGGGAGGGCAACGGTTCCATCTTGGATTTAATATTAAAAGCGTGTTGCATCGTGCCTGGCTGGGGCGGTGACAGCGCGGTACGTGGGGGAGCGCAACCGGCCTTCGGCGAGGCGTTACTGACGCAGCGTCAGCTTTTTGGCCCGGGCCGGCGGGTCGGCATGCAGGCGCCGATCGGTTTCGGCCGGCGCCCGCGGGGTCCGCCTGCGGGACGCCTTGCCCGCGACAGCCAGCAGCGCCGACTCCAGCTCCAGCACGTTGCTCAAGCTGGAGCGGCACAAGCCCGCGGCGGACTCTCCCGGCAAAAGGCGGGCGCCGCCCGACCCCCTGGGGGGTGGGCGGCGCCCGCCGTTCGGTCTCGGTGCCGGTGCTACCAGCGGTACCAACGGCCCCGGCTGCCGCTGGAGTGGGTGCCGCGTACGACAAAGCCCAGCACCCATACGACGAGTACCACGACGGCGATCCACCACAGAAGGTGGAGCGCGAATCCCGCGCCGAAGAGAATCAGCGCCAGCAGAAGAACAACGAGCAACGGTCCCATGATTATCAGCCTCCAAGAAGGCGTGTGCCCCGGATGGGAACGCTCATGCGAACCATCGGTCGCCACCGTCCGGGCGACCCGGAGTGCTTCCGCCCCTGGTCTCTTCCGACCTCCGGCTCGGCGTGCGGACCCGGGGCGGACGGACCCGGGAAGGACGCGGGCGCTGCTACCAGTCGAGCGTGATCGGTACGAAGGGAGCGTCTTCCGGCGCCGCTTTGCGGGCCTCCAGGGCGACCCTGGCGGGTGCGCCCACCGGGATGCGCAGCGGGGGATCGGGGTGCTCGACCGCGTCGGCGACCGCGGCGGCCATCTCCTCCGGGGTGATGGGCTCGAAGATGGAGGTGCCGCGCAGCGCGCCGAACTGCTGGAACAAAGGGGTGTACGGGTCGTTCTCGGTGAAGAAGGACTTGGCGCGTTCGGCGCCGCCGGACGACACGGTGCTCGGCTGGAGGATGGTCACCTTGACGCCGAAATGGCCCGCCTCGACCGCGAGCGTCTCGGCGAACGCCTCGAGGGCCCACTTGCTGGCGGCGTAGGGGCCGATGATCGGCACGACGAGCCGGCCCTGAATGCTGGAGACGAAGACCAGCCGGCCCGCGCCCCGTTCGCGCATGGCCGGCAGCACGCCCTGCGCCACCCGCAGGGGGCCGAAGGTGTTGAGCCGGAAAAGGGCCTCGACCTCGGACAGCGGCACGTTCTCCAGCGACGCGCGGATCGTCGCGCCGGCGTTGCTCACCAGCACGTCGATCTCCCCGGCGTCACGCAGGGCGTCGTCGACACTCTGCTGATCGGTGACGTCCAGGCGCAGTCGCCGGTCGACGGGGAGATCGTCGAGGTCTTCGGGTCGGCGGGCGGTGGCCACGACCCGGTGGCCGCGGGCGGCGAGTTCGATCGCGGTGGCCCGGCCGATGCCCTTGGAGGCGCCGGTGATGAGCACGGACGTCATGTCGGTCTCCTGTCTGGGTGGTGCGGCGGAAGCGGCGGCGCACATCGTCGGCTGACCGCCCTGCTTCCGTGGAGTGCGGGATGAGGGGAGTCGCTGTCGCGGACCCGGCTCCGCCGAGCGGGTTCGCTAGTTGATTCGATTTTCGAATCGACCCACCATCGGTACCGTAGCAAAGTGAGTCGGAAAAGCGAATCGACCAGGCCGGGAGGTCCCCGGCGGACCCCGGTCCGCCGGGCAAAGCAATCCGTGCGACCATGCCCGCTATGGACGCGGTGGGCAGGAACAACGTGCGGGTCGTCGGTCGGCCCGACGGACCGGTGGTCGTATTGGCCCACGGCTTCGGCTGCGATCAGAACATGTGGCGTCTCGTGCTGCCGGTGCTGGCCGAGAGCTTCCGGGTGGTGCTCTTCGACTATGTGGGCTCGGGCCGCTCCGACCCGTCCGCCTGGGACCGCCGGCGCTACGCGTCGCTGGACGGATACGCCGCCGATGTGCTCGACATCTGCGCCGAGCTCGAACTGACCGACGTGGTCTTCGTGGGCCACTCGGTCAGCGCGATGGTCGGGGTGCTCGCCGCGGCCCGGCAGCCGCAGCGGTTCGCCAGACTGGTGATGGTCGCCCCTTCTCCCTGCTACATCGACGACCCGCTGACCGGCTACACCGGCGGGTTCAGCGCCGAAGACATCGATGAGCTGCTGGAGTCGCTGGATTCCAACTATCTGGGCTGGTCCGCGGCGATGGCGCCGGTGATCATGGGAAACCTGGAGCGTCCCGAGCTGGGGCAGGAGCTGACCAACAGCTTCTGCGCCACCGATCCGGGCATGGCCGCGGTGTTCGCGCGCACGACGTTCCTGTCCGACTCCCGGGCCGAGCTGGCCCTGGTCACGGTGCCCACCTTGGTGCTGGAGTGCGCCCAGGACGTGATCGCGCCTCCGCAGGTCGGCGCGTACGTGCACGCCGCGATCCCGGGCAGCCGCCTGGTCACCCTGGACGCGACCGGCCACTGCCCGCAGCTGAGCGCCCCCGAAGCCACCGTCCAGGAGATCGCCGCGTTCGCCGGGGCCGCCCGGTGATGTGCGGCGCCGCCGGAGGCGACCCCGACCAGGGCGCCGGTGGCGGCGCCGCCACCGGCGGCGCCCACGGTGAGGACGAGGACGAGACGGACGGGGACGAGACGGAGCTGGCGCGGTTCTCCGCCCTCCTGGAGGACAGCGCCGAGGACCTGTACGACAACGCGCCCTGCGGCTACCTGTCCACGCTGATGGACGGCCGCATCGCCAAGGTCAACACCACCCTGCTGAACTGGCTCGGCTACTCCCGCACCCAACTGGTCGGCCGCAGACGTTTCGCCGACCTGCTCACCGTGGGCGGCAAGCTCTACCACGAGACGCACTTCGCGCCGCTGCTGGCGATGCAGGGCCAGGTCTCGGGCGTCGCCCTGGAACTCAAGGGCGCCGACGGCAGCCGGCTGCCGGTCCTGGTGACCTCGGTGGTCAAGACCGGCACCGACGGGCAGCCGCTGCTGATCCGCACCACACTCTTCGACGCCCGCGACCGCCGCGCCTACGAGCAGGAATTGCTGCGCGCCCGCAAGGAAGCCGAACTGGCCCGCGCCGAGGCCGAGGCCGCCCGCCAGGCCGCCGAGAGCGAACGCGCCCGGCTGCACCAGGTCGTGGCCATCCTGCGGAACAGCCTGCTGCCGCCCCGGCTGCCGCGGATCCCCGGTGTCCAGGCCGCCGCCTACTACCACCCCGCGTCCGTGGACCAACTCGGCGGCGACTTCTACGACCTGTTCGAACTCGGCGGGGGACGCTGGGGCTTCTTCCTCGGTGACGTGTGCGGCAAGGGCCCGGAGGCCGCCGCGGTCACCTCCCTGATCCGCTACACCCTGCGCGCCGCGGTCCTGCACGCCGGCGACCCCGCCGCGGCCCTGGACCTGCTCAACACCGCGCTGCACGAGCGCTACAGCGGCAAATACCCGCGCTACTGCACCACCGTGGCCGGCACCCTCACCGCCCACGGCGACACCTTCGACATCACGGTCGCCAGCGGCGGCCACCCTCCGGCGCTGCTGCTGCGCGCCGACGGCAGCACGGAATTCCTGCACACCCCCGGCGGCATGCTCATCGGCATCATGCCCAGCCCGCACATCACCACCGCGACCACCGTGCTGCGGCCCGGCGACACCCTGCTGCTCTACACCGACGGCCTCACCGAAGCCCGGACCACCGCCGGTCCGCGCTACAGCGAGGACGACCTGCACGCCTTCGCCCGGGACCTGGCCCCGGCAGGTGCTCAGCAGACGATCACCGCGCTGACCGCCCTGCTGGAGAGCTTCGGAGCGGGACTCGACGACGACACCGCCCTGCTCACCCTCGGCATCCCCGCCCCCGCCTCAGCCCCGGACACGGACACCGAAGCCGCATGATGACCGCGCTGATCCTCACCACCCGCGCCACGGCCGAGGGAGCGGTGCTGGCCGTGGCCGGCGACCTCGACCACGAGAGCGCCGACCGGTTCCGGGCCGCCGCGGACACGGTCACCCTGGAGCCCGGCCAGCTGCTGACCGTCGACCTGGCCGCCCTGACCTTCTGCGACTCGACCGGCATCACCGCACTCATCGCCGCCCGCAACCACACGCAGGCCCAAGACGCCGGCATCGTCCTGACCGGCGTGCCCGCCGCCACCCTCCGCATCCTGCGCATGCTCGGCCTCGACCAGATCTTCTCCATCCACCCCGCCCCCGAGCCCGGCTAGGCCGTCGCCCGCCCACGCCGCCGGCCCGGGGGCGTACGACGGCCCGCCGTGCCGCGCGGTGCGGAAATATCATTCACTGTCCCAAAAAGGGCACACCCGCAATGTTTTGATCGTAGATTGTGCGGAGCGGTGGGGGACGGGGGACGCCATGAGTACGTCACGCGGGGACGGCGGGCAGGGCGACCGGCAGGCCCGCCTGCGACGAGCCCGGACGCGAGCACGGAACAACCTTCGTGCGTCGGGCGGGCCCGGGCGGCCCGCACCCATCAGGCGCCTGCTCGGCTGGGTGGCGAGCGGGAACAAAGTCGTGGTGGGAGCGGCCGCATTGGGCGTGACGACCCTGATATCGGGAACGGTGACCGGACTGCCGCACCTCGTGGCAGGAATGTGGAACCGTCCGGCGCCTGCCTTTGCTGTGCCGGGCAAGGTGTCGCCGGGTGTGACGCCGACCGGCCCCTTCACCTACACCCAGGGGCCCTGGGGCGAGGAGACGCTCTGCGATCTGCAGGGCGAGTACGTGGTGCCGGCCGCCGCCGGCCGGTCCCGTCCGCGTAACGATCACGAACTCGAAGCCCTGGTCGAGAACTCCGCGATCGCCGACGAGGCGAGCGGCAACTACGTGTTCCAGGCCACGGGTAGTGAAACGGTCGTGGTGACCGGCGTACACGCCGTGGTGCTCAAGAAGGTGGCCGCATCCCGGCGGACTGTTCTCGAAGTCAACGGAGACTGCTCCGGCGCAGGCATCACGCAGTATGTCGCGACGCTCGATCTGGATGCGGAAAAACCGTTACCGACATTCACGGAGTCGGACCCGGACGATCGGATGAGCTCGATTCCCGTCAAGCAGCTGACGTTCAAAGTGACCGAAGGCGATCCCGTGGACCTGATCTTCGACGCGTCCACCACCAAGTACGACGTCACTTGGAGGATTCGCGTCGATTACACCGTCGACGGTGAAGCCGGGACGGGCTGGGTGGGCAGCGGCGCGCCGTTCCACGTGATCGCGACTCGGCCCGACGATCCGAAGATGCAGATCCCGTAGGTGCCGACGCGCCGGCCGACCCGCGGCTGCCGTTCCAGCCGCTCGGTACGGCACGGGGAGGACGTCCGCGGCGTCGCGTGCCCCCCGGAGAAGGGGGGGCAGCCGTTACGCACCGGTGATCCGGTTGATCTCCTCCCGTGGGTACGGGGTCTGCCTGCTCCGGTGCCGGAGTTCGCGGTTGAAGGCCGACAGCACCGCGGCGACCGGAGCGTGCCGCGCGATGATCGCCGCGGCCTGCGGCGGGATCCCGGTGGGGCGCTCGCCGTCGGCGTAGGCGCGCACCCGTGCGCAGCGGCCCTCCTGGTCCTCCGGCCGGTATCCGTACAGCGCGGTGACCAGCCAGTTCACCAGGTAGGTGGCGGTGTACGCGCGGTCGTAGCTCTGATGCCGGTCGAAGAAGTCGGCCTCGTCCCGGGCCAGTTCGAAGTCGGAGGAGATCGCCAGGCCGTAGTCCGCGAAATACAGGCGCCGGCCGTCGGTCAGGATGTTCTCGAAGTGCCCGTCGAAGTGCAGGAGCCCGCGGCTGTTCATGAACGAGGTGCCGGCCGCCAACTCCCGCTCCACCATGGCGCAAGCCCGGTCGGCGGCCTCGTCGCCCGCCTCGATCCGACCGCCCAGCCACTGGTGGAGGTTCTGCGGGATGTACTCCAGGAACAGCGCGACGCTCGCCGAGGACCGCCGCAGCGCCTCGATCCGGCGGCGCACCTGCGATCCGCCGCCCCAGTAGGCCACCGCCCGTTCCACGTCGGCCAGTTCGGCGGGCAGCGGCGTCGAGTCCGGCAGCACCCGCCAGTGGTACATCAGAGGAAATCCCTCGTATGCGCCGGCGAGCACCCAGTTCGTCGTCGTGGTGTGTGCACCGCGAGCTCTCGCCACACCCCGAAGCCCGGCCCGCCGGTGCCGTAGTGGCAGAAGAGCGGCAGCTCGAACAGATTCGCCGTGGACCCCTGGTGCGCCGGCCGCCGCTCCAGATCGGTGAGCGGCACCCGCTTGACGAAAAGCGGGGTGCCGGCGACCTCCAACCGGGCCGACTTCCCCCCGATGCCCGCGCCGAGGGGCACGGCCGCGTCCAGGAGTTCGCCCAGCGCGCGGTCGCTGAGCCGGGCCAGGGACGTGGAGACGGCCCCATGAGCGGCAAGACGCGTGCCGCGCGACAGGTCCGGGAACGCGGCTGCTGGCTCCACCGGGGCACCGACCTCGATCCTGTGGGCTTGGGTACTGACGCCGGCTGCGCACCTTACGCGAAGCGGCCACGCGGCTTCGGCCGTACGGCACCGTTGAACAGGGGCAGTTGAGGACCGCCGTGATAACGTCCTCCAGTCGTGAGCTGCTGCGAACCGAGGAGGTGAGACCCGTTAACGCTGTGACAGGTCGGGCCCCCCTCATCCGCATGGCCTGGGGAGTGCCCGCAGACGGCACCCCGAAAGGCTCCCAACGCAATGCGCCTCACCTCTGAGACGTCGTCCGACGACGTCCGCGAACAACTCTTCACCCTCGGCGAGATTCCGGGCGTCCTGTGGACACCGCAAGGTGCCACCGGCCCTCGCCCCCTCGTCTTCATGGGGCACGGCGGCGGTCAGCACAAGAAGGCCGCCGGCATCCAGGCTCGCGCACGCAGGTTCGTGGCCGAGTGCCGGTTCGCGGTGGTGGCGGTGGACGTCTCCGGACACGGCGATCGGCCGACGGACGAGGAGTACGACCGCATCGCCACCGAGAACCAGGCGCGCGTGGCCGCGGGGGAAGAACTGGCCCCGCTGATCGCCCGTTTCCAGGCGCTGGTGGCCCGCCGGACCGTCCCGGAATGGCAGTCCGTCCTGGACGCGGTCCAGCAACTCCCGCACGTGGGTGCCGGCCCGGTCGGCTACTGGGGGATCTCCTTGGGCTGCGGACTCGGCATTCCGTTCGTCGCCGCTGAACCCCGCGTCCGCGCTGCGGTGTTGGGCCTGGGCGGAGCCCTCGCCTCGGCCGAGGACGCCGCACGGACGACCGTCCCGATCGAATTCCTGCTCCAGTGGGACGACGAACGCGTGCCACGGGACCAGGGCCTGGCCCTCTTCGACGCCTTCGCCTCGCCGGAAAAGACGCTCCACGCCAACCCCGGCAAGCACGGGGACGTGCCGGCATCCGAGTTCGACAGCACGCTGAGGTTCTTCTCCCGGCATCTCGCCTGACGCCGCCCGCCCGATCGACAGCGGGGGGTGCCGTCCGGCGGGGTGACGCCGTTCCCGGGCGTCTGTCGGGCGTCCGGTCCCGGTTGTCGGTACCCGCTGATACAACTCGTGCAGAGGGACCGCGCAAGCAGAGGAGAGCCGCTATGGGTACGTGGGGCAGGCAGGGGGATCACCGCCAGCGGCATCCGGCCCGTGCTGCCCGGGAGCCGATCCTTCGGCAGGCCGGCCGGCGGCCCGCCGGGTCCCGTTTCGCGGGGCCGACCTCGATTCGTCGTGCCCGCCGGATATCGCGGCGCAATCGGCGAGAATAGAGTACCGGTTATGGGATCCGGGAATGCGGTTGCGTCCGGGCCAAGCCGGACGGGAAGTGGCCGGACGCTTCCATGATAGGGTCGGATTAATTCACAGGACGCCGCAAAAAAGGGGAATGGCGTGAATACCGAGAAGGTTACGGCTCGACGTCTTACGGCCGACGAGGCTTCGGAGTTGGGCCTCCAGGACGGCATCTTCGTCTCCGCGGGGACAGATGGCCTTCCTCTCGACTGCTACGCCCCGGCCCATCTCACAAAGCCGGGCAAGAACTTCGAGGGTGGATCCTTCACCGCAAGGACGATATTTGGCACTGAAATCCACCTTCTCCCGGACCATGCAGAAGAGCCCGGGATCTGGATTGCCGACAAGGCAGGGGATGAAATAGAGGTTCTGCAGAGCGCGGGCATTCTCCTTAATCTCGCCCTCTTCGTTCCCGGCGGCAACAGGGAATCCCTCGACTCGCTCTACGCCGCCGCCCGCGACGCGTTCGGCGCGGGAATCGTCCAGCGCTGGAGCGAGGAAGTCGTCGCGGTGCCGGACGTGAAGGTCGACCTCTTCGAGGAACCGCTCCGGGGCCGGAAGAACGCGAGCAGCCAGATCCGGGACCGCCGCGCGCTGGACATCTACCCGACCCGAGTGCGATTCCTGGAGCCCAGCGACGGCTGGAAGTTCGTGGTCGAACCGCACCAGGAGGTCGTCGACGACACGCCGACGATCTGACGCCAGGAGTCTTCAGGGGCCGCGCCTTCGTGGCAGCACGCCCGGCCGGATCCCGCCCGGTCGCCCGTTGCGCAGCCATACGGTGCAATGAGGAGATAGGGACCGGCGTGAGGCGGGTGAGGACGTGGGCGGGAAGGAGGACGGGGCCGCGGCGGGCGAGACCGCCGCGGCCCGGCTCGACGCGTTGCTGGAGGGCGTCACGCACGACGTCGGCGCCCACATCGGTCTCACCTACCTCCTGGTCCCCGAGCAGCAGGTGCTGCAGATGACGGCGGTGGTCGGAGCCCCCAGGAGGCTGGCGCTGCCGTGGGTCCGGCTGGCACTGGCGGCGCCGTCGCCCGTGCCGGAGGCTGTCCGCTCCCGGCGTCCTGTGTGGCTGGCCGACCAGCAGGCGCTGGCCCGCCGCTTTCCGCGCGCCGCGCTGGCCTTTCCGTACTCCGTCGCCCACTACGCCGCCCCGCTGATGGCCGACGGGCTCTGCTGGGGCGCCGTGAATCTGCTGTGGCCGGGCGCCCGGCCGGAAGGGCTGTCCGCCGCCGAGCAGGCACGCGTCGACGAGGCGGTCGACCGGATGGCCGAGGTGCTGCGGAATGCCGCCGCCCGGGGGCGCCCGGTGCGTCCGAGGGACGAGCCGCGCGTCGTGGAGGCGCCGCCGGCCCGCCGCGCCGCTCCGGTCGCCGCCCTCCTGGGGCGTTTCACCGAAGGATTCGCCGCGCTGGATCCGCACGGCCGGATGACCTTCCTCACCGCCGCGGCCGCCCGGCTGCTCGGCCGCGACCGCGCCGAACTGCTGGGCGCCGAACCGTGGGACGTACTGCCCTGGCTGAACGACCCCGCCTACGAGAACGCCTTCGTCGCCGCGCTGTTCAGCCGTCGGCCCACCGGTTTCGCCGCCCGCCGGCCGGACGGCGCGTGGCTGTCGTTCCAGCTCTACCCGGACGCCACCGGCATCAGCGTGCGGGTCGGGCCGGCCGACGCCCCCGACCGCGGGGGCGAACCGGCCGCGGACACGCTGCCCGCCGTGCCGGCCCGCGCGGGCACCTTGTTCCACCTCCTGCACCTGGCCTCGGCGCTCACCGAGGCCGCGGGCGTCAGCGAGATCACCGAATCGCTCATGGGACAGGTGCGACCCGTCCTCGACGCCGAGGGAATGGCCCTCATGGTCGCCGACGAAGGGCGGCTGCGCGTGGTGGGCGCACGCGGCTTCCCGCCCGGGACGCAGCAGCATTTCGACGGCCTGCCGCTGTCCGGCCACGCCGAGGGCATCCACATCATGGCGACCGGTGTCCCGGCCTTCCACCCGACCAACGCCGCCTTGGTGCGCGCCTTTCCCGAGCAACCGGTCTACCGGCAGATGGGCGCCTTCGCCTACCTGCCGCTGACCGTCTCCGGCGCCACCTTCGGCTGCCTGGTCCTGGCGTACGGCAGCCCGCGGGACTTCAGCCCGGACGAGCGCGCGGAACTCACCTCGCTGGCGGGGATGATCGCGCAGGCGCTGGAGCGCGCCCGGCTCTACGACGCCAACGCGCTGGTGGCGCGAGGACTCCAGGAGGGACTCCTGCCGCGCCACCTGCCCCGGGTGCCCGGCCTTCAGGTCGCCGCACGCTACCTCCCCGCCACGCACACCCAGGAAGTCGGCGGCGACTTCTACGACTTCATCGATCTCGGCGCGCATGCCGCGGCCGCGGTGATCGGCGACGTCCAGGGGCACAGCGTGCAGGCCGCCGCCCTGATGGGCCAGATTCGCACCGCCGTGCACAGCCACGCCCGGGCCGGGGCGCCGCCCGAGGAGATCCTCGCCCGCACCAACCAACTCCTCCTGGAGCAGAACAGCCCCCTGTTCTGCAGCTGCGTCTACGCGCACATCGACGTGCCCGGGCATCGAGTCCTGCTGGCCTCGGCCGGTCACCCGCCGCCGATCCTGCGCCGGCCCGGCCCCCTCGGCCGCCCCGGCGGCAGCGACGTGCTCGATCTGCCCCCCGGACTGCTCCTCGGCGTGGCGGAGGAAGCCCGCTTCCAGACCGTCGAGGTGCCGCTGCCCCCCGGCGCCCTGTTGGCGCTCTACACCGACGGCCTTGTGGAACGCCCCGGTTCGGACCTGGGGCGATCCATCGGCCTGCTGGCCGACCAACTCGCCGACGAGGCCGACCAACCGCTGGAGACGCTCGCCGACGCGATCGTCACGCGCGCACGGGAGAGCGCCGTCCCCCAGAGCAGCGACGACATCGCGCTGCTGCTCGTGGAGCACGTCAACGCGGGCACAGTAGGCAGTTGAGCCGGCACCGGAAGCCGTGCTGCCGGCCTCACCGCCATTCGGGGCTCACCCGGCCGGGCCGGGTCGGCCCGGCCTGGTCCCGGACGTCATTCGCCCTGGGGGAGCTCAAGGAGGAAGACGCGGATCTCACGCCGGGCGGCCCGCCGCGCGTACGCGTCGTACGCGGGCCAGTAGGCAGCGACTGCTTCCCAGACCTTCCGGCGTTCCTCCCCGGTCAGCAGCCGCGCGCGCACCGCCGTCCGCCGGCCGCCCCTGGTCACCGTGGCCCGCGGCTCCGCGAGCAGATTCGCCGTCCAGCCGGGGTGGCGTTCGCCGCCCCAGTTGGATCCGATCACCACAAGACCGTCGCCATGGGTGATGTACAAAAGGGCGACCTCGCGGGACTGTCCGCTCTGCCGGCCCACCGTGGTGAGCAGCAGGGTGCGCAGCCCCACGGGTGTCCCGACCCCGAACCTGCCACCGGTCGCCCTGAGGAGGGTCCGGTCGGCGGGCGCCAGGAAACGCCCCAGATCGGCCCAGCCCCTGGTTGCGCCCAGCTTGGTGAACAGGCTTCGTATCGACGGCACGCGGGATCGTAACATTCCCGCCGGCCGGAGACCTGGTCCCCGCTGCCGCGCATCAGGCTGGCTCCTCGGGCCGCCTGACCGGTACATCCGATCATCCCCGGCAACCCGGCCTCGCTGAAAGCATGTTGCTTACATTCAACCTGTTGACGCCGCTGCGGACGGCTGCCAGGCTGCGGATTCATCGGATGTCTTGGGCTTCCTGCGGGTGCGCCCGCGGGGCGATGATTCCCGGAGCGGTCATGAGATGGATGGCATCGGCAGGCAAGATCCTCGGTTCGGCGGTGACCTTCGCGCTGGTCGGCGCGGGAGCGCTGGGGGCGGCGGCGAGTCCCGCGCAGGCGGCGGGCGCGAAAGTGCTGTGGGCGGCCCCTGACGGGCACGGCGGGGCGTGCACCGCGCGGAATCCCTGTTCGCTGGCCGGGGCGCAGGCCGCGGTGCGCGCCGTGGAGCGCGGCCGGGGCCCGGCCGATGTCCGGGTCGAACTCCTCGGCGGCACCTACCGGTTGAGCACGACATGGCAGCTCGGGGCGCAGGATTCGGGCAGCCCGGGCCACCCGGTGGTGTGGCAGGCCGCACCGGGCGCCCGCCCGGTGATCGCCGGCTCCACCCGGGTCTCGGACTGGCACCAGGTGGGCAGCAGCGGCGTATGGGCGGCGCGCGTGCCCCACGGCAGCGCCACCCGCCAGCTCTACGTCGACGGCAAGGAGGCCCCGATCGCGCAGGCCACCCCGGCCGCCCTGCACTTCTCCGGCAACTGGGCCGGCTCGTCGACCGGTTACGACCTGTCGGCCGACCCGACCGCCCGGGCGTGGTTCGCCGGCCTCACGGCCGCGCAACTGGCCCAGGTCGAGTTCGACTACCCGGCGGGCAACGGCGCCTGGACGGATTCCCGGTGCGGTGTCGCGCGGATGTCCGGCAGCACCCTCGTGATGGACCAGCCCTGCTGGACCAACGTGACCGACATCGCCCCGTTCAGCCAGGGCACCGGCGGCCTCCCGTCGATGCCCACCTCACAGCTGCCCGCGACCGTCCAAGGGGCCCGCAGCCTTCTGACGAGCGGTCAGTGGTTCCTGGACACCTCCACCGACACGCTCTACTACGCAGCCGGCAAGGGCCGGCGGATGACCGGATCCGACGTCGAACTCCCGCGGCTGGAAAAGCTGGTGCAGGGCGCGGGAAGCCTCGCCGAACCCCTGCACGACATCACCTTCGCGGGCCTGCAGTTCTCCTACGCCACCTGGAACGCCCCCTCCTCCGCGGCCGGCTTCGCCGATGTGCAGAGCAACCTGCGCCGCACCGGCGCCAACAACCAGGGCCTGTGCGGCTTCTCCGACCCGGCCGGCACCTGCCCGTGGGGCGCGCTGACCCAGCCGCTGGCCAACGTCGCCTTCAGCGGCGCCAGCCGTGTGACGCTCACCGGCAACCGGTTCGTCGATCTCGGCGGCGCGGGCCTGAGTTTGATGTACGGGGGCACCCACAACGTCGTCGACGCCAACGAGTTCACCGCGATCGCGTCCACCGCGCTGTCGCTCGGCTGCACCTACGACCCGACCCCGACCGTCACCCCGGCATCGGTGATCGAGGCCAACTGCACGCCCGACCCGAAGGCCGTACGCGGCGACCGGGTCGGGGACAACGAGATCCTGGACCACACCACGGTCTCGGACAACGTGATCCACGACATCGGCACCGACTACCGCTCGGCCTGCGGCATCACGCTGCTGTTCAGCCGGCACACCGTGATCAGCCACAACGAGCTGTACGACCTGCCGTACACCGGGATCACCGCGGGTGTCATCCAGGGCCACGTGGACGAGGCCGACCATCCGCAGAACTCCACCAACATCAACGCCGACAACACGATCAGCGACAACCTGATCTTCGACGTCATGCAGGTGCTGGACGACGGCGGCGCCATCTACATGGAGGGCCACCAGGCGCAGTACGTCGACGGGGCGGACGGCACGATCGACGCCGCGGCCACCCTGGCCAACGGCCTGCACGTCACCGACAACGTTGTCTACAACGACGGGTCGCGCTTCAACGCCTTCTACGACGACGCCGGTTCGGAGTGGATCGGCTTCAGCGGCAACGTCGAGTTCCACCCGCTGACGTCGATCGGCGCGCAGGGCGGCTGCTCGGCCACCGGGCACTTCTGGGTCACCGGCAACTACTTCTCCGACCCGGCGGGCAGCTACATCTGCACGGCGCCGGTCGACTCCAACGTCAGCGGCAACACCGTCATCCCCGCCGCCCCGGGACCGGACGACATCCCGGTCGCCCTCCTGGCGAACGCCGGTGTCACCGGCGGACACCGGGCGCTGGCCGCCGCCGTGCCCCTGCGGACGAGCTACGTCTCCGCGCCCCGGCCCGCGGCGGCCGGCTCCTCGACGGACCGGGTGCTCATCGCGGGCGCCGGGTTCTCGGCCGCCACCCCGGTGTACTTCGGCGGGCAGCGGGCCAGCGAGGTCCGCTTCGTCTCCACCGGCTTCCTGATCGCCACCGTGCCGGCCGGGGCCGACGGCACCGACGTCACCGTGGGTCCCTACGTCCCGCGCCCGGTGATCACCGCTCCCGCCGGCGGCACCACCGGTCTCGCGGCCGGCTACCCGGTACGCGGGACCGCGGTGGCGGGGAACACCGTCACCGTCACCGACGGCACGGACCAGGCGAGTTGCACCGCTACCGCCGCCACCGACGGCACGTGGAGCTGCACCCTGACCGGCTCCTCGGCCGGACAGCACAGCCTGTCGGCCGTACAGACCGACCGGAACGCGGTCACCTCCAAGGCGTCGCCGGCCGTCCTGGTCTACGTCGGCACCCCGCCGGCCGCGGCCCGCGTCAACGACACCGACCCGTCGATCGGCTACGACAACTGGGACTACCTCGACAGCCGGGGGTACGGCGACCTCGACGACGACGTCCACTACGCGACGGCCGACGGCAGCAGCTTCACGGCCACCTTCATCGGCACCCGGATCACGGTGTTCGGCGAGGAGTACACCGACCAGGGCGACATCAGTGTGTCGATCGACGGCGGCCCCGCCACCGTCGTCGACACGGTGCCCGCCGACGGCGCCCGGCACGCCGACGTGGCCGTCTACACCGGCGCCGCTCTCCCGGCGGGCGTGCACACGATCACGGTGACCAAGCTCTCGGGCTCCTACGCGACCTTCGACGGCTTCGAGATCGACAACCCGGCCTCCCGGTAGCCCGGCAGGCCCGAGCCGCCCGGTCTGCGGGACAACCGCGCGCCGGCTCGCGCAGTCGGCCTCCGTGCGACGGAACACCGCCGTCGCCCGGAGGCCGCGTCCGGCTGGCTGGCACCCGGTCCGCGCGAGGCGCGCATTGAAACTGTTCAACAGGTGCCGCGAACGGGCTCCGCGCCGAGGGCGGAGCCGGCGGCATGTCAGCAGCGCTTGGACCCCTTGACGGTGATGGATTTCACGCCGTAGCGTCCAGGCCAGGATTTAAACGTTTCACATTCTTGTCGGCAACGTGGCGGACCCGTTTCCGACGCATCGACGCGTGCGCCCCGCCCCGGCGGCGGCGCGAGCCCCGAGGAGACGCGCACCATGACCGACGACAGCCGAAGCCAGAGCCGGTTCGCCCGGCGAAGAGTCCTGCAGGCCGGAGCGGCGGCGGGCGCCGGGGCGGCGCTGGCCTGGGGTGCCTCCTCGGGAGCCGCCGGGGCCGCGGCGCCGACGGAATCGGCGGGGGCGGCCGACCGAACGGCCGTGCCGCGGCAGGGCGCGGACCGCCCCGGGTCGGCCGGGTGGTTCAGCGCGCCGGGCGCGGCGGTCAGGCCCAAGTTCCGCTGGTGGTGGCCGGACGGCCTGGTGGATCCGGCGGAGATCCAGCGGGAGATCGACCAGATCGCGGACGCCGGCTTCGGCGGCGTGGAGATCGCCGCGGTCCACCACAGCGTGGACGATCCGGCCGTCCTGGACACCGCCCACCACGGCTGGGGCAGCGCGTCCTGGGTGGCCGGCGTGGAGGCGGCCCTCGAACAGGCCGATCGGCGCGGCCTGACCGTGGACATCACCGCCGGGCCGGCCTGGCCCACCGCGGTCCCCACGATCACGCCGGACAGCGCGGCCGCCGTGCAGGAACTCGCCCACGGCGTCGTCGCGGTGGCGGGCGGGACCACCTACACCGGCCCGGTCCCCGCAGCGGTGGTCGCGGCCGACCCGGCCGCCCGGACCTCCGTCCTGTTCGCGGTCCAGGCGGTGCGGATCGACACCGCCAACACCACCAAGAAGGAGACCGGCCTGGACCCGGCCACCCTGGTGGACCTGACCTGCCAGGTCCGTTCCGGCGCGATCACCTGGACCGCGCCGGACGACGGCGGGTCCTGGCTGCTGCTCGGCTACTGGCAGCGCGGCACCGGCCAGACCCCGGAGGCCGGCCCGCACACCGTGCCCACCGCCTACGTGGTGGACCACTTCAGCGCCGCGGGCACCCGGGCCGTCATCGACTTCTGGGAGTCGGACCTGCTGACGCACCCGATCCGCCGACTGATCGGCCGGGTCGGGGGGAGCCTGTTCGAGGACTCCATCGAGTTGGAGTCCGACGCGCTGCTGTGGACGTCCGCGCTGCCCGCGGAGTTCGCCCGCCGCCGGGGATACCCGCTGCTTCCCTACCTGCCCGTGGTCGTGCTCAGCAAGAGCAACCAGGTCTACGCCTACGACGCCGCACTGACCGTACGGGTACGCCACGACTTCTGGCAGACCGTGTCGGAGCTGTACAACGCCCAGCACGTGACCGCCATCAAGAAATGGGCCGGCACCGTCGGGTTGAAGCTGCGCGCCCAGCCCTACGGACTGCAGACCGACGCCATCGCCACCGCCGCGATCCTGGACATCCCCGAAGGGGAGTCGCTCGGCTTCAAGAACCTCGACGACTTCCGCTGCCTGGCCGGCGGCCGGGACATGGCGGGCAGCACCATCCTGTCCTGCGAGTCGGGCGCCTACACCGGGGGCGCGTACAACACCACCTGGCAGAAGTTCCTGCGCACCATGGGCGGCGCCTACGCGGCCGGGGTCAACCAGACCGTCATCCACGGCTTCTCCTACGCCACCTTGCCGGGCACCGCCTGGCCGGGCTACGCGGCGTTCACCCCGTACCACGGCGCTGTCGGCTACGGCGAGTCCTGGGGGCCGCGGCAGCCCACCTGGCGGCACATCGAGGACATGTCCGGCTACCTCGCCCGGATCCACCAGGTACTCCAGGCCGGCAAGCCGCGGCTGGACGTCGCGATCTTCCGGCAGACCGGCTACACCGCCACCGGCATCGGCGCGTCGTGGTTCACCTCGACCGGGATCCCGCTGGGCTGGAACCACGAGTTCATCAGCGAGCCGCTGCTGAGCCTGCCGTCCGCCCATGTCACCCAAGGGCGGCTGGCGGCCGGCGGGCCGGCCTACCAGGCGCTGTTCGTGGAGGCGGACTTCTTCGCCGGCTCCACCTGCACCCTGCCGGTCGCGGTCGCGGAGAAGTTCCTGGCGTTCACCAAGGCCGGGCTGCCGATCGTGCTGCTGGGCGACTGGAGCACCGCGACCGTCCCGGGCCGGGACACCGGCGGACAGGACGAACGGCTGCGCGCGGTGCTCACCGAACTGCTGGCCCAGCCGAGGGTCCGGCAGCTCACCGACAAGACCGCGGTGGGCGCCGCGCTGGCCGACCTCGGGGTGGAGCCGGTGGTCTCGTACGCGACGAGTTCGACACTGCTGAACGCGCACCGTTACGCCGACGGGGCCGACTACTACTACCTGTGCAACGGCAAGCACGCCGAGACCGTCAAGCCCCCGGTCGCCGCCATCGACCACGACGTGACGTTCCGGCGCGGCGACTCGCGGCAGGTCCCCTACCTGCTGGACCTGTGGACCGGCCGGGTGGAACGGGTCGGCGCCTGGACCGAGGACGGCGACAAGGCCACCTTGCGGGTGGCCCTGCAGCCCGGCGAGACGATGGTGGTGGCCTTCGGCGCGCCCGGCATGTTCGGCGACCGGACGGGCGCCGGCCCGCACGCGGTGAGCACCACCGCCGACGAGGCCAGGTTCGACGGGGGCGAGCTGGTGGTGCGCAGCGCCACCGACGGCGACTACACCACGGCGCTGTCCCACGGCCGCCCGGTGCGCAGCCGCATCTCCGGCGTGCCGCTGCCCACCGAACTCACCGCCTGGCAGCTGGATGTCGAGGACTGGCAGCCGGGCGCCGACGCGAACCGGACCACGATCGTCCGCCGCCGCGTCGGCCTGGACGCGCTCGTCGCCTGGCCGGACGTCCCGGAACTCGCGGACGTCTCCGGTATCGGCCGCTACCGCACCACCGTGCGGCTCGGTGCCGCCTGGACCGGCGGCCACGGTGCCTACCTGCAGTTGGGCACCGTCTACGACACCTGCCGGGTGACCGTCAACGGCCGGCTGCTCGATCCGGTCGACCACATCAACCCGGTGGTGGACCTCGGCGGCCACCTCCGTGCCGGCGACAACACGATCGAGGTCGAGGTGGCCACCACGCTCGGCAACCGGCTGCGGGTCAGCGATCCCGTGGTGTACGGCGCCTCGCCGCGCCAGCCGTACGGCCTGGTCGGCCCGGTCCGGCTGGTCCCCTACGGCCAGGCCCGGCTCGGCTGACGGGAACCGCCGCCGGCCGGGCCAGGGCTGTCCCGTCGCCGGCATGATTCTGCCTCTCCATGGGGCGCCGTCGTCACCCACGGAGAGGCAGAGTTCGTAGGGTGTGCGGGCCGGCCGGAGCCGGCCCGCACACCTTCACCGGTGGTCCGGTGCGGTCACCCCGCGCTCAGGTCACCGTCCAGACGAAGGTGGCCGTGTCACTGGCGCCGCGGCCGTTGGAGGCGGTCACGCTCACCGTGCTCGTCCCGGTGGCCGCGGCCGTACCGGAGATCACCCCGGACGGGCTGATGGACAGCCCCGCGGGCAGTCCGGTCGCGGTGAAGGCCAGCTTCTGACCCGCGGCCGAGTCCTTGGCGGTGATCGGCAGCCGGACCGCGGCGCGGGCCGGGCTGCTCATACCGTGCGGGTTGTCCACCGTCACCGAGGCCGCCGGGGTGGTGGCGGCGTCCACCGTCTTGGCGCTCATCGCGGTGGCCACGGCGAGGGTCCCGGTCAGCGGCAGACTGCGGGAGGAGTCGCCGACCATGATCTGATAACTGCCCGCCGCGGTCGTCCAGTTGTTGCCGGCGGTGTTCCAGTACGCCAGGTCGTGCGCGGTGACGGTGAAGGTCACCTTCGTACTGGCCCCCGGCTGGAGGTCGACCCGCTGGAAGCCCTTGAGCTGCTTGGCGGGCTCACCGGTCGAGGCGGGGTCGCCCACGTACAGCTGGGCGATCTCGGCTCCCTCCCGGCTGCCGGTGTTGGTGACGGTCGCGCTCACGGTGGCGTTGCCGCTGCCGTCCAGCGCCCCGACCTGGAGGCCGGAGAAGGAGAACGAGGTGTACGACAGGCCGAACCCGAACGGGAACAGCGGGGTGATGTTCTGCGCGTCGTACCAGCGGTAGCCGACCTTGAGGCCCTCGCTGTACTGCACATCGGTGCCGTCGCCCGGCCACTGGGCGGTGGTGTGCGCGGGCACGTCCGCCAGCGAGCCGGGGAAGGTGACCGGCAGCTTGCCGGACGGGTCGACATCGCCGAACAGCAGCGCGGCAAGGGAGTTGCCGACCTCCTGGCCGCCGTACCACTCCTCCAGCACGCCCTTGACCGACGCGAGCCACGGCATGGTCACCGCGGAGCCGGTGTTGAGCACCACGACGGTGTTGGGGTTGGCCGCCGCGACCTGCTGGACCAGCTGGTTCTGCTGGGACGACAGGTCGATACTGGTGAGGTCCGTCCCCTCGTTCTCGCCGTAACCGACGCAGACGACCGCCACACTGGCCGCCTTCGCCGCGGTCACCGCCGCGTTGATGTCCGTGCCGTCGTTGTACGTCACGGTCGTCCCGGTGCCGGCCACCCGGTTCTGCAGCGCGGTCAGCGGCGAGACGGTTCCCGAACTCGTCGCGGTGGCGCTGCCGCCGCCGACACTGCGGACACCCGCGCCGCCGTCGGGGCCGAGCAGCGCGATCGACTTGGTGGTCGACGTGGACAGCGGCAGGATCCCGTTGTTCTTCAGCAGGACGCTGCCCTGTTCGGCGACCTGACGGGCCGTCGCCTGGTGCGCCGCGGAAGTCACCACGGCGTTCCGGTCACCGGTCTTGGCGTGGTCGAACAGGCCGAACGCGAACATCTGCGTGAGGACCCGGCTGACCATGGTGTTGAGCGTCGCCTGGCTCACCGTGCCGTTGGCCAGGGCCTGGTTGAGGAAATCGGCGTAGAAGTAGCCGTTCGGCATCTCGATCGTCATGCCGTTGTTCGCCGAGTCCACCGTGGAGTGCGCGCCACCCCAGTCACTGGTGACGAACCCGCCGAAACCGGCCTGCTGGTAGAGCGCGTTGTTCAGCAGATACGGGTTCTGGCAGGCGAACACGCCGTTGACCGTGCTGTAGGCGCACATCACCGACGCCGACGCGCCCTTGCTCACCGCCGCCTGGAAGGCCGGCAGATAGATCTCCTGCAAGGTGCGGTTGTCGACGATCGCGTTGTCGGCGGGGCCGTTGCGGTTGGTCTCCTGGTTGTAGACCGCCACGTGCTTGGCCTCCGCCATCACGCCCTGGCTCTGGATGCCCTGGATGCTCGCGGTGGCCATCTGGGCACTCAGGTACGGGTCTTCGCTGTACGTCTCGAAGGCCCGCCCCCAGCGCGGGTCGCGCACGATGTTCATCGTCGGGCCGAGCGCCACGTCCGCGCCCTTGCCCTTGAACTCGGCCCCGGCCACGGTGCCGTAGCTCTTCTGCAGGCCGGTGTCCCAGGTCGCCGCCGAGGACACCGCGGCCGGCAGCTGGGTGACGCCGCCGAGCCCGTCACCGACGCCGCTGGGGCCGTCCTGGAAGCCCATCGCCGGGATGCACAAGGACGGGATCGCCGACATGTCGCCGATGTACGGCTGCGTGGCGCCGTTGCCGTGCAGCATCTGGACCTTCTGCGCCTGCGTCATCTGCGCCAGCACCTGCGCGACCCGGGTGGCCACCGGCGCGGTCGAATTCACCCACGGGCAGTCGCCGTTGCCCCCGCCGGGGGGCGGTGTGGTGCTGCCGCCCGGGGTCAGCACGGTGAACTCCCACAGCGAGTAGCCGTACGCCGTCGCCCGGGCGGTGCCGTACATCCGCACATAGCGGGCGGTGGCGGTGAAGTTGTGCGTCTCGGTGCCGCCGGTGCCAGCCGTGGTCGAGTAGACCGTCGTCCAGTTGGTGCCGTCGGCCGAGGTCTGGATCTGGAACGCCTTGCCGTACGCGGTCTCCCAGGCGAGCGTCACCCCGCAGACGGACTGCGCGGTGCCCAGGTCCACCTGGAGCCACTGCGGGTCGGCGGCCGCGCTGGACCACCGGGTGCCCAGGTTGTTGTCG
>NZ_FMCH01000052.1 GCF_900091855.1 Streptomyces sp. DvalAA-14
CCGACCATTGCGTACGGACGGGGCAGCGGCCACCCTCCAGCCGGGGCGCGATCGTCCGCTGCATCCTGGAGAGCCTGGCGCTGGCCCATCGCCGGGTCCTGCGCCGCGCCGCGGAACTGGCCGGACGCGACATCACCCACATCCATCTGGTCGGCGGCGGCAGCCGCAACGACCTGCTGTGCCAGCTGACTTCCGATGCCACCGGGCTGCCGGTCGTCGCCGGGCCCACCGAGGCGACCGCAATCGGCAACATCCTGGTCCAGGCCCGCGCCCACGGGCTGGTCGGCGACCTGGCGGACATGCGGCGACTCGTCGCCGACACCCAGCACCTGCGCCGGTACAGCCCGCAAGGAGACCGGCGGGCCTGGGACGCAGCCGACGCCGCGGTGCGCGGGCCGCTGTCGGGCCCGGAACCGGACCCGTCGCTCGAACCCGGGTCCACTTCGTGAGTCCCGCGTCTCCGTCCCCTGCCCGTCCCCCGTCCCCCGTCCCCTGTCCCCTGTCCCACCCGAACGAACCGAGGGAGCCACGATGCGGGTCGCATTGTTCCTCACATGCGTCAACGACATGCTCTACCCGCGCACCGGACAGGCCGTGGTGACCCTGCTGGAACGCCTCGGTGTGGAGGTGGACTTCCCAACGGCCCAGACCTGCTGCGGACAGGCGCACTACAACACCGGCTACCGGCACCAGGCCGAGCCGCTGGCCCGCCACTACGCCGAGGTCTTCGCCGGCTACGACGCCGTCGTCACCCCGTCCGGGTCGTGCGCGGCCATGGTCCGCGACATCTACCCGCAGCTCGGGGAGCGGGCCCGCGCCGAGGGCCGGGGCGCAGGGACGGTGGTCGCGCCGGCCGCGGTCCCGGAGACGTACGAGCTGACCGAGTTCCTGGTGGACGTGCTCGGGGTGACGGACGTCGGGGCGTACTTCCCGCACTCGGTCACCTACCATCCGACGTGCCACGGACTGCGGCTGCTCCGGCTGGGCGAGCGGCCGCGCCGACTCCTTGAGGCGGTGCGGGGACTGGAGTTGATCGAACTGCCCGGCGCGGAGGAGTGCTGCGGCTTCGGCGGCACCTTCGCGGTCAAGAACCCGGACGTGTCCGCGGCGATGGGCGCCGACAAGGTGCGACATGCCGAGGCGACCGGGGCCGAGGTGCTGTGCGCGGCGGACAACTCCTGCCTGATGCACATCGGCGGCACGATCTCCCGTCAGGGCGCCGGCGTTCGCCCGGTGCACATCGCGGAGATCCTGGCCTCGACGCAGGAACACCCGCGGGACATGGGCCCGCACGCGGAACCCGTCCACCTCGCCACCGACACCGGCCGGCGGAACAAGGGAGCAGTG
>NZ_FMCH01000254.1 GCF_900091855.1 Streptomyces sp. DvalAA-14
GCTGACCCGCCGCTGGCCCGCCGCGCGTCAGCGCGACCCCCACCGGAGGGGCCGCCGCCCGGCAAAGGCCCCGCGCCGGCGGGACCGTGCCGTACCACCGCCGCGCCCCGCAGGGATAAGGTGCCGGGAGAAGCGCGGGAGCCCGGGCGTACCGGGCTGAGAGGGTGGCTGGCCGGCTGCCGACCGTAAGAACCTGATCCGGGTCATGCCGGCGAAGGGAGACGCAGGATGCCCATCCCCGCGAACGGGGCCCGCGGCCACGACGTGCTGGTGGTCGGCGGCGGCCTCATCGGTCTGGTCACGGCCTGGCGGGCCGCCCAGCGCGGTCTGGCCGCCGCGGTCGCCGATCCGCGTCCCGGCGGCGGAGCCGCGCACGTCGCGGCCGGGATGCTGGCGGCGGTCACCGAGCTGCAGTACGGGGAGCAGCCGCTGCTCGACCTCAACCTGGCGTCGGCCGCCCGCTACCCCGACTTCACCGCCGAGCTCACCGAGTTGACCGGCCTGAGCACCGGTTACCGCCGGTGCGGCACCCTCGCTGTCGCGCTGGACGCCGACGACCGGGCCCAGTTGCGCGATCTGCATGCCTTCCACACCTCGCTGGGCCTGGAGTCGCAGTGGCTCAGCGGCCGGGACTGCCGCCGTCTGGAACCGCTGCTCGCCCCGGGCGTGCGCGGCGGGCTGCGGGTGGACGGGGACCACCAGGTCGACCCGCGGCGCCTGGCCGCGGCGCTGCTGCGGGCCGCCGAACTGGCCGGGGTGACCTTCCTGCGGTCGGCGGCGGCCCGTGTCTCCCGGTCCGGCGACCGGGTCACCGGCGCCCTGCTCGCCGACGGCACCGAGGTCACCGCCGACCGCACCGTGCTGGCCGCGGGCAGCGAGAGCGGCCGGATCGGCGGCCTGCCGGAGGAGGTGCTGCCGCCGGTCCGCCCGGTCAAGGGCCAGATCCTGCGGCTGCTGGTCCCCCGGACGCACGCGCCGTTCCTGTCCCGCACGCTACGGGCGGTGGTGCGGGGCAGCCACGTCTACCTGGTGCCGCGCGAGAACGGCGAGCTGGTGCTGGGCGCGACCAGCGAGGAGTTCGGCTGGGACACCACGGTCACCGCCGGCGGGGTGTACGAACTGCTGCGGGACGCCCATGAGTTGGTGCCGGGCATCACCGAGCTCCCGCTCACCGAGACGCTGGCGGGACTGCGTCCCGGTACGCCGGACAACGCGCCGCTGCTCGGCGCCACCGCGCTGGACGGCCTGCTGCTGGCCACCGGCCACCACCGCAACGGGGTTCTGCTCACCCCGGTCACCGGCGACGTGATGGCCGAGGTGCTGACGAGCGGTGAACTGCCCGGCTACGCGAGGCCGTTCGCCCCGGCCCGGTTCGCCCGGCAGGAGCAGCCGGCGTGACGATCACCGTGCTGCTCAACGGCGAGCGGCGCCGCCTGGCCGCGCCTTTCTCGCTCGACGCCCTGGTCGCCTCCCTCACCGCGGCGCATTCCGGCGTGGCCGCCGCGGTGAACGAGACGGTGGTGCCGCGCAGCCGGTGGTCGGCCACCGCGCTGGCCGACGGCGACCGGGTGGAGATCCTGACCGCCGTGCAGGGGGGCTGAGCCGTGCCGGTCACCACACCGCCGGACGGCGCCGGCCACCGCGGCCCGGGGCAGGCGGAAGCCGGCCCGGGGAGGTACCAGGACGGTTCGGACCCGCTGCGGATCGGGGACGCGGTGTTCGCCTCCCGGCTGATCATGGGCACCGGCGGGGCGCCCAGCCTGGAGGTGCTGGAGCAGGCGCTGCTGGCGTCCGGCACCGAGCTGACCACGGTCGCGATGCGGCGGCTGGACCCGACCACCAAGGGGTCCGTGCTGTCGGTGCTGCGGCGGCACGCCATCCGGGTGCTGCCGAACACGGCGGGCTGCTACACGGCGGGCGAGGCCGTCCTGACCGCGCGGCTGGCGCGGGAGGCGCTCGGCACGGACTGGGTGAAGCTGGAGGTCATCGCGGACGAGCACACCCTGCTGCCGGACCCGGTGGAACTCCTCGACGCGGCCGAGACGCTGGTGGACGACGGGTTCACGGTGCTGCCGTACACCAGCGACGACCCGGTGCTGGCCCGCAGGCTGGAGGACATCGGCTGCGCCGCGGTCATGCCGCTCGGCTCCCCCATCGGCTCCGGGCTCGGTATCCGCAACCCGCACAACTTCGAGCTGATCACCGGGCGGGCCGGCGTCCCGGTGATCCTCGACGCGGGCGCCGGTACGGCCTCCGACGCCGCCCTGGCCATGGAACTCGGCTGCGCGGCGGTGATGCTCGCCTCGGCCGTCACCCGCGCCCAGCGCCCCGTCCTGATGGCCCAGGCCATGCGCCACGCGGTGGAGGCGGGCCGGCTGGCCCACCGGGCCGGCCGCATCCCCCGCCGCCACCACGCCCTTCCCTCCAGCCCCACCGAGGGCGTCCCCGCCTTCCACCCGGAACGCCCCGCTTTCTGAGCTGATGCCCGGCTTGGTCCCGGGTTACGAAATGGTTCCGGAACGCCACGGACAGGACACAGTACGAAGGTGAGCCTCGGGGAACGGGCGGTGCGGCTCGTAGACTCGGACGTCGTGGACACCACCGTGCATGACCCGCTTGTCGGAAAGATCCTCGACGGGCGCTACCGGGTCGAAGCCCGCATCGCGGTCGGCGGGATGGCCACGGTCTACCGGGCCGTGGACACCCGCCTGGACAGGGTGCTCGCGATCAAGGTGATGCACCCCGGGCTCGCGGCGGACACCGCCTTCGTGGAGCGGTTCATCCGGGAGGCCAAGGCGGTCGCCCGGCTGGCGCACCCCAATGTGGTCGCGGTGTACGACCAGGGCACGGACGGCACGTATGTGTATCTGGCGATGGAGTACGTGGCCGGCTGCACGCTGCGCGACGTCCTGCGCCAGCGCGGCGCGCTCCAGCCCCGCGCGGCGCTGGACATCCTGGAGCCGGTGCTGGCCGCGCTCGGCGCCGCGCACCGGGCGCAGCTGATCCACCGGGACATGAAGCCGGAGAACGTGCTCATAGGCGACGACGGCCGGGTGAAGGTGGCCGACTTCGGCCTGGTCAGGTCGGTGGACACCCAGACCAGCGCCACGGGCGCGGGCGCGCTGCTGGGCACCGTGTCGTATCTGGCGCCGGAGCAGATCGAGTACGGCACGGTGGACCAGCGCACCGATGTGTACGCCTGCGGGGTGGTGCTCTACGAGGCGCTGACCGGGCAGAAGCCGCGCAGCGGCAGTACGCCGGCGCAGGTGATCTACCAGCATCTGAGCCAGGAGATGCCGGCCCCGTCCGCCGCCGTCCCGGGCCTGGCGCCGGCGCTGGACTGGCTGGTGGCCCGGGCCACCGCCCGCGATCCCCGGCAGCGGCCGGTGGACGCGGTGGAGATGCTCGCCGAGGTGCAGGCGGTCCGCGCCGCGCTGAGCGAGGAGCAGTTGGACGGCGTCCCGGTCGGTGCCGTGCCGGGCCCGCCGGTGGCGGCGATCGGTTCGGAGGATCCGACCGGTGTCGTCCCGCTGACCGGTTCGGAGGATCCGACCGGTGTCGTCCCGCTGCCGCGGGTGCCGGAGCACGACACCGCGGAGCTGAACCGTACGAGCCGGCTCGTGA
>NZ_FMCH01000031.1 GCF_900091855.1 Streptomyces sp. DvalAA-14
CCGCGGGATGCCGCACCGCACCCGTGCGCGCGAGCCCGCAGGTCGGGCGGCGGGGGAGTGGCCCTCCGCGTCGGCGCGACGGTACATCCGCGCCGTGGACCCGGCGCACGGAGGAACCGCCCGGCCGCCCCACGGCGCCCCGGAACGCCGCGCCGGCGGCGGCACCATTGCGGCATTCGGGGGTAGGGGAACTGGTGCGTTTCGGTCCGGCGTGGATCGGCGTGAGGTCCGGTGGGTCCAGGGGCGGAGGCGATGGCGGTGGCTGCGGACGACGTGAACGGCTCTGCCGCGTTGTCGCGGCCGGCGCGGTTGCTGGCGTTGCGGCAGACGGGTCTGACGGCCGCGGCGGACGCGGACATGGAGCGGTTCGCACGGCTGGTGGCGCGGATCGTCGATGTGCCGGTGGCGCTGGTGTCGTTGGTGGAGGAGGACCGGCAGGTCTTCCCGGGCATGGTGGGCCTGGGCGATCCGTGGGCGGCGCGACGGCAGACGCCCTTGTCGCACTCGCTGTGCCGGCACGTGGTCGTCTCCGGTGATCCGCTGGTGGTCGGCGACGCCCGGGAAGCCGAGCTGACGCGGGACAGCATGGCGATCCCCGATCTCGGGGTGGTGGGTTACGCGGGTGTCCCGCTGACCGACGACCTCGGCCATGTGCTGGGTTCGCTGTGTGCGATCGACACCGCGGCCCGCCACTGGACACCGCGTGAGTTGGAGGACCTGCGGGACCTGGCGGCAGCCTGTTCGGCGGAGCTGCGGCTGCGGATCTCCTCCGCCCACGCCGGCGCGCTGCGCCGCCGCGCCGACGAGTTGGCGGCCCGCGCCGGCCGGGCCCTGGCCAGCGCCGAGCTGCTGTTGCGGGCGGCGGAGGATCTGACGGACACCGCGGGCCTGGACCAGGTCCGCCTCCGCGTGCGGGACGTGGTCAGCGGGGACCTCAAACCGTCCTACGTGGGGCTGCTGCTGGCGGACCGGGAGAGCGGCCTGCACCGCCTGCTGGATCAGCAGGCCCCGCACCGCGCGGAGATCCTGCACGAGCACCTGGAGGCCGGCGCCGGATTCCCCGCCGCACGCGCCCTGCGGGAGCGGCGCCTGGTCACCGTTGCGGACCGCCGGCATCTGACGGAGGACTACGGACCGGAGGCCGTGGCCGCGTTCGACTCCCTGGAGCTGGGTTCGGCGGCCTGCCTGCCGCTGCTGGGCGCCCGGGGCCCGCTGGGCGTGCTGGTCCTGGGCTGGGACACACCGCATGACGTCGACGTGACCGAAGCCGCCGTTCTCACCTCGATCGCCGGCTACACCGCCCAGGCGGTGGAGCGCGCCCTGTTCCTCGACGAGCGGATCAACGTCGCCCACCAGCTCCAGGACGCCATGCTCACCACCCTGCCCACCGTTCCCGGCCTGGACCTGGCCGCGCTGTACCGCCCGGCCTCCAGCACGGACATGGTCGGCGGCGACTGGTACGACGCCTTCTTCCTGCCGCGGCAGGAAGGCCCCGCCGGGCCGGCGGCCGGGCTGGCGGTCACCGTCGGCGACATCACCGGCCACGACGTCCAGGCCGCCACCTTGATGGGCCAGACCCGCAGCATGCTGCGCCAGGCGTCGGTTGCCAACCGCGGACGGGGCCCGCCGCCGCCCTCGCCGCCTTGGAGGACGCCTGCCGCACCGTGCCCGTGGAGGTCGGCGGCACCCTGGTGCACGCCCATCTGCACCCCGTGGGCGCCTCCTGGTCCCTGGCGTGGACCAACGCCGGACACCCCCCGCCCCTGGTCCGGCTGCCGGACGGCGCCGTGCGCCAACTGGACGAGCACGGGATCCTGTTGCACCATCGGCTGGGCCCCTTCCCCCGGGAGGACCAGCACACCGTCCTGGAACCCGGCTCCACGCTGCTGCTCTACACCGACGGTCTGGTCGAACGACGCGGCCGGAGCATCGACGCCGCCATCGCCCGCGCGGCGCGCCTGCTCGCCGAAGCCGCCGGGACCCTGCCCCTTCCCGAGCTTCTGGAGCACCTGGCGGACTCGGTCTCCCCCGGCGACTCGGACGACGACGTCGTCCTGCTCGCCCTGCGCGTCGGGGAGGCAGAGCCGGCGCCGCGGTGATCCGCCGACCGCCGGCGCAGTGCCCCGCACGATCCGGGGTAGGGGCACCGGGGGCAGACCATCGGGTCCTGCCCGACGGAAGGCCCCGCATGAACCTTTCCTCTCCTCCGGCCAACTCGTCAGAACCCGCCGGGAACCCACGGGGAACGCAGTCCGGCGAAGCCGGCGCCCATCACTGGACGACGGACAGCCACGTCATGCTCGTCCTGCGGGGGAACCTCGACCACCGCGTCGAGCAACGCATCGCCGAGGCGGCCGAACAGGCCCGGCGGTCCGGCGTGTCCCTGGTCGTGGACGCATCCGAGGTGACCTACCTCAACGTCGACGTGCTGGCACTGTTCCTGGACGCCCACACCGACCCGGGCGTCAGCTTCACGCCTCCGCTGCCCGAGGCGTTGGTGCGGCTGATGGAGATGACAGGCACCCGCTCCGTCTTCCCCCTCCACCGGCCGCCCCTCGACCCGCCGCCCACCGATACCTGACGGATGGGAATCGCCGGCGGGGGCACACGAACCTGTGAAGGCCACGGCAACGGAGAACGCCGGAACGACGCGGGCAAGGTGATGCGGCATGACGACGGCAGCGGATCGGCGCGAACGCCTCGACGGAGGCGGTGTCGTGCACTCCAGCGAGGTCTTCACCGGTGAACCGGGTGCGATCGCCGCCGCCCGCCGATCGGTGACCGCGTTCCTCACCCGGGCCCGCAGCAGTGGTCTGCAGCCGGCGGTGACCGCCGAGACGCTCGACGCCGCCGCGCTGGTGGTCAGCGAACTGGTCACCAACGCGATCAGACACGCCGGCGGTCCCTGCGGACTGGACCTGCGCATCGAGCAGACGGCGGTGGAGATCACCGTCCGGGACACCTCGCCGCACCGGCCCGCCGTCTCCCCCCAGGACCCGACACGCGTCGGCGCGCACGGGCTGGAGATCGTCATCGCCCTGTGCGGAGGCTTCCGCACCCGCCTGACACCCACCGGCAAACAGATCACCGCACGACTGCCCCTCACCTGAGCACAGTCCGTGGGACGACCGCGCCGCTCCCTGCGCGGCCTGGTCCGGGCCGTCCTCGACGAGCGACCCGGCCGGTCTGCGGCAGGCTTTCGCCGGCGCCCGACACGTGTGCGGCCTCAACCCGCGGCTGCCGTCCTTCGAGCAGTGGCTGACCTCCACCTGGACTCCTGCGCGGGCCGTTGAGCTTCCCGCCGGCCCGCCACGGCGGCGGAAGGGGCCGGGCGGGGCAGGTGCACCGGCCGCGGCGGATGCACCTGCCCGGCGGATCAGGTGGTGGCGGTTGCCGAGCCGCCGAGGTTGCTCCTGACCGTGATGCGCTGCGGGTTGTCCAGCCATTCGTGCTGAGCCTGGTATCTGCCGCCGCCGACGTTCGTCAGGCCGAACATGAACGTGTCGGTGGAGGCGAGGTGGACCTCGAGGATGGCGTCCGGATCGCTGCTCGTGGCCTCGATGCGCAGGATGCCGCTCTTCCACTCGGCGCGGGTGATGCGCACCGTGTCGGTGGTCGGCGGGGTCGTGGCCGGGGTGATGGTCAGTGACCCCGCGGCGCTGCCGCCGTCGACCGTGGCGGTCACGGTGACCGACCGCGTGCTGGCGACCGAGGCGGTGGTCACCGGGAACGCGGTCGTGGCCGAACCGGCCGTCGCCACGACCCGGGCCGGGACGCTCAGCACCGCGGGGTCGCTGCTGACCAGCGTGACCAGCGAGGTGTTCCCGTCCGCCGCGGCCGACAGCCCGACCGTGCCGGTGACCGGGCTGCCGCCGCCGACCGACGGGGCGCTGAAGGTGACCGAAGTGGCGACCGGCCCGCTGGGTGACGGATTGCTGTTGAGGCACGGCGTACGGGTCACACCCCCGGCGGTGGCGTTGACGCAGGCGAACTCCCCGGGCCCGGAGAACACGAACGTGGTGACGGGAAAGACCGCGCTGGTCGCCCCGGCGGGCACCGTCACCGCGGCCGGCGGCCGCAGGACCGTCGCATCGGTGCTCGACAACACGACCACCGTGTCGGCGTCCACCGCCGACACCAGTGTCACCGTGCCCTGGGCGGGCGTACCGCCGACCACGGTGACGGGTGAGATGGTGGCGTCCGCAAGGACGCCACCGGTGCTCGCGGACGCGGTGGTCGAGACGGTGACGAATCCCGCGACGACCACCGTGACAGCCGCCGCGCCGACACCCAGCCACCGTCCGAACCACGATAAACCGCCTGTCGCACGCAAACCGGTCATGCAGACCTCCAGGTTGAGCCACGTCGCTGTGGCATCCGCGCTCCACCGGACGGATGGATCGCGCTGTGCACCTGTACGGACCGGCGGCGTCCCCGGTTCAACCGGCAGGCCGATCCGGTTCCGAGCGACCGCGGGGGTGCGCCGCGGGCCACGGCTGCTATACGTTTTTGCCGCGCGGCACCGGCCTGTGCCCGGACGTCCCCCCGACCGTCAAGGGCGTTCGGCTGCCGGCCCGCCCCGCAACGGCAATCCCGCGCAGTCCTTCGGCCGGCCCGGCCATCCCGAACCGGCCTCCCCCCGCAATCCGCAAAAGGACTCCCCCCATGCGCATACGAACCCTCCGCTTCGGCGCCGCCGCGGTGGGCACCGTTCTCGGTGCCATCGCCGCCCTGCTCTTCGCACTGCCGCAGCCCGCAGCGCTCGCCGCGATACCCGGCGAGTCCAACGGCGGGGTACGGATCATGCCGCTCGGCGACTCCATCACCGACGGCTACACGCCCTACCCCGGGGGCTACCGGGTCAATCTGTGGCAGCGGCTGGCCGCCGGCGGCTACAAGGTCGACTTCGTCGGCTCGCAGACCAACGGGCCGGCCGAACTCGGCGACCACGACCACGAGGGCCACCCGGGCTGGCGCATCGACCAACTCGACGCGAACATCGTCAGCTGGCTGAACAGCACCGACCCGCGCACGATCCTGCTCCACATCGGCACCAACGACATCAACCAGGACTACGACGTCGCCAACGCCCCCGCGCGCCTGGGCAAACTCATCGACGACATCCTGCAGACCAAGCCGAATGTGCAGCTGTTCGTGGCCCAGATCATCACCGAGCAGGGCGAGCCGCACGCGACCATGGTGAACACCTACAACGCCGCCCTTCCCGCCGTCGTCGCGAGCAAGGGCCCGCACGTCCACCTGGTCGACATGCACGCCGCCGTGACCGAGGCGGACCTCGCCGACGGCGTCCATCCCTCGCAGGAGGGCTACAACAAGATGGCCCCGGTCTGGTACAACGCCCTGACGTCGGTTCCCGCCAGCCTCCAGCCCCTGCCCGGCGGATCCACCGCGATCTCGCTGCGGGCGCACGCCGACAACCAGTACGTGACCGCCGAGAACGCCGGCGCTGCCGCGCTGATCGCCAACCGCGCCGCGATCGGCCTGTGGGAGACGTTCGACTTGATCGA
>NZ_FMCH01000539.1 GCF_900091855.1 Streptomyces sp. DvalAA-14
ACCTCCTTGGAGGGCACGATCGGCAGCCGCAGGCTGCCGCTGCCGTCGAAGGCATCCATCCAGGTAGCGTCCCAGTCCAGCTCTCGAGGGGTGATGGACGCCGAGCGGACCCGGACGAGCACCTCCCCCGCACCGGGCACCGGGCGCGGCGCCTCCTCGTAGCGGAGCTGTTCGGGCCCGCCGCGGCGGTGGCCCCGTACCGCATGCATGGTCTCCATTGCTGCCTCCTCGGAACGGTAGCTACCTGCGGATATCCAACACGGTCCCAGCGGCTGCACGTGGCGGACCCGCCGGGTCATTCCCCCTGCAGGGCCCTCACGAGCGTCTTGACCAGTCCGCTGAAGGTCAAAAGCCACGCTCCGACCGCGACCCAGAGCAGGACTCTGCCCAGGGGCTCCAGCCAATCGACCCCGGCCGACGTGGACAGGGAGAGCGAGGCGACCGCGGTCATTCCCAGCGGGAAGATCGTGGACCAGCGCCGGACGTCGTAGCTGAGACGTGGCCGGCGGATCTCCGCGTACACCAGCGGCACCCAGGTGGCGAAAGCGAGCGCGAGCAGCAGCAGAGACGCGGCTCGCAGGCCCTGGTGGGCGTCGCCGGTCCACCGGGTGGAGCCAATGAGCGTGGAGCCGGCCAGGGCCGAGATGGCCAGCGCCCCGCCGGCCACCCACTGGTCGCCTGCGCCGGTGAAGATCTGCCGGACGTCGAAGCGGGTCAGCGCGACGACGTACAGGACCAGGCCCAGGCACACAAACGCGAGGGCCGCCGAGCTGAGCCAGCCGGCGCCGTCCGCGACCGACAGCCTCCCGGCGAGCACGGCGATCCCCGGTGCGGGAACGCAGATCAGAAAGACACCACCGGGCATACGATGCGTCAGCCGCAGCATCACAGACACCAGCAGCCCCGGCCACACCAGCACCGCCAGCGCGAGCAGGGCCGCGGCCGTACTCTGCCACCCGAGGACCGACAAGCGCGTTCCCAGCAGCGTGCTGGCCGCGACAGCGGTGAGCGCGGGCGGCGTCCGGGCCTCCGCGATCCAGCGGGCCCGCTCACGCAGCAGCCGGAACGTGAAGGCAAGGGCGAGCAGCACCCACCAGAGCCAGCAGACGGCCAGCCCGATCAGCGACAGAACCTCATAGCCGATCAACTGCAGCCCGACCGAGACAATGCCGGTCGCCATCACACCGGCGCCTGCCCCGGCATGCAGCCCCCGCCCCCAGCAGCCGCCATACGCTTCACCGTCCCATCCCAGCACCACCTCCCGGCACCCACCAGCCGGATCGGCCATCCGTGCCGGCAACCGAAGACCGCCCCCGCGCCGACGTGTTCACCAGCGCGCATCGGGAGATCGGTGCGACCACACGGGAAGGTCCATACGATCCGGGCCGAGTGCACCGACCGGTCGCGGATATTGCGGTGCCCCGAGAGCCATCCCCGTGCCAGGATGCGCCGCGTCTCGATGCCCCGCA
>NZ_FMCH01000082.1 GCF_900091855.1 Streptomyces sp. DvalAA-14
GCGATGCCGGCGGGCAGCAATCGGCCGGCCGGCCCGGCGCCGGCCCGGGATTGCGGCCCGCCGCAGGGCAACCCTGAACGGCGCCCCGGTGTCAAACCTGTGCCCGGTGCAGACGGCGAAGGCGCCGACCACTGCGACCGGTCACCCACTCGGGAGCCCAGGTGCCCATCCGCCCACGCACCGCTCGTTTGGCCGCAGCCGTTTCGATCGTCCTGGCCACCACCGCCGCCGGCGCCCTTCCCGCCGCCGGTGCGGCCCCTCGGACCGCCGGTCCGCCCGGACAGCCCTACGAACTGAATCTCACCACCGACCGGGCCACGACCGACTACGACCACCGCACGGTCGACCTGAGCGGCATCCTGACCCACGCCGACGGCACCCCCGTGGTGGACGGCAGCGTCGACGTCACCGAGGCCATCGTCTTCACCACCTGGAATCCGTGGGGTGACCCGATCGACCCCTGGTACTACGACGCGCGCTCGCTCGGCACCGTCCACACCGACCAGAACGGCCGGTTCGACCTCCCCGACACGCTGGTCGACCACGTCGGGGACAGTTCCCTCGCTCAGTCGTACCACGAGGTGGAATTCGACGCCCAGTACGACCCGGACGGCAACCCGGACACGTACACCGACCTCATCTACGAGTCGATCCGGCGCCCCGCGACGCCCGTCCCGAGCACCATCACCGCGACGGTCGACAAGACCCGCGTGCGTCCCGGCGACACGCTCAATGTCACCGGCACCGTCGCCTTCCCCGCCGGACACGGCAGTGTGGACGGCACGCCGGTCTTCCTGCGGGCGTTCTCGGAGAGCGAGTCCGATGCCCAGACCACCGCCGACGCGGCCGGCCACTTCTCGTTCCACTGGAAGGTCCGCGGCGACGACGACGACTTCGCGGTCTACTCCGCGCCCAAGGACTTCTACATCGGCGGGGACTTCGCCGCGCTGCCGGTGGCCACCCCGATCACGCTCTCCTACTCCGCCGTGTCGGCCACCGTGGACGCCAACGGGCTGGCCACCGCCAAGGCGACGGTCAATCCGAGCTGCGCCGGGTCGGGGGCGGCGAAGCAGACCTTCAGCCTGCAGTTCGCCGCCGAGGGCAGCACCAGCTGGCGCACCGTCGCCACCGCCGCCCCCGCCGCCGGGGGAGCCCTGAAGGGGAGCTACAAGGGCGGGAACGGCAGCTACCGCTGGGTCCACGCCGAGACCGACGTCTGCACCGCCGCCACCTCCGCCGCCAAGGCCGTGCACCGCACCAAGACCCACATCGCCGGCTTCCACGGCACCCCGCAGCCGGTCCGCCGGGGCCAGCGGCTGCGGCTGAACGGCACCCTGCAGTATCTCGACGGCAGCACCTGGAAGCCGCGCGGCAAGCACCCGGTGGAGATCTGGTACCGGCCCACCAGCACGAGCACCTGGACACGCAAGTACGTCGTCCAGTCCAGCGACCGCGGGGCGTTCCAGAAGACGTTCAACGACTCCACGCGCGGCTGGTGGCGGACCATCGTGGTCGGCACCACCGGCCTGTACACCTCCATCAGCGACCCGGACTGGATCGAGGTCCTCTGACCGGCGACCGGCTGCCCGGGGCCGCAGGACGCGGCTACCGCCGGCGGACCGCGGTGGGGCCGACACATGTCGCCCCCACCGCTGCCACCCGCCGGCGCAGCTCCCGGTCCGCCGTCACCACCAGACAGGGCCGTTCCGGGTCGGCCGCCCGGGCCCGGGCGGCGAGGTCGGCGATCAGGTCGTCGCCGCTGCCGGGCGCGGACTCGACCCGCACGCCCGGCACCGAGGCGATCCCGCGAGCCGCCCCCTCCACGACCAGCACCACTTCCAGCGGCACCCCGATCGCCCAGGCCGGCGCACCGCTGTCCGGCGCCAGCCCGCCGGCCGCCAGGGCCGCGAGCGCGTCCCGCAGCCGCTCGGCGGCGCCCCGCCGGTCGCGCCACCAGCCGTCCGGCACGGATCCGACGACATTGGCGCCGTCCACGACGAGCAGCGGCCGGCCGGTCACCGCCGGGCTCCCCGGGCGGCGGCGTGCGGGGACCGGGTCTGCGGTGGCCGGTGGCTGGCGTCGTCACGGATCATGTGCCGCAGTATGCCCGCCCGTCCCGCCCGTCCCCGCCAGCGGCGGCACCGGGCTCAGTCGCGGCGCGCCGTCGACTCCCGGGTCACCAGCGTGTAGCCGGGCTGGATGCGTTCCGCGTGCATCTGCGGCGTGCCGGTGAGGCGGGCGACGACCCGTTCGACCGCCAGCCGTGCGATCGCCTGCTTGTCGGGGGACACCGTGGTGAGCGCCGTCGCCGAGAACCGGCCCTCCTCGATGTCGTCGAAGCCGACCACCGACACATCCCCGGGCACCCGCAGCCCCCGCTCCACCAGTGCCCGCATCGCGCCCAGCGCCATCAGGTCGTTGTACGCGAACACCGCGTCGGGCTCGGCGCCGCGGTCCAGCAGCGCGGTCATCGCGGCGGCCCCGTCCCAGCGGCCGTACCCGTCGGTGGCGGCGACCAGTTCCTCGTCGCAGGGCAGCCCGGCCGCGGTCAGCTCCTCACGCCAGCCGCGCAGCCGCAGATGCGCCGGCCGCCGGGCCAGCTCGCGGCGGGCACCGATGAAGGCGATCCGCCGCCGGCCGAGGGCCGCCAGATGCCGTACGGCGGTACGCGCCGCGGCCACGTTGTCGATGGCGATGTGGTCGTACGGCGCCTCGTACTCCCGCTCGCCCAGCAGCACCAGCGGCCCGTCGTCCGAGCGCCGGCCGAGCAGATCGGCGGCCTCCAGCTCTATCGGACTGAGGATCAGCCCGTCGATGACATGGGCCCGGAAGCCCTGGCAGACCAGCACCTCCTTCTCGCGCAGGCCGGCGGTGTGGTCGAGCAGCACCGTGTAGTCATGGCGGGCCGCCGCGTCGATGACCGCGCCGGCCAGCTCGGCGAAGTACGGATTGCCCAGTTCCGGGACGGCGAGCGCGATGATCCCGGTCCGGCCCTTGCGCAGGTGGCGGGCCGTCAGATTCGGCCGGTAGCCGAGCTCGTCGATGGCCCGCTGCACCCGGTCGCGCATCGCGGGCGTCACATGCGGATAGTTGTTCACCACGTTGGACACGGTCTTGATGGACACGCCCGCCAGCAGCGCGACGTCTTTGAGGCTGACGCCCACGGACTTCCTTCCCTCGTCCCGCCCCCCGGCGGCCTTGCGTGGGGGCGGCGGTTCCGGCCCCAGTCTGCACAAGGTCCGGTGCCGTGCCGGCGAACGGGCGGCACGGCACCGGACCGCTCAGGTGCCGCGGCGGGCCGCGGACAGGTACCGCTGGGCGACCACGACGACGATCAGGAAGCCGCCGCTGACCACGGACTGGTAGGAGGAGTCGAGGGAGCCGATCTGATTGATCAGATTCTGGATGACGCCGAGCAGCAGCACGCCCCACAGCGTGCCGGACACCGAACCGGCGCCGCCCACCAGCAGGGTGCCGCCGATCACCACCGCCGAGATCGCGTCCAGCTCCATGCCGACCCCGACGATGGTCACCCCCGACGACAGCCGGGCCGCGTTCAGCGCGCCGGCCAGCCCCGCGAGCAGCCCGCTCAGCGTGTAGACCAGCACCCTGGTGCGGGCCACCGGCAGCCCCATCAGCAGCGCCGCGTCCGCGCTGCCGCCGACCGCGAACAGCGCCTGTCCGAACGAGGTGCGCTGGAGCAGCAGACCCCCCGCGCCCAGCAGCGCGACCGCGATCAGCACCGGCCAGCCGAAGCCCCAGACCTGACCGCCGCCGAGCCGCTGGAAGGCCGAACCGCGCGGGACGAGATACGTCGACGCGCCCTCGTGGGTGAGCGCGAGCAGCAGTCCGCGGGCGCCGAGCAGCGAGGCCAGCGTCACGATGAACGGGGCCATCCCGGCCCGGGCCACCAGCAGCCCGTTGACCGTGCCGATCGCCCCGCACACCGCGAGCGGCAGCAGCAGGGCCGGCAGGAAGCCGTACTGCGAGGCCCAGGCGGCCAGCACCCCGCCGAGCGCGAACACCGATCCCACCGACAGGTCGATGCCGCCGGTGATGATCACCAGGGTCATGCCGAGCGCCACGATCGCCAGGAAGGACGCCTGGATGGTGATGCCCCGGGCGTTGTCCAGGGTCGGGAAGGCCGTGAAGAGGAAGGAGGACACCAGGCAGAGCAGGATCAGCACCGCCAACGCGCCTTGGCGCTGGAGGAGTTCGGCGGCGCGTTGCCGGCCGGTGGGGCGGAGCGGGGCGGCCCGCGCCGGCAGTGGGCGGTCGGCGGTGGCGAGCGGTGTGTTCAGCGGGGACCTCATCGCGATCGGCGCTCCCGTGCGACGTAGACGGCGAGCAGGATGATGGCGGCCTGGACCATCTGCGCGGTGGAGTCGTGCAGATCGTGGCTGACCAGCGTGGCGTGCAGCAACTGCATGAGCAGCGCGCCCATCACCGTGCCGAGCACCCGGACCGAGCCGCCGGTCAGCGGGGTGCCGCCGACCACCACGGCGGTGATCGCGGACAGTTCCATCAGATTGCCGAGCGAGGACGGGTCGCTCGCGGTCAGCCGGGCGGTGGCCAGGACCCCGGCCAGTGATGCCAGCACCCCGCAGACCACATACACGCCGAGCAGTACCCGGCGGACCGGCAGGCCGGCCAGCGCGGCGGCGGCCCTGTTGCCGCCGACGGCCACCACCTGGCGTCCGAAGGTGGTGCGCCGCACGAGCAGCGCGATCACCAGGGCCAGCGCCGCGGCGATCAGGACCACCACCGGGACGCCGAGCACGCTGTTCGTGCCCAGGCCGAGCAGGTCCGGATCGCTGATCTGCTTCAACCGGCCGTGCGCGATCACCAGCGCCAGCCCGCGGCCGCCGACGAAAAGCGCCAGCGTCGCCACGATCGGCTGCAGGCCGACCAGGGCCACCAGCGAGCCGTTGACCAGTCCCACCGCCACCCCGGCGAGCAATGCCACCAGCAGACCGGGCAGCAGGCCGTAACCGAGGTACAGCGGGAGCACCGCGCTGGCCAGCGCCATGGTCGAGCCCACCGACAGGTCCACGCCCTCGGTGCCGATCACCAGCGCCATGCCGAGCGCGACGATGACGACGGGGGAGACCTGGACTCCTTGGGTGCGCAGGTTGTCGACGGTCAGGAAGCGGTCGGTGAACAGGCCGTTGAAGGCCAGCAGGACGGCGACGGCGGCGTAGACGCCGTAGCGCTGGAGCCAGTCGGCCAGGCCCGGGCGGTCC
>NZ_FMCH01000175.1 GCF_900091855.1 Streptomyces sp. DvalAA-14
GGGCCGGGCCGGTTCGCCGCCGCGACGAGGGGAACGCGCTACGCCGGCTTCACGATCGCCGCCTGGGGGCGGATGGGGAGGCGGCTGACCGGGCGGCCGGTGGCCGCGCGGACGGCGGCGGCGACGGCGGCCGGGGCCGTCACCACGGGGACCGCGCTGACCGCCTTGGCGCCGAAGGGGGCCACGACGTCGCGCTCCTCGACCAGCTTCACGATGCGCACCTCCGGCGCGTCCAGCGCGGTGGGGAGCGGATAGCCGGTCAGGTTGGGGCGTTTGATGATGCCGCGCGGCGCCCGCAGGTCCTCCATCAGCGCCAGGCCGACGCCCTGGGTGAGGCCGGCCTCGATCCGGGCCACCAGCTGGCGGGGGTTGAGGATGCGGCCGACGTCCTGGGCGACCGCCAGCTCCACCACCCGCACCGCGCCGAGTTCGATGTCGACGTCCACCACCGCGCGGACCGCGCAGAAGGTGAGGCCCACGAAGGCGTCGCCCTGGCCGCCCTCGTCGAGCCGGTCGGTGGGGTGGGGGCGGCACTGGGCGGTGGCCCACAGCTCCTTGCCGTCGAGCGTCTCGGCGACCGTGGTGGACAGCACGCCGTCGTAGGAGGTGATCTTGCCGTCGGCGATGGACAGCAGCTCCACCGACATGCCGAACTTCGCGGCCAGCGGCTGGAGCAGCTGGGTGCGGACCATCTTCGCGGCCCGCTCCACCGCCCCGCCGGAGACCCAGGTGTGGCGGCCGCGGGCGGAGGGTCCGGCCGGGGGCTGGTCGGTGTCGGAGGGCAGCACCCGGACGTCCTCCACGCCCAGCACCTCCTGGACGATCTGCCGGGCCAGGGTGGTGAAGCCCTGCCCGGTCTCGACGGCGGCGCAGATCACGCTGGCCCGCCCGTCGTGGACGCGGACAGTCGCGGTGGACACCTCGTCGGTGCCCTCGGCGCCCAGCACGTGGACCATGCCCAGCGCGTAGCCGACGCCGCGGCGGACCGCGCCGGGCTCGCCGGCGCCGGCCGTGCCGCCGGGCAGCAGCCACTGGGACTCGTCGTCGCCGTCGGGCAGCGGCGGCAGCTCCGCGTCGCGGACGGCCTTGAGCAGTTCGCCGACGGGGGCCGGGCAGGTGACCGTCTGCCCGGTGGGCAGCAGATCGCCGGTGCTCAGCACATTGCGCATCCGCACTTCGGCCGGCTCCAGGCCGAGCTTGGCGGCGAGCTTGTCCATCTGGCCCTCGTAGGCCGCGCAGACCTGGAGGGCGCCCTCACCCCGCACATGGCCGGAGGGCGGGTTGTTGGTGCGCACCGCCCAGCCCTCGACGAAGACGTGCGGGACGACGTAGGGGCCGGCGGCGAAGGCGACCGCGGCGGCCAGCGCGTCGGAGGAGGCGTCGGCGTAGGCGCCGGCGTCCAGCAGGATCTGCGCCTCGACCTTGACCAGGCGGCCCTCGGCGTCGGCGTGGTGGCGGTAGCGCAGCAGCGTCGGGTGGCGGTGGGCGTGGCCGAGGAAGGACTCCTCCCGGGTGGCCACGAACTTCACCGGGCAGCCGGTCTTCAGCGCCAGCAGCCCGAGCGGCAGCTGGATGCCGGAGTCCTCGCGGTCGCCCATCGCGCCGGGCACGCCGGTGACGACGACCTTGACCCGGTCGGTCTCCAGGCCGAAGCAGGCGGCGGCCAGGTCGCGGTCGGCGTGCGGATCGGTGGAGGCGACGTACAGCTCGACCCCGCCGTCCGGGCGCGGTACGGCCAGGCCGGCCTCGGCGCCGATGGGGGCCGGGTCCTGGCGGCCGACCCGGTACAGGCCCTCCACCACGATCTCGCCCACGGTGTCCGGGTCGCCGAAGCGCAGCGGGATGTGCCGGATCAGATTGCCGTCGGGGTGCAGCGGCTCGGCGGCGAAAGCCTTCTCCGGGTCGGTGACCGGCTCCAGCACCTCGTACTCGACCAGGATCGCGGCGGCGGCCAGCCGCGCGGTGTCCGGGTGGTCGGCGGCGACCGCGGCGATCGGCTCGCCGTGGTGGCGGACCAGCTCGTGGGCGAAGACCGGGCGGTCGGCGACCTTGCGGCCGTGCATGGCGTCCCCGGGGACGTCCTCGTGGGTGATGACGGCCCGTACGCCGGGCATCGCGACGGCGTCGGCGGTGTCGATCCGGGTGATCCGGGCGTGCGGGTACGGCGAGCGCAGCACGGCCGCCCACAGCAGGCCCTCGGCCCACAGGTCGGCCGCGTAGGGGTAGGTGCCCTGGGTCTTGGCGAGCGCGTCCAGGGACGGCAGGGAGACACCGATGCCGTGCAGCGGACCCTCGGCCAGTGTGGCGGGCGGGGCGCCGGCGGTGATGCCCGTCGAGCCGGCGGTGCCCGTGGTGCCGGTCGCGCCCGCCGTGCCGGCCGTGCCGTCGGTGATGCTCATGCGGCGCCTCCCTGCGGGCCGGGGCCGCCCTGGTGCGGCACGCGGGTCTCGTCGGAGAAGGCGGGGTCGTCGTCGGTGTCGCGGGCGGTGACCACCTCGCGGACCGCGTCGATCACCCCGCGGTAGCCGGAGCAGCGGCACAGATTGCCGCTGAGCGCCTGGCGGATGTCGAGGTCGGTGGGCTTGTGGTTGCCCTCCAGCAGGTCGTGGACGGTCATCGCCATGCCGGGGATGCAGAAGCCGCACTGCACGGCGCCGGAGCCGGCCAGCGCGCACTGGACGTCGGAGGGCCGGCCGTCGACCGTCAGGCCCTCGACGGTGCGCACCTCGCTGCCGGCCGCGGTGGCCGCGGGCACCAGGCAGGAGGCGACCAGCCGGCCGTCCACCTGCACGGAGCAGGCGCCGCACTCGCCCTGCTCGCAGCCGTCCTTGGCCCCGGCGAGGCCGAGGCGCTCGCGCAGCACGTAGAGCAGGGACTCGCCGAGCCAGGCGTCGGTGACGGGGCGTTCGGTGCCGTTGACCCGCAGCATGTAGGAGGCGAGCGGGTGTTCGCTGCGGGTCTCCGGCAGCGGCTCGGGCTCGACGACCGGGTCTGCCTCGGCCTCTTCCTCGGTCTCCTCGGTGTCCTCGTCGCCGTCGGGATGGCCGGCGGGACGGCCACCGGGAACGGTGTCCGCGGCGGCGTCCGCGGGCGAGCCGGCCGCC
>NZ_FMCH01000452.1 GCF_900091855.1 Streptomyces sp. DvalAA-14
CGGCGGCCCGGACCCGGTGGGGGTCCGGGCCGCGCCGGGTGCCCGGCCGGGTCCGCGCCGGCTGCTCCGGCCGCGCCGTCAGCCCTTGCTGGACCCGAGCGACAGGCCGGCGATGAACTGCTTCTGCAGCAGGACATACACCACCAGGGTGGGAATCGCGGCGATCATGGCCGCCGCCGCGATCATGTTCTGGTTGCTGACGAACTGCCCCTGGAGGTTGGCCAGCGCCGAGGTGACCGGCCGCTTGTCGCCCGACGACATCAAGGTGATCGCCCAGAAGAAGTCGTTGTAGATCCAGGTGGTCAGCAGCGTGGCCAGCGCCGCCAGCGCCGGACGGCACAGCGGGATCGTCAGCCGCCAGAACCGGGTCCACAGGCCCGCGCCGTCGACCAGGGCGGCCTCGTACATCTCGCCGGGGATCGACTTCATGTAGTTGCTCAGCACGAAGACGCAAAAGCCCAGCTGGAAGGCCACGTTGATGACGATCAGGCCGAAGATGGAGTTGTACATCAGGCCGCTGCCGGCCAGGAAGTGCGGCAGCGGGATCTTCAGGTAGATCCGGTACAGCGGGGTGATGATGACCTGCTGCGGCAGCAGGTTGCCGGCCGTGAACAGGATCAGCAGCGCGATGTTGAGCTTGACGTCCACCCGGGTCAGGACGAACGCCACCCCGGACGCCAGCGCCAGCACGATGATCACCGACGGCACGGTGATCAGCACCGAGTTCCAGAAGAAGTGCAGCATGTCCGACTGGGACCAGGCGTCGCTGAAGTTCTTGAACGTCAGGTGGTGCGGCAGCGAGACATAGCCGTACTTCCGGGTGTCGGAATAGGGCCGGACCGCCACGTACAGGGCGAAGGCGATCGGCAGGATCCACAGCACGCAGGAGACGATCAGGAACAGCTGCGAGGCGGCCTGGCCCCACGGCCGCCGCCGTCGGGGGCGGCCGTCGGCCGGGGCCGCGACCCGCGGCCCGGCAAGGGTTTCGGCACTCACTGCGATTCCTCTCGCCGGAAGGTCTGGAACAGGAAGATCGTGATGGGCACCAGCGAGATCACCAGCAGCACCACACCCAGCGCCGAGCCGAAGCCGACCCGCTGGGTCTCGCCGACGATGTTGGAGGTCACCAGCACCGACAGCAACTCCAGGCCGTTGATCCCCTTGTTGGTGATGTAGACCAGGTCGAAGGCGCGCAGCGACTCGATGACGGTGACGACCATGATGACGATGTTGATCGGCCGCATCACCGGGAAGACCACCCGCCAGAACGTCTGCCAGGCGTTGGCGCCGTCCACCAGCGCCGCTTCGCGCAGCGTCGGGTCGACGGCCTTGAGGCCGGCCAGGTACAGCACCATGACGTAGCCGGCCTGCCGCCAGGTGGCCTCCAGCAGCACCGCCCACAAGTTGAGATGCGGGTTGCCGAGCCAGTCGATGGAATTGCCCGCGTGGTTGCGGCCGATGACGGTGTTGATCAGGCCGTAGTCCTGGGAGTACATGAACTCCCAGATGATGCCGACCAGCGCCAGCGACAGCATCACCGGCAGGAAGAGGATGCTCTGGTACATCCGGCTGCCCTTGATGCCGCGGTCGATGACCACCGCGAACAGCATGCCCAGCGGCGTGGCGATCACCACGAACACGGCCAGCCAGATCAGGTTGTGCCGCACCGCGGGCCAGAACTCGGGATAGATCGTGACGGCCTGGTGGTAGTTCTGTATGCCGTACACGCAGCCGTTGTTCAGGATCGACGGCAGGTTCGGCTTGCAGGTCGTGGTGTGCAGGCTGCCGACGCCGTTCCACTTGGTGAACGACAGCAGCACCGTCCCGATGGCCGGGAACCAGACGAAGGCGAGATCCAGCAGCAGCGGGACGCCGAGCAGCAGCGCCACGACGAGGCGGTCTCGGGTGCTCATCGTGCGTACGCCCCGGCGGCGGCGTCGGACCGGGGCCCCGTTGTGGGGCCCGGTCGGCGCCGCCGCCGGGTTGCGCACCTGGGAGGCGGAACTCATCAGGAATAGATCGCCTTCGCCTGGGCCTCCGCGCTCTTCTGCAGGGACGCGATGTTGCCGGCACTGGGGTCGTCGATGAACTTCTGGATGATCGAGATCATCGCGTTGGCCATCGCCGGGTCGGCGTCGCGGTCCATGAACTGGGCCACCGCCTTGCACTTGCCGATCTCCACGACCGACTTCTTCTGGATCGCGTTGTACGTCGGCACCTGGAGGCCGTTGACCAGGCCGACATCCCACTGGTCGGTCTTGAGGTACTCGGTCTCGGCGGCGCCGGTTCCTATGTACTCCAAGATCGCCTTGGCGGCGTCGGTGTTCTTGGCCTTCTTGCTCAGCATGAAGCCGTCGGTGGGGGCGTCCATGTAGTCCTGGCCCCACTGCGGGTTGATCGCGGGGAACGGGAAGAAGTCCAGGTCCGCCAGGTTCGCCTTGTCGGTGACGTACTGGGCGGCCACCTGGTTGGTGCCCTGGAACATCATGCCGGCCTGCTTGTTCTCCAGCAGCTTCACGCTGTCCTGCCAGATACGGCCGTTCGCGCCGCTCTGCATGTAGGGCATGATTTCGGCCCAGTGCTGGAACACGGTGTGGACGCCCTGGTCGGTCCACGGCACCTGGTGCTTCATCAGCTTGCTGTGGTAGTCGTAGCCGTTGATCCGCATGTTGAGGATGTCGAAGGTCCCCAGCGCCGGCCAGCCGTCCTTGTCGGCGAAGGCGATCGGGGTGATGCCGTCGGCCTTCATCTTCTTGGCCAGCGCGAGGTAGTCGTCCCAGGTGGTGGGGACGGTGTAGCCCTTGGCGGCGAACTGGCTCTTGTTGTAGAAGACGACCCACGGGTAGTTGTAGATCGGCACCAGGTACTGGTGGCCGTCCAGGCCGGTGGACAGGCTCTTGGCCGCGGCGCTGAAGCTGCCGCCGATCTTCTCCCACACGTCGTCGATCGGCTGGGCCAGGCCCTGCGCGGCGAAGTACTGCATGCGGTAGCCGGCGAACCAGGTGAACAGGTCGTCGGGGGTGCCCTGCAGATAGCTGGTGATGTTCTGCTGGAACGTGTCGTGGTCGACGGTGTTGATCTTGATCTTCGCCTTGGTGGAGGCGGTGGCCGACGCGGTGAGCGCGGCGAACGCGGACTTCACCGCGGGGTCGGAGTAGTTCGACCCGAACGTCACCGTGGAGCCGGCGACAGCCGCCGACCCGCTCGGCTTGTCCTTGTCCTTGTCCGAGCTCGAACCGCCGCAGGCGGTCAGCAGGCCTCCGGAGACGGCAGCCAGCCCGGCACCGGCGGCGACGCCCCTGAGCAGGTTCCTGCGCGATGGGGACGGACCGGTTCCGATGCTGCTGCCCGACGACTCGACGTCCGACATGGTGCCTCCATGTGTGTGTGGGCGTATTCAAGAAGCAGAAGGCGAATGCTGGTTGAGCGGAGCGATTCAGCGGCTCTGTGCGCCGACCCGTTTCCAACAGAAGTCACCAAGATGAAACGCCATCGCAACTGCAGGGTAGTTCTACGCCACATGAAGGGGGGCGTCAACGTTCTTATCCGGATGCGTTGCCGGACCGTGATGTCCAACTGGTGTTGGAACATGTTTGCTTACGGTTGCCGATGCCCGTCGCCCGACCGCAACGCTTCGGTGGCGCCCCGTCAACTCCTCCCGCTGATACGTCGAAGTCCCCATCTTCGCCCTTCGACGGGACGCTGCGCTGCGACGACGCTCACACGGGGGCCTGATGAGGCGCAAGTGAAGGGGCACAGAATCGAGGAGAGTTGTCAGCCTATGACGGGTAGGTGACGCCCCGCTGCGGATCGTGATCGCCGCGGTACGTGTCGACCGGCACGGTTTCCGTCCGTACCCGGTCGGTGCCAGGCTGTCGCCATGAAGGGCAACATTCCGCAGGAGACAACGAGTTTCGTGGGCCGGCGGCCGGAACTGGCCCGGCTGGAGGCCGCGTTGGCGACCCACCGGCTGGTCACCCTCACCGGCGCGGGCGGTGTCGGCAAGACCCGGCTCGCCCAGCGCGCGGCCACCATCACCGTGAACGCCGCCATCGACGGCAGCTTCGGCGGCAGCATCGGCGGCACCACCCCGGGCGCGGCCACCGGTGCCGCGCCGGGCCCGGTGCGAGCCGCCGGACCCGGCCCCGGGCGGGGAGCGGGCGCCGGCGGGGCAAGCGGCCGGTGCGGGGGAAGCGGCCGGTGCCGCCGCC
>NZ_FMCH01000190.1 GCF_900091855.1 Streptomyces sp. DvalAA-14
GCACGCCGTCGGCGAGGTCGAGCAGGGCCCGCTGCCGCCCGGTGACCGGCGGCAGCCGGGCGGCGCGGCGGCGGACCGGCGGCGCGGTGTCCAGCCCGGGGTGCGGCCACAGCGCCTCCAGCAGGCCCCGGCGGCGCCGGGCCTCGCGCTCCACCTCGTACACGGGCACGGCGCTGACCGGCCCGAACCAGTGCTCGGCGCCGTGCCGGAAACGGGTCGGGCCGGCGGCCGGGGCCAGGACGAAGAAGGCGGCGTCGTGCAGCGCGCCGAGCTGGCTGATCTCCACTTCGCCCGCGGACAGCTGACGGTGATCGATCAGCCAGCGGGCGATGCGGCACTGGGCACCCGCCTGGTCCACCGCCTGCCGCCAGGTCTGCGCGGGCAGCCGCCCGCCGGCGGTGAGAAGCCGTTCGATGCCGGGGGCGGCCGGGCTCTCGGCGTGCACGACCGCGCCGCCGGCCAGGTAGAGGATGCCGGTGGTGCGCAGCAGGGCGCCGGTGGCCTTCTGCTCGGCGAGCCGGACGAGCATGGGTGACAGCGGGGCGTCGGCGGCGCTCATGCCAGCACCAGCTTGTGTGCCAGCTCGCGCATCCGGAGCAGGGAGAGCGCGAGGTTGGCGTGTCCGCGGTCGAGCCACAGGTGCAGGAAGAGGCCGCCCTCGTAGGGGGCTTCGACGAACCGCAGGAGGTGGTAGGCGGTCGGGGTGGTCACCACGATGTCCTCGACCGCCGGGGTCCGGCCGGCGTCCGCCGGGGCGGCGGCGGGGCCGGCCGAAGGGCCGGCGGACGGGCTTGCGGGCGGGCCGGCGGGCGGGGCGGTGAAGACCGGGTGTTCGGCCGCGGACCGGGCGAACTCGGCGGTGGCCGCGGCCATCTCCTCGTGGTCGTCGCCGGGTGCTTCGCCGATCCTGCCGAGTGCGAGACCGCTGATCCACTCCACCAGGGCAGCGCCGCGCGCGCCCGGCAGGGTCATCGCTTCGAGCAGGCACTCGTCGATCCCGGACACAAGGCTCCCCTCGCCGCACCGCCGGTCGGACGGCCGCGGGCCGGCGCGGCCCGGCGGTGACGAGAAAGTTACGCAAGGGGCCACCTGCCGCGGGGACTTCTGGCATTTTCCTGCGGTACATGCGCGGGCCTGCCCTAAAATGCCCCGCCGCCGATGCGCGAACTGCGGCCCCGGGCCCATACGATCCCGCCATGCGTGATGTCAGCAGGGGCCTGCGGCTGCTGTTCCAGGGGCAGCGGTGGGCGATACGGCACGGACGGGACTGGCGCTTCGGGATGATCCCGGCGCTGATCACCTTGGTCGGCTACGCGGCCGCGCTCGTCGCGCTGGTCTTGTGGGCCGACGACTTGGCGAACTGGGCGACGCCGTTCGCGGACCACTGGGCGTCGCCGTGGGCGGGGGCTTTCCGGGATCTGCTCACGGCGGTGCTGATCGGCGGCGGGCTGCTGGTGGCCCTGATCTCCTTCACCGCGGTGACGCTGCTGGTCGGGCAGCCGTTCTACGAGGCGGTCGCCGAGCGGGTCGACCGGGCCGAGGGGGGCGTCCCGGAGGCGGCGCGGCGGTCGCTGTGGCGGGAGTTGTGGGTCTCGGCGCGGGACAGCGTCCGGGTGCTGGTGCGGGTGGCGGTGTTCGGCGTGCTGCTGTTCGCAGCGGGTTTCATCCCGGTGGTGGGGCAGACGGTGGTGCCGGTGGTCGGCTTCTGCGTCTCGGCGTTCTTCTTGACGCTGGAGCTGGCCGGGGTGGCGCTGCAGCGCCGCGAGATACCGCTGCGCACCCAACTGCGCCTGATGCGGGGTCGGTTGGGGCTGGTGCTGGGGTTCGGCGCGCCGTTGCTGCTGGCCTTCGCGGTGCCGGTGGTCGCGGTGCCGCTGATGCCGGGAGCGGTGGCGGGCGCGACGTTGCTGGCCCGGGAGCTGGCGCCGGCGCCGCCCGGCCGGCCGGACGACGCGCGGCC
>NZ_FMCH01000379.1 GCF_900091855.1 Streptomyces sp. DvalAA-14
GGGCGGGGCCATCACAGGCCCCGGCTGCCCATGGCGCCCGGCTGCGGCCAGTTGCCGGCCGACGGGTCCGGCACCGGCACCCGCTGCACGATCTCGGCCACCACCTGCTCGGGGGTGCGCCGGTTCAACTGGGCCTGCGCGGTGGGCAGCAGACGGTGCGCCAGCACGGAGGCGGCCAGCGACTGCACGTCGTCGGGCAGCACGTAGTCCCGTCCGTCGAGCGCGGCGGAGGCCCGGGCCGCCCGGATCAGGTGCAAGGTGGCCCGCGGTGAGGCGCCCAGCCGCAGGTCCGGGTGGTTGCGGGTGGCGCCGACCAGGGTCACGGCGTACCGGCGGACCGGGTCGGCGACGTACACCTGCCGGACGGCCTCGATGAGTTTGACGATCTCGTGCGCGTGCGCCACCGGCTGGAGGTCGTCCAGCGGGGAGGCGCCGCCGTGCATCTCGAGCATCTTCAGCTCGGAGTCGGGGCTGGGGTAACCGATGGAGACCCGGGCGGTGAAACGGTCCCGCTGGGCCTCCGGCAGGGGATAGGTGCCCTCCATCTCGACGGGGTTCTGGGTGGCGATCACCATGAAGGGACTCGGCAGTTCGTACGTGGTGCCGTCGATGGTGACCTGCCGCTCCTCCATGGACTCCAGGAGTGCCGACTGGGTCTTGGGGGAGGCGCGGTTGATCTCGTCGCCCACCACGATCTGCGCGAAGATCGCCCCCGGTTTGAACTCGAAGTCGCGCCGCTGCTGGTCGAAGACACTGACCCCGGTGATGTCCGAGGGCAGCAGGTCCGGCGTGAACTGGATCCGCCGCACCGAGCAGTCGATCGAGCGGGCCAGTGCCTTCGACAGCATGGTCTTGCCTACGCCCGGCACGTCCTCGATCAGCAGATGCCCTTCGGCGAGCAGAACGGTCAGCGCGATGCGTACGACCTCCGGCTTGCCTTCGATCACACTCTCCACGCTGCGGCGGACCCGATCCGCGGTCGTGGTCAGATCGCTGAGGCTTGCTCGTGGGTCAATGGTCGTCACCCGGTACTCCTCGGCCTGTTCCTAGGGACACGGTCATCCCTGGACCGGCCCTCCCCGAACTGGGCAACGTCCGTTCGTGACGAGACGTGCCGCAGGATGCATTCTTCCCTTACGTGGCGGTCCACGTCACTCGCCAGCCGTTACGAGTTCGTGATTTCCCGCAGCAGGCCGGTCCGGACATCGAAAACGAAGCCGCGCACGTCGTCCGTATGGGCCAGGAACGGGGAGGTGCGGACCCGGGCCATGGACTGCCGGACGTCCTGGTCGACATCGGTGAACGCCTCGACCGCCCAGGTCGGGCGCTGGCCCACCTCCTGCTCCAGTTCGCGGCGGAAGTCCTCGGTGATGCTCTGCAGGCCGCAGCCGGTGTGGTGGATGAGCACCACCGAACGGGTGCCCAGCGCGCGCTGACTGATGGTGAGGGAACGGATGGTGTCGTCGGTGACCACGCCGCCGGCGTTGCGGATGGTGTGGCAGTCGCCCAGTTCCAGGCCGAGCGCTTTGTGCAGGTCGATGCGGGCGTCCATGCAGGCGACCACCGCGACCCCCAGCACCGGCTGGGCGTCCATGCCCGGGTCGTGGAAGGCGGCGGCGTAGCGCTGGTTGGCTGCGACGAGCCGGTCGGTGACGGAAGCGGTCCCGGCGGACCCCGGGGGAGTCGCGGAGGGCTCGGAGGGGCCGTTGAGGCCGCTGGCAGATATCGACATGTAGATGACGGTAGCGGTTGACCCCCGGCTGTGGCGGGGCGCGCCCGCTCCGGATTTCGTTGACCGTGGGGCATGGTGGAGTAAAGTGGCGCGAAGTGGTGCCGTCTGCGGGAGGTGGGCCGTGTTCCTCGGGACGTACACCCCTCGACTGGACGACAAGAACCGGCTGGTGCTGCCCGCCCGGTTCCGGGACGCGCTCGCCGACGGACTGGTCATCACCCGTGGGCAGGAGCGCTGTCTGTGCGTGTGGCCGGTGGCCGGCTTCACGGCGGCCACCGAGCGGCTGTCGGCTGCCCCCCTCACCTCCAAGTCCGCCCGCGACTATCTGCGGGTGCTGTTCGCCGGGGCCCATGACGAGGTGCCGGACAAGCAGGGCCGGGTGACGGTGCCGCAGCCGCTGCGGGAGTACGCCGGGCTGGTCCGCGACTGCGCGGTGATCGGCGCGAACACCCGGGTGGAGATCTGGGCGGCGGATGCCTGGGAAGGCTATCTGGCGGCCCAGGAGGACACCTTTTTCGGCCCTGTCCGAGGAGGTTCCGCCCGGATTACTGTGAGCGCGGCCCCGCCCTCTCCCGGTGGCCGCGCGGCCCCCGTACCCGGCGCCGTACCACCCGTGCGGACGTACGGCCCGGCCTCCTCCCGCTCTCCGGCTCGCTTCCGCCGGCGCCACTTCCCCGGTGCCAGGGGAACGTTTCTCCCGAGCGGGCGGGGACCAGGTCCTACGTCCGACCGCCCGGCCGACGGCGGCCGCCCCCACCGCGCCCGATCCCTCCGCGCCCCTCCGGGCGTCCGACCCCGCACCACCGCGCACGATCCCGGAAAACCCAGAAAAAGGCCCCTATGAGCAACCCGTCCCCACCCCAGCGGCACATTCCCGTGATGCTGCGGCGCTGCCTCGACCTGCTGGCGCCCGCGCTGGCCCAGCCGGGCGCGGTGGTGGTGGACGCCACGCTCGGGCTCGGCGGCCACAGCGAGGCGCTGCTGAGCACCTTTCCGGCCGCCCGGCTGATCGCCGTCGACCGCGACCAGGAGGCGCTGAAGCTGTCCGCCGAGCGCCTGGCGCCCTTCGGCGACCGCGCCACCCTCGTGCACGCCGTCTACGACGAGCTGCCCGCGGTGCTGGAGCGGCTGGGCGTGCCCCGCGTGCAGGGCGTCCTGTTCGACCTCGGCGTGTCCTCCATGCAGCTGGACGAGGCCGACCGCGGCTTCGCCTACGCGCAGGATGCGCCGCTGGACATGCGGATGGACCAGTCGACCGGGATCAGCGCCGCCGAGGTGCTCAACACCTATCCGCCCGGCGAGCTGGTCCGGATCCTGCGCGCCTACGGCGAGGAGAAGTTCGCCCGCAAGATCGTGGACGCGGTGGCCCGGGAGCGCGAGCGGGAGCCCTTCACCAACAGCGGACGGCTGGTGGAGCTGATCCGTCAGGCGCTGCCGCAGGCGGCCAAGCGGACCGGCGGCAATCCCGCCAAGCGGACCTTCCAGGCGTTGCGGATCGAGGTCAACGGCGAGCTCACCGTCCTGGAGCGGGCCGTACCGGCGGCGGTCAGCGCCCTCGCGGTCGGCGGCCGGATCGCGGTGCTGTCCTACCAGTCCCTGGAGGACCGCCTGGTCAAGCAGGTCTTCGCGGCGGGCGCGGCCAGCACCGCCCCGCCGGGCCTGCCGGTGGTCCCCGAG
>NZ_FMCH01000593.1 GCF_900091855.1 Streptomyces sp. DvalAA-14
CAGTCGCGCGCTCATGGGGGCAGAGGCTACGGACATCCCCGCCGGCCGGGCCAGCGGATATCTGCGGCTCGCCGGCCGGCCGATCGGCCCGGGGCGCGGCCGGGGCGGTGGAGGGGGCGCCTTGCCTCCGGACGGAAACGCGATATAGCGTGAGTCGTGTTGCTCATACCTCCAGGAGGTTGTCCGGTGTCCGAACTCTCGCCGCGGGAGCAGTCCGACGACGGCCGGCTGCGCGCCTCGGACGGTGAGCGCGACCACACCGCGGCGCTGCTCGGCGACGCCTTCGCCGCGGGCCGGTTGACCGTCGAGGAGCACGCCGAGCGGCTGGAGGCCGTCTACGGCGCCCGGACGCGCGGCGAGTTGGTGCCGCTCACCGCGGACCTGCCCGCCCCCGCGCCCGGCGCGCGGCTCGCCTCGCCCGCCGACCACGAGCGGGTGCACGCCACCTTCAGCAAGGTCCGGCGCGGCGGCCAGTGGCCGGTCCCGCCGCACACCACCGCCTTCGCCCGCTTCGGCGCGATCGTGGTCGACCTGCGGCAGGCCGTCTTCACCCGCCGCGAGATCGTCATCGACGCCGGCTCCTTCTGCGGCAAGGTCGAGATCTTCGTCCCCCGCGACGCCCAGGTCTACGACACCGGCACCGCGCTGTTCGGCAAGCGCTCGCAGATCGGCGGCCGCGACGGCAAGTCCGACGACGGCCCCGTGGTCCGCGTCACCGGACGCTCGGTGTTCGGACACGTCCGGGTGATGCGCGATGCCAAATACCCCTGGCGCGATGGGCGCTGACCGGACGCCCGGCTGGCGGGCTACCGGCGCCGGCCCGCCAGCCAGGCATCCTCGGCGGCGTAGTCGAACCAGTCGTTCTGCGCCGAGTGGCGGGCCGGGACGGGGAAGACCTCGCGCCAGTCCCTGCCGTCCAGGGACTCGGCCAGCCCGGCCACCGTCTCCGGCAGCGACTCCAGATAGCCGGTGACCGGGCGGTAGCCCAACTCCCGCTCCGCCGCGGACATGTCCAGCACGAGCGGGTGCGCGATGCCCCACGGGTGGTCGCCGACCGTCGGCCCCGGCGGCGGCCCGGGCACCAGGACCGTCTCGCTGCCGCGCCCCAGCGCCGCGTCCACGGCTGCCGCGATCTCCGCGACCGTCGGTACCTCCGGGTCGCCGGCGTTCAGCGTCCGCGAGCCGGGATGGCGGGCGGCGAGCCGCACCAGCTCGGCGATGTTGGCGGAGTGCACCGGGTGGAAGCGGCTGGTGCCGCCGTAGGGCAGCACCCGCACCGGCCGGTGGTCCAGCGCCCGCTTGACGAAGTACAGTTCGCGCGGCATCGGGCTGTGCGGGCCGTGGATCGCCCCGGCCCGCAGCAGCGTGGTCGGCAGCCGGGACCCCGCCGCCAGCAGCGCCCGCTCCAGTTCGACCTTCCGCGTCCCGTACGTGCCCGGGCCGGGCGGCACCGTGCGATGGGTCTCGGGTATCGGCACCGGGTAGCGCGGGAAGCCGTCCGGCTCCTCCTGGGTGTCGAAGCTGCGGCCCCGATCGTCCTCGTACACCGCGGCGCTGGAGATCACCACCGCCGATCCGATCCGGTCGGCCAGCGACAGCAGTTGCCGCGCGTGCCCCGCGTCGTAGGCGACACAGTCGAGCAGCACGTCGCAGCCGTCACCGAGCGCGGCGGCCAGCGCCGCGTCGTCGGTACGGTCCACCCGCACCGTGCGGACCGTGTCCGGCCATTCCTCGGCCGCGCCGCCGCCCCGGGAAGCGGCCGTCACCTGCCAGCCGTCCGCGGCGAGCGCGCGGACCGCCTGCCGCCCGATCTG
>NZ_FMCH01000508.1 GCF_900091855.1 Streptomyces sp. DvalAA-14
GCCGCCCAGCGGGCCGCCGCCGGACCGTCGGCCCCGCCCGTGCCCGCGTCCGTGCCCGCGTCCGCGTCCGTGCCCGCTCCTGCCGGGCGGCCGCCGCTGATGCTGATCCTGGCCGCCGGGGTGGCCGCGCTGGAAGGGCTCGCGGTGGCCGGCTGGGGGATCACCATGTTCTTCACCGGCGGCGGCAAGGCGGTGCTGGCCGGGCTGCTGGTGCTGGTGCTGGCCGCGCTCCCGCTGGGCGCCGCCTACGGTCTGCGCCGGGCCCGCCGCTGGAGCCGCGGGCCCGCGCTGATCATGCAGCTGATCTCGCTGCCCATCGCCTGGACGATGCTGCACAGCGACGGCGCGGTGATCGCGGGCGGCGCCGTCCTCGGTGTGCTGGCCCTGACCGGCCTGGTCCTGCTCGTGCACCCCGCCACCGCCGAGGCCCTCGGCCTCACCGACGGCACCGCTTCCTGACCGTGCCCGCGAGGCCGCCCGCGAGACCGCCTGTCCTTGCGGGCGAGCCGGCGCGGTGCGAGCGGGAGGCCGGCTGGCCTACTCCTCGATCAGCAGCTTGTCGCGGAGCTGGGCCAGGGTGCGGGCCAGCAGCCGGGAGACGTGCATCTGGGAGATGCCGACCTCCTGGGCGATCTGCGACTGCGTCATGTTGCCGAAGAAGCGGAGCAGCAGAATCGTCTTCTCCCGGGGCGGCAACTGCTCCAGCAGCGGCTTGAGCGACTCGCGGTACTCCACGCCCTCCAGCGCCTCGTCCTCCGAGCCGAGCGTGTCGGCCACCGCCGGGGACTCGTCGTCGGTGTCCGGGACGTCCAAGGACAGGGTGCTGTAGGCGTTGGCGGATTCCAGCCCCTCCAGCACCTCCTCCTCGGAGATCTTCAGGTGCTCGGCCAGCTCGTGGACGGTCGGCGCCCGGCCGTGCCGCTGCGAGAGCTCACCGGTGGCGGTGGTCAGGGCCAGCCGCAGTTCCTGGAGCCGGCGCGGCACCCGTACCGCCCAGCCCTTGTCCCTGAAGTGACGTTTGATCTCACCGACCACCGTCGGCGTCGCGTAGGTGGAGAACTCCACGCCGCGGTCGACGTCGAAACGGTCCACCGACTTGATCAGGCCGATGGTGGCGACCTGCGTCAGGTCGTCCAGCGGCTCGCCGCGGTTGCGGAACCGCCGGGCCAGGTGCTCGACGAGCGGCAGGTGCATCCGGACCAGCTGGTTGCGCAGCTCGGCGCGCTCCGGCGAGCCGTCGGGCAGCTTGCTCAGCTCGACGAACAGCGCGCGGGCACCCGAGCGGTCGTGCGGGTCGTGGTGCTCCTGGGCCTCTTCCGGCTCCGGGGCTTCGGCGGCCTCGGCGGCCTCGGCCGATTCCGGCGCGTCGGCGGCCTCGGCCGGCTCGGGGGATTCGGGTGACCCGGTCGGCTCGGCTGGTCCCGGTGCCTGCGCCCGCTCCGGGGCGGGCGCGATTGCGCCCGCTTCCGGTGCCTGTCGGGCCTCGGCGTCCTGGAGCGGCGCCGCCTGCTCGTGCTGATCCATCGGGTCCGCCTGCTCCGCCGCGTCCATCGCTTCCATCCGGGCCCTTCCACGGACCTGTGCACCGGGCCGGGCGCCACTGCCCGGCTCGGGATGCGGCCGGGCCGCATTCCGCCGGCCGGCCGGGCCCGGCCCGCCCGGGGCGGGCTGCTGGGCGGGTACGCCCGCACGGCCGCGTGCCGCGGGCAGGTCGTGCTCCGCGGGCGGTCCGGGGGTCTCTGCTGGCGTCACGACAGCGCCCTCACGACAGTCCTGGTACGGCGCCGCGCTTCTTGTGCAGGCTGATGCTGACCGTCCGGTCCTCGGCGACGGTGGAGTCCACCTCGCCGGCCAGGGCGGACAGCACCGTCCAGGCGAAGGTGTCCCGCTCCGGCGCGCGGCCGTCGGTGGTGGGCGCCGAGACGGTCACCCACAGCGAGTCCCCGACCAGCCGGAAGACACAGCTCAGCACAGAACCGGGGACGGCCTGCTGCAACAGGATCGCGCACGCCTCGTCAACGGCGATGCGCAGGTCCTCGATCTCGTCGAGGGTGAAGTCCAGTCGTGCCGCGAGTCCGGCCGTGGCCGTCCGCAGCACCGACAGATACGCCCCCGCAGCGGGCAGCCGGACCTCGACGAAGTCCTTCGACCCGGGCTCGCCTGCGATCTGGGACACCCTCACCTCCAAGGTGGCACACAGTGATTGCTCTGGTTCGCAGTGACGCTATCGCGATCCGTATGTCGATGTCGCCCGGACGGAGCACGGACGTCACCGCGCCGGTCACCCATGGTAAACGTACGAGTACGCAGCGTGGGTGGTGGTCCGAGGTGCCAATTCATAGGCGAATTCGCCCGGTTACGGATCACGCCCCCAAGGCTACGGGTCATTGGCGCCGCGTGCGTCCGGCCCGCTCATCCGTTGCACAACCATTGCGTCGCCGGTACCGGACCGCAGCTCAGCCGGTGATGACGGCGGCGACCCGGGTGCCGGACGGGAAGGCGCCCTCGGCCGCGAGGGTGAACACGCCGTGCAGCATCTTGGCGACGTAGACCGGTTCCGGGGCGAGTCCGTGGCGGACCGCGAAATCCGCGGCGAAGGCGTCCAGCTCCGGCGTGGCGCGGGCGTAACCCCCGTGGTGGAAGCGGTTGTCGACCCGCCAGCGCCCGCGGGTGTCCCCGAAGGCCGCCTGCTGGAGCCGGCGCACCTCGCGGTCGAGGAAGTCGCCGCGCAGCACCGCGAAGCCGATCGCCTCGGCGCCGTCCGGCAGGCCCGCGGCGAGCCCGGCCAGCGTGCCGCCGGTCCCGCAGGCCACCGCCACCACGTCGGCGCGGTCGCCGATCTCCCGGCCCAGGTCCGTACAGCCGCGCGCCGCAAGGGCGTTGGAGCCGCCCTCCGGCAGTACGTAGGCCGGCCCGTGCCGCGCCAGCAGCCCGGCCAGCACGGCCGGCTCGGCACTGCGGCGGTAGGTGGCCCGGTCCAGGAAGTCCAGCCGCATCCCGTCGGCGGCGGCCCGGGCCAGCGACGCGTTGAGCGGGCGGTCCGCCAGTTCGTCCCCGCGCACCACCCCGACCGTCCGGAAGCCGTACAGCCGCCCGGCCGCCGCCGTCGCCCGCAGGTGGTTCGACCAGGCGCCGCCGAAGGTCAGCAGCGTCCGGTGGCCGCCGTCGCGCGCCGCCGCCAGATTCAGCCGCAGCTTTCGGTACTTGTTCCCGGTCAGCTCCGGATGGATCAGATCGTCCCGCTTGAGCAGCAGCCGGACCCCGCACCGCGCCAGCCGCTCGTCCGCCAGCTCGGTCAGCGGGGACGGCAGCGACAGCTCCGGCGGTTCGATCACGCTCCCCATTGTCGCCCGGTTGGCGGCGGGCGGTGTCACCCGTCCGGGTGGCAGCCGGGGCGCCGGAGGCGGCGGCGGGCGATCGGCGGGCGATCGGCGACCGGGGAGGGCAATCGGCCGCCCGCGGTCCCCGGCGCCCGATCGGCAGGGCATTCTTCTTCCGTGCAGGAATCCGAGCAGGAAGACGCCCCCGGGGCCGCCGGGTCCGGATCTGGGACCGGCCGCGCGGCCGGCGACGCGGGCCGGTCGGGCGACGCGCTCACCGCGACCGTGCGCGGGCTGCTGCCCTCGCTCACGCCGGCCGCCGCGCGGATCGCCTCCCTGATCGTCGAGGACCCCGCGCGGGTGGCCCGCAGCACGATCTCGGAGCTGAGCGCGCTGGCCGGTACCAGCGAGTCGTCCATCGTGCGGACCGCGCGGGCGCTCGGCTTCAGCGGCTATCCGGAGCTGCGGCTGGCGCTGGCCGCGTCGGCGGCGCGGCAGGCCCCGCGCTCCACGCTCACCTCGGGGATCACACCGGAGGACTCGGCCGCCGAGGTGATCGCCAAGCTGGTGCACACCGAGTCGCAGGCGGTGCTGGAGACGGCCACGCAGCTGGACCCGGAGCAGTTGGCCGGCGCGGTGGCGGCGGTCTGCGGCGGCGGCCAGTTGCACATCGCCGGGGTCGGAGCGTCCGGGCTGGTCGCCCAGGACCTGCAGCAGAAGCTGGCCCGGATCGGCAGGCCGTGCCACGCGCACGGCGACTCCCAGTCCGCGCTGACCAGCGCGGTGCTGCTGGGGGCGGGCGATGTGTTCCTGGCGGTGTCGCACTCGGGGGAGAGCCGCGATGTGCTGGAGCCGCTGCGGCGCGCCTCGGCCGGCGGCGCCGGCACGGTGGTGATCACCAATCACCCGCTGTCGACCGCGGCCGGGCTGGCCGACTTCGTGCTGGTGTCGGCGGGCCGGGAGACGACGTTCCGGCCGGGGGCGATGGCCAGCCGGATCAGCCAGCTGGTGGTGGTGGACTGCTTGTTCGTGTGCGTGGCGCAGCGGACGTTCGACACCTCCAGCCGGGCGCTACGGGTGACCCACGCGGCGCTGGAGGGCGACCGCATCGGCTGAGGGATCGCAGCGGGCCAGGAGTCCCCCTCGGGCCGCGCCGAACCGGCGGGGCCCGAGGGGGACCGCGTCCCGGGCTAGGCCGTGTCTGACAAATAGCGCCGTCCGCCCGCAGGGCGGGGCCCCGCGGCGTCTGGTGCGTGCGATCGCAAGGCGGAGGGTCGTCCTCGTAGTGGGCTACTCGGACGACCCCGACAACGCAGCGAGCGCGCGTGCCAGGCGTCGCGGGGCAGGCGGGATTTGTCAGACACGGCCTAGCCGGCCGGGACGACGTCCACGTCGGCGGCGTCGACGAAGGCCATCCGGTGGTTGTAGACGATCTCGTACACCTTGGTCTGCCCCACGAAGTCGTGCTGGTCGTAGGGGGCCGAGCCGTCGTAGTAGATGGCGAAGTAGGAGTCGGTGTTCACCGCCGGACCTGACTCGACGTAGGACTGGCCGGCCGGGATCGTGTACTTGGCGCGGGCCAGTTGGGGGCGCGGGGCGGTGCCGCCCTCGAAGGCGACGAAGTCCGCGGGGTAGACGGAGGACTCCGGGTAGGCCGTGGTGTAGACCGGGATCGAGGTGCGGCCCGGCTTGGGGACGATCCGGGCGGCCTTCACCGGGACGGTCGCCGGGTGGCGGGCGGAGTCCTGGAACCATGCCTGCCGGCCGCCGAACCAGATCGCGGTCCACCCCGGTTGCCGCGCCGCGACGACGTACTGCTCACCGGTGGGCGCCTTGTCGCCCCAGTCGTTCATCGCGGTGGTGCCGGCGCCGGTCGGGTGCAGATAGGGATCGGCCACCAGCGGGGCGGTGGTGCTGGGAGCGGTGTACAGCGGGACGAAGCTGGACGGGGCGTCGGCGGAGGTCACCGGGCAGTCGAAGCTCTGGTAAGGGCCGGGGAACTGCTTGTAGCCCTGCACGTCGTCGCAGTACGTGGTGGTCTGCGGGTTCGCCGCGAAGCCCGGCTTGATCGCGACGACGTCGCTGCCCTGCTTGGCGGTCGCGTGGATCGGCGCGCCCAGCAGGTCGAAGAAGTGCTCCCAGTCCCAGCCGGGCCCGGGGTCCCAGTGCTGGGTGGCGACACCGCTCTCGCTGCTGCCGGGGACGTTGTCGTGGCCGAGGATGTGGGCCCGGTCCAGCGGGATGTCGTACTTGGCGGCCAGGTACTTCACCAGCGCGGCCGTCGAGCGGTAGAGCGGCTCGCTGAACCAGGTGGCGCCGTGGGTGGCCCAGGCCTCCTGCTCGATGCCGATGGAGTGCTGGTAGAAGGAGCGGTTGGCGCTGTCCCAGGCGATGTCCTTGGTGGGGGTCAGCTGGGTGACCTGCCCGTCCTGGGAGCGGACGACGTAGTGGGCGCCGGCCGCGTAGGTCGGGTCGCGGAACAGGTCGAGCGTGCCGTCGTAGGTCTCGTCGGTGCTGTGCAGCGTGATGTAGCGGATCTGCAGGTCGTTGGGGCGGTCGGCCAGGTCGTGGCTGCCGTAGTCCGCCAGGTTCGACGGGTCCAGCAGGGTGTACGCGGCCGGTATGAAGTCGCAGCCCAGCGACTTGGGGCACTCCGGCTTCTGGGTGCCCTGCGGCGGGGTGACCTCGGTCAGGCCGAGCTTGCGGACGTCGCCCCGGTCCGGGTGCAGGCCGGCCAGCGGGGCCAGCGTGATCTGCTGGCCGTCCTGCGTGGTGCGGGCCGCGCCGGCCCGCAGGGTGCTCCACACCTCGTCGGCGAAGACCTGCGCCACCTTGTCCTCGGTGGCCTGGCTGTAGCGGGCGGCCGCGGCGTACCAGCCGTCGACCGTCCGCGGCAGCCGGCCGTGGCCGTAGCCCCTGGCGTAGGAGGCCAGCAGGGCCGCGCCGCCGCGGATGTTCTGCGTCTCGTCGGAGGTGACGGCAGCGGTGCCGGTGCCGAGCAGGCCGGCCGCCGCGGCCGCGGTGTGCTCGGCGGGGGCCTTGAGCAGGTCGGCGTAGCGCGGGGACTGGGTGGTCAGGCCGTCCGCGTCGAGTTCCGCGGTGGTGAGGTCGGTGAGGTTCATCGGGCCGTAGCCGGCCTGGGCGTTCTCCTGCCCGGCGTGCGCCTCCCAGCGGGACTCGTTGTACGACACCGCTTCGAGGACCGGCAGCGGAACGCCGAACTCCTGGGCCGCCGCGCTGAATTCGGCCTGCCGGGTGGCTGACGGGTCGGTGGCGCCGGCGGTGCCGGAGACGGCGGTGACGGACAGTCCGGCCAGCAGCGACAGGGCCGCTGCCACGGTCAACGCCCTGCGGCGGGTGGGGTGTCTGAGCGGGTGGTGCATCCAGGCTCCTCGCGGTGCGGGTGTGGCGGCATGGTGAGAAGTGCTGAAGGCAGCTTTCCGAGGGTGTGTGGCAGTCAGCAACCTCTGGGACGTAAATCCTGGAACTTTTTGCCAGCGGGCCGGGAGGAGCCGGAAATCCGCGGCCGGGCGCGGCGTTTCGCGGCTGGCGTTGACGTGCGCGTCAAGGTCTACCGTCGAAGACATGCGCATCGGTGAGCTCGCGGACCGGGCCGGGACCACCACCCGGGCCCTCCGCTACTACGAGTCCCTCGGCCTGCTGCCGCCGGCCGACCGCGCCGGCAACGGCTACCGCGACTACGGCGAGCAGCATCTGCGGCTGCTCCGGCAGATCCGCACCCTCCAGGACTTCGGCTTCGGCCTGGAGGAGACCAGGCCCTTCGTGGACTGCCTGCGGGCCGGGCACCCGGCGGGCGACACCTGCGAGGCGTCGCTGGCCGTCTACCGCCGCAAGCTGGCCGAACTGGACGCGTGCGTCGAGCGGTTGCGGGAGGTGCGGGACCAGGTGGCGGCCCAGCTGGCGCTCGCGGAGGAAGCCGCGGCGGGCGCCGGCGAGCCGATGTGCGAACTGGCCGTCACCACGGCCCAGTCACCCGACGAAGGGACACACCCATGACGACCACCGCACCTCCGCCCGTGACCGCGGTGACCGACGAGACCTTCGCGGCCGACGTGCTGGCCTGCGACCTGCCCGTCCTGGTCGACTTCACCGCCTCCTGGTGCCCGCCCTGCCGGATGATCGCCCCGGTGCTGGCCGAGATCGCCGCCGAGCAGTCCGATCGGCTGCGCGTGGTCCAGCTCGACGTCGACAGCAACCCGGTCACCCAGGCGGCCTACGGCGTGCTGTCGATGCCCACCCTGCTGCTCTTCCGGGGCGGCGTGCCGGTCAAGGTGCTGGTGGGCGCCCGGCCCAAGCGGCGCCTGCTGCAGGAACTGGCCGACGAACTCTGACCGCGTTCGCGCTTCACTCGTTCGGGTGGGGCAAATGCAGGCGCCCGGCCCGTCGGGAGGACGGGCCGGGCGCCTGCGGAGACCTGGAGTGCGTCAGGCCTTCTTGGTCTCCCAGAAGATCTTGTCGATCTGGGCGATCAGGTCCAGGGCCTTCTGGCCGGTCGCCGGGTCGTTGGAGGCCTTCGCTGCGCTCAGGGCCTTCAGCGTGTCGTTGACCAGCTGGTGGAGCTGGGGGTACTTCTCGAAGTGCGGAGGCTTGAAGTAGTCGCTCCACAGCACCGAGACGTGGTGCTTGGCGAGTTCGGCGCGCTGCTCCTTGATCAGGATCACGCGGGTGCGGAAGTCCGCGTCCTCGTTCGCCTGGTACTTCTCCTGGACCGCCTTGACGGACTCGGCCTCGATGCGGGCTTGGGCCGGGTCGTAGACACCGCAGGGCAGGTCGCAGTGGGCGCTGACCTTGACCTTCGGCGCGAACAGGCGAGTGAACATGGCTGTCCTTCCTCGTGATCGTCTTTCAGGTGGGACATTACTCCCTGGAGTACGCGTTTTCTCGGGTGCCCCAGGTGGCTTGGGACAAAAGTCTGATGCCACTCTTGGGGGCGGTGGAGAAACGAACCAGGAGGCGGAGGATGCGGGAGCAGGGGGCCAGGCTGTCGTGGCAGCTGGTCGAGGTCACTGGTCCGTCGATGGCGCCCACGCTGCTGAACGGGGACTGGCTGCTGATCCAGAAGATCAGCAGCGGCGCCGAGCTGGTACGCGAGGGGGACGTGGTGGTGCTGCGGCACCCACTGCAACAGGATCTGCTGATCGTCAAACGCGCCGTGGAGCGGCGCGAGGGCGGCTGGTGGGTGATGGGTGACAACGCGTTCGTGGAGAACGACAGCCGGGAGTTCGGCGCCGTGCCGGACGAGCTGGTGCTGGCCAGGGCCCGGGCGCGGTTCCGGCCGCCCCGGGAGGTTCAGCGCTCGGTGGCCGGTGCGGGCTCGTGGGCCAGCTGGGCGGCGTCCTGCGTCAGACCGCTGCGGGCCGACCGCTCGTTCTCCAGGCGTTTGCGGGCCCGGTAGGCCGCGACGTTGGCGCGGGTGGCACAGCGGTCGGAACAGTAACGGCGTGAACGGTTTGTCGATGTGTCGACGTAGGCGTTCCGGCACGGCATCGCCTGGCAGATGCCCAGCCGGTCCACGCCCAGCGTGGTGAGCTGCACCGCGAGCCCCATGCAGGCGCTCGCCGAGTAGCCCGCACCGGCGTTCGCCGCCTGCTCGGCGAGGTGCATGTGCCAGTCGGGGCGGCCGGTGTCCTCGTTGAGGAAGTTGTGCCCGGAGATCTGCGGACTGACCGGGAACTCCAGCATCAGCTGGTTCAGCAGGTCGACCGCCCGGACCTCGTCACCCTCGTCCGCCGCCTCGAAGACCCCGCGCAGCCGGGTCCGTACCGCGCGCAGCCGCGGGACGTCGGCGTCGACCGCCTTGGTCGCCTGGGCGCCGGAGCCGAACAGCTCCCGCACCGCCTCCACCGAGGTCAGCGCGTCGGTGCCGCGCAAGGGGGCTTCGGTGTTGACCAGGCGCACGGCGTAATCCGCGTAGTAAGCCAGTTCCACTTGGGGTCCTCACGGCGTACGGTCCAGTCTCGGTAATGGCCGAACCTGGTACCAGGGTATTACGGATCAGAGGTGCGCGCGGGGCACGGGCGGCCGGCCCGTACCCCGCCTCGGCGGATGCGGGGCGCATTCCCCGGCGAGGGATCACAGCACCTTGGACAGGAACGACTTCGTCCGGTCGTGCTGCGGGTTGCCCAGCACATCGCGCGGATGGCCCGACTCCACCACCGCCCCGTCGTCCATGAAGACCAGCGCGTCGCCCACCTCGCGGGCGAAGCCCATCTCGTGGGTGACCACGATCATCGTCATGCCGTCCTCGGCGAGCCCGCGCATCACGTCCAGCACATCGCCGACCAGCTCCGGGTCGAGCGCCGAGGTCGGCTCGTCGAAGAGCATCAGCTTGGGCTCCATCGCCAGCGCCCGGGCGATCGCCACCCGCTGCTGCTGGCCGCCGGACAGCTGCGCCGGGTAGTTGCCGGCCTTGTCGGACAGGCCCACCCGGTCCAGCAGCGCGGTGGCCCGCTCCCGGGCCACGGCCTTGCTCTCCCGCTTGACCTGGACCGGGCCCTCCATGATGTTCTCGATCGCGGTCATGTGCGGGAACAGGTTGAACCGCTGGAAGACCATGCCGATGTCCCGCCGCTTGGCGGCCACCTCACGGTCCTTCAGCTCGTACAGCTTGTCGCCGCGCTGCCGGTAGCCGATCAGCTCGCCGTCCACCCACAGCCGCCCGGCGTTGATCTGCTCCAGGTGGTTGACGCAGCGCAGGAAAGTGGACTTGCCGGAGCCGGACGGCCCGATCAGGCAGAACACCTCGCGCGGCGCCACCTCCAGGTCGATGCCCTTGAGGATGTGCGCGGTGCCGAAGGACTTGTGCACGCCCTCGGCCTTCACCATCGGCCGGCCGCCGGCGGTCGCGCCGCCCGCCAGGTCGCTCATCGGACTGCTCATCGGACGGCCACCTTCGGTCGGCGCAGGGTGGACAGGTTCGCCCGGACCTTCTGCCACGGGGTCAGCGGCAGCGAGCGCAGCGAACCGCGGGCGTAGCGGCGCTCCAGATAGAACTGGCCGACGCTGAACACGCTGGTCAGCACCAGGTACCAGATCGAGGCGACGAAGTACATCTCCATCACCGCGGTGGTGGAGTTGCCGATGTCCGACGTCGCCCGCAGCAGCTCGGTGTACTGCACCACCGAGACCAGCGAGGAGGTCTTGAGCATGTTGATGAACTCGTTGCCGGTCGGCGGGATGATCACCCGCATCGCCTGCGGCAGCACGATCCGGCCCATGGTCCGCGCGCCGGTCATCCCGAGCGCGTGCGCCGCCTCGGTCTGGCCCTCGTCCACCGACTGGATGCCGGCCCGGACGATCTCCGCCATGTAGGCGCCCTCGTTGAGCCCCAGGCCCAGCAGGGCCACCAGGAACGGGGTCATCACCGCGACGGTGTCGTTCTTGTAGATCGGCCCGAGGTTGATCACCGGGAAGATCAGCGAGAGGTTGAACCACATCAGCAGCTGGACGTAGACCGGGGTGCCGCGGAAGAACCAGATGTACAGCCACGCCACACCGCCGGTGACCGGGTTCTTCGACAGCCGCATCACGGCGAAGACCACACCCAGCACCAGGCCGAGCGCCATCGAGCAGACCGAGATCACGATGGTGTGCCAGATGCCCTTGACCACCGTCGGGTCGAACAGCTTGTCGCCGACCGTGTTCCACAGGATGTCGCCCTGCGAGAAGGCGTAGGCCAGCCAGGCCAGCAGGACGACGACGACCACCGCCGCGACCCAGCGGCCGTAGTGGCGCACCGGGATGGCGCGGATGGCCTCGTACGGCGTGTCCGTCGCGGTCCCGGCGGCCGGGGGCCCGGCCGGCGGCGTGCCGGCGGGCCCCTGCTCGAAGTCTGCGGTGGTCACGTCACGAGCCGCCGTTGATCGCGGACTGCTGGATGGCGCCGCTGGTCGAGTTCCACTTCTGCAGCACCTTGGCGTAGCTGCCGTCGGCGATGATCGCGTCCACGGCCTCCTTCAGCGCGTCGCGCAGCTGCGTGTTGCTCTTGTCCAGGGCGATACCGAACGGGCCCGCGTCGGCCGGACCGCCGGCCACCTCGAAGTCGTTGCCGTTGCCGGACTTCTGCGCGATGTAGGCGGCCACCGGCGTGTCGTTGAGGTCGGCGACCGCGCCGCCGGCCCGGACCCGGGTCTGCGCCTCGGCGTCGGTGTCGAAGGACTGGATGGTCAGTCCCTTGGCACCGCAGGCCTTCTTCTGCGTCTTGAACGCGTCCTCGTAGATGGTGCCGCGCTGCACCGCCACCGTCTGGCCGCAGACGTCGCCCAGTGCCTTGATGCCCTTCGGGTTGCCCTTCTTGACCAGCAGCGAGGAGCCGGAGTTGTAGTAGTCGACGAAGTCGACGCCCTTGCCGGTCTTCTTGCCGCTGTCGTCCAGGCCCTGCTGGCGGTCCTTGGTGTCGCTCATCGCCGACATCACGATGTCCGAGCGACCGGTGTACAGCGAGGTGATCAGCCCGTCGAAGGTGCCGTTGGTGAAGACGAACTTCACCCCGAGCTGGGCGGACAGCGCGTTGGCGATGTCGGGGTCGATGCCGACGATCTGTCCGTTCTCGGTCTGCTCCATCGGCGCGTACGAGGCGTCGGTGCCGACCTTGATCACACCTGAGTCCTGGAACTTCTTGGGCAGCTTGGCGAACAGCGGGGCGCCGGCCTTGGTGGCGGAGGCTCCGCCGGCCGACGAACTGGCGCCGGGGGAATCGTCCTTCTTGGTCTGGTCGCCACACCCGGTGAGTACCAGGGTGCCGGCGACCGCGATGGCGGCGACCGCGGTGAGACGTGTCAGGGCGGCCGAACGCCTGGTGGTACATGCGGTCATCGCTGTGTCCTCCTGCGAGACGGGGTCTTACCTGCAGGGCGGCGAACGGCACGCGCCATCGAGTACCGCAACCCTGTGTGATCTGTGCATCTTGCCATCCGGACAGCACCAGGCAGTGTGCTCGTTGTGTCAAAATCGGATAACGGGCCATCCCCGGGCGCCCATCGCGCCGGCACACCAAGGCCGGACCGGTGGGGGCCGTGCCGATCAGACGGGTAGCCGTCAGCGGAAGAGCAATCCGGTAGAACGGTGCCTCCGCCCCTCATCAGGGGCCCACGGCGTGCGTGCGGCACGCCTGGTGTCCGAATGTCGCCACGCCCACTCCCATCTGGCGGTACGGACGCCGAGCCCACCTCTGCCCGCGGTCCGGGTGGAGCACTTTCCCTCAACTTTCGACAAAGGGGCCAAACAGTGGCTACGGAAATCGTCAATCCCCGATCCGGTCCGGGCGCCGACAGCGGTTCCGGCCCGGGAGGCGATGCGGTTACGGCTACGGACACCGGTGCGTTTCCGCTCGACCCGGTCTTCGCCCTGCACCGGGGCGGCAAGATGGAGATCGCCGCGACCGTGCCGGTGCGCGACGCCGACGACCTGTCACTCGCCTACACGCCCGGGGTCGCCGAGGTCTGCACGGCGATCGCCGAGACGCCCGAACTCGTGCACGACTACACCTGGAAGTCCCAGGTCGTCGCGGTCGTCACCGACGGCACCGCGGTGCTGGGACTCGGCGACATCGGGCCCGAGGCGTCGCTGCCGGTGATGGAGGGCAAGGCGATCCTGTTCAAGCAGTTCGGCGGGGTGGACGCGGTGCCGATCGCGCTGGCCTGCACCGGCGTCGACGAGATCGTGGAGACCGTGGTCCGGCTGGCCCCGTCGTTCGGCGGCGTCAACCTGGAGGACATCTCCGCCCCCCGCTGCTTCGAGATCGAGAAGCAGCTCAAGGAGCGGCTGGACATCCCGGTCTTCCACGACGACCAGCACGGCACGGCGGTGGTCACCCTGGCGGCGCTGCGCAACGCCTGCACCCTGACCGGGCGCACCCTCGGCGAACTGCGGGCGGTCATCTCCGGTGCCGGCGCGGCCGGCGTCGCGATCGCCCGGATCCTGGTCGAGGCGGGCATCGGCGATGTCGCCGTCACCGACCGCAAGGGCGTGGTCCACGACCGCCGCGAGGACCTGAACCCGGTCAAGCGGGAGCTGGCCTCGTATACGAACAAGGCCGGCCTGACCGGCTCGCTGGAGTCGGCGCTGGCCGGCGCGGACGTCTTCATCGGCGTGTCCGGCGGCACCGTCGCCGAAGCGGCCGTGGCCGCGATGGCCCCGGGCGCCTTCATCTTCGCCATGGCCAACCCCACCCCGGAGATCCACCCCGAGGTGGCCCACAAGTACGCCGCCGTGGTCGCCACCGGCCGCAGCGACTTCCCCAACCAGATCAACAACGTGCTGGCCTTCCCCGGCATCTTCGCCGGCGCCCTCCAGGTCCGCGCCTCCGCGATCACCGAGGGCATGAAACTCGCCGCCGCCGAGGCCCTCGCGGCCGTCGTGGCCGGCGAACTCTCCCCGACCTGCGTCATCCCGTCCCCCTTCGACCCCCGCGTCGCCCCCGCCGTCACCGCGGCGGTGGCCGCCGCGGCCCGGGCGGAGGGGGTGGCGCGGCGCTGAGTTCTCCGCCGGGGCCGCTCGTGCCCCGGTCGCGTGCCGGTCACTTGTCGGTGGCGTGTCGGTGGCGGGTCTCCTCCCGGCGGGGGCGCGCCACCGTCGCGATCGTGCGGGGCGGGTCACAGGGCCGGGGTGTTCCCCAGCGGTGGGCCGGGATCGTAGGGTCGGCGGCATGTTTGCCGTGTATGCCGCGCGTATCGATGCCGGAGAGCCGCTGGGCGGGCTCGCGTTGGGGGAGCGGCCGGGGCCGCGGGAGCGGGAGGGGTGGACGCGGGTCACGGTGAAGGCCGCGTCGCTGAACCACCACGACCTGTGGTCGCGTCAGGGGGGTGGGGCTGGCCGAGGAGAGCCTGCCGATGATCCTCGGCTGCGACGCGGCCGGGGTGGACGAGGACGGCAACGAGGTGGTGCTGCACTCGGTGATTGGGGAGACCGGGCACGGGGTGGGGCCCAAGGAGCGGCGGTCGCTGCTCACCGAGCGGTATCAGGGGACCTTCGCCGAACAGGTGGCCGTCCCGACCTGGAACGTGCTGCCCAAGCCGAAGGAGCTGTCCTTCGAGGAGGCGGCCTGCCTGCCGACCGCGTGGCTGACCGCCTACCGGATGCTGTTCACCAACGCGGGGGTGCGCCCCGGCGACGCGGTGCTCGTACAGGGCGCGGGCGGCGGCGTCGCCACGGCCGCGATCGTGCTGGGCCGGGCGGCCGGGCTGCGGGTGTACGCGACCAGCCGGGACGCCGGCAAGCGGCAGCGCGCGGCCGAACTCGGCGCGCACGAGGTGTTCGAGCCGGGCGCCCGGCTGCCGGAGCGGGTGGACGCGGTGATCGAGACCGTCGGGGCGGCCACCTGGTCGCACTCCGTCAAGTCCCTCCGGCCGGGCGGCACGCTGGTCATCTCGGGCGCCACCAGCGGCCCGAACCCGGCGGCCACCGAGCTGAACCGGATCTTCTTCCTGGAGCTGAAGGTGGTCGGCTCCACCATGGGCAGCAAGGACGAGCTGCAGGACCTGCTCTCCTTCTGCGCGCTGACCGGGGTACGGCCGGTGATCGACTCGGTGCTGCCGATGGACCGGGCCCGCGAGGGGTTCGAACACCTCGCCGCTGGCGAGGTGTTCGGGAAGATCGTGCTGACCCTCTGAGCCCTTGGCGTTGTGAGCCCCTGACGTTCCGGGCCCCGGCCCTCCGGGCGCCCCCGGGCTTCAGT